>NZ_DIAO01000005.1:0-160143 GCF_002416465.1 Leclercia sp. UBA5076
GATTGAATTTACCGTGGACGATGGTATGGGAAATAATGTAAACGGGAAGCTAAGACCTGGCTCCTCAGGCCCTGCGTGGGGACTAGAGTACATCACCAAACAGGGTCTGAGAGAGGACATAGCCCAGTTTAAGACAAACTATCAGGGCCTACCCGACAAAGTACCTGAAGTTAAAGGCTACACCGGCTGGGATCATATGCGCTGTGACATGGATGCGGGGCGATAATTGATGAAAGGATTATGTACTTTTTTCGCCGTCGTCACCGTTGTGCTGGCTTCTGAGTGTCAGGCGAAAGAGCCGCCGACTCAGGTAGTTTATCGGTTCGATGACCATCGATTTCTGGAGCTTAAAGGCTGGGACTGCGAAGGAGAACTCTGGTATACGGACACTAAACGAGGTATTCACACAATACCAGCCAGTCAGTTTTATCGAATTTTTACGCGAAAGTTTATCCATCCCTCTGAGAGGTATATAGCAATTACCAACTGGCAAGTGGATGGATTTCTTGTTTCAAAAGATTATGGCAAAACCTGGAGGGCGGTTGGCTTTGCGCCCGGACATAATGAACCTAATGGTGATAACAGAGCGCCCGCAGAAGACGTGGTGTCTTTTACCGTCGTCAACGATCAGGGTTTTCTGCAGACCAAACACCGGCTGTATATGTCTTCAAAACCGTTTGAAGATCCGCGCATTCTGCCGGGGGGCCCAGGGATTGAATATACCGTGGATGACGGTATGGGAGGCATAGTAAACGGAAAGCTGGAAGCCCGTTCTCCTGGGTGGGCCTGGGGGATGATTTACATGACCAGGCAAGGGCTTGAGGGGAGCACGCAACAGCTTAAGACGAACTGGCAAAATTTGCCCGACACAGTCCCCGATGTGAAGGGTTACACCGGCTGGGATCGAATGCGCTGTGATATGGACGCGGGGCGATAAGTGATGAAAGGATTATGTACATCTCTCACAGTTGCCGCTGTTGTATTAACTGCAGATTGCGTGGCGAAAGAGCCACCGACGCAGATAGTTTATCGGTTTGATGACCATCGATTTCTGGAGCTTAAAGGCTGGGACTGCGAAGGAGAACTCTGGTATACGGACACTAAACGAGGTATTCACACAACACCAGCAAGTCAGTTTTATCGAATTTTTACGCGAAAGTTTATCCATCCCTCTGAGAGGTATATAGCAATTACCAACTGGCAAGTGGATGGATTTCTTGTTTCAAAAGATTATGGCAAAACCTGGAAGGCGGTTGGCTTTGCGCCCGGACATAATGAACCGAATGGAGATAACAGAGCGCCCGCAGAAGACGTGGTGTCTTTTACCGTCGTCAACGATCAGGGCTTTCTGCAGACCAAACACCGGCTGTATATGTCTTCAAAACCGTTTGAAGATCCGCGCATTCTGCCTGGTGGCCCAGGGATTGAATATACCGTGGATGACGGTATGGGAAGCAAAGTAAATGGGAAAATAGAACCCCGTTTCCCAGGGCCAGCCTGGGGGATGGATTACATCACCAAACAAGCACTGAAAGATAATACAGCCCAATTTAAAGCAAACTATCAGGATTTACCCGACAAAGTCCCCGAAGTGAAGGGTTACACCGGCTGGGATCGGATGCGCTGTGATATGGATGCAGGACGATAAGGAGATAGAAATAATGAAAGGTGTCATTCGATTAAACGACCCGCTGGTAAGCGGTGGAAAAGTAACGACAGCTTCCGGTGCGCCCTTTATGGGCAAACC
This sequence comes from Leclercia sp. UBA5076, assembly GCF_002416465.1. Classification (NCBI taxonomy): domain Bacteria; kingdom Pseudomonadati; phylum Pseudomonadota; class Gammaproteobacteria; order Enterobacterales; family Enterobacteriaceae; genus Leclercia; species Leclercia sp. UBA5076. The sequence continues at coordinate 1,748 of NZ_DIAO01000005.1, forward strand.
CGTGGCCCTCAGGGCCGATCTGGTGACGTGCCCTTTGCACAGAGGGACATTTCCAATAAATGAATGTCATCCCACCTGGACTATGCGCGGCAGGGGGGTTGTGGTGGATGGTTGTCACGCGGCCTGTGGTTGCGAAATCAAAAGTACCTTGCCTGTCGCGGGGGCTGCGTGATGAAAGAGTGGTGGTTATTCAAGAAACAGCCAGATGCAGATACCGATGTGCCAGTCGCGGTTATTATTGTCCTGTATGTTGTCGCCATAGGAGCGAGCCTGCTGATCAGAGCTTTAACCTGGCCTGAAAAGGAACAGGTTACTGCCATTTTTTTTGTGCCTTCAGTTATTTTACCCTTTTGCCTTGTCTCTGTGATTGTTTATGTAGCGTTCATGTTTCATGACGCCAATATTCACTATTTTGAAACTCGTAAATTCATTGCAAAAGAGCGGGAAATTCATTTAAAAGCTTATGCTCGAAAAAATGTGGCTATTGCAGCATGGTCTGCCATCACTCCGCTGGAGCAACCGGCACTGAACATGTTGAAGCTGGAAGGGGAGTTTCCACTGGCGCCGAAAACACCGGTAAAAATTCTGCTGGAAGCGCTTTTCGACCAGACGCGCAATGAACAGGTATTTTGCCGCCTACTGGCTCCGATGGCCGAAAAGCTGAAGGGATACAATTACCGGGTTTTTGAAACCATTGTCTGGGTTCGCGGAGGGAATGAAAATTGTATAGAAGAGCTGAGGCGCTCGCTGGACCGATTAGGTGTGGTTCATGCCAGTACCTGCAAAATTGAATACAGCACTGAATGTCCCGATTATGCACTTATCAGCAAATGGACCAAACTGTCAGATTACAGGGTTGAAAACCGATTATTGGTTATCGTTGATTTACATGAAGAAGAAAATGAATCAAAGAACATGGAAAATGCTTGTGCATTCCTGCTGACCAACCATTATGTCCGGGAGGAAGGTGAAAAACCGGTTTATCTGTATCAGCCCATGGCCGGTGTGACAGATGTTGAGGCAAAAATGCCGATCTATCTGGAGGCAGGCTCGGTACTTACACCGAAAACGCTCTGGCATACCGGGCTGCCCCGTACTGAGAAATACCCGTTAATGCAGGTTCTGGATGAAAGGGGGCTGGCATCGGAGCGGCTGGATGTAGATGCCTCTTTCGGCGAAAAGAGTGCCGGGTATCGGTGGCTGGCGCTGGCTTTGGCGGCAGATGCGGTGAAATATGCCCAAGGGGAGCAGTTGGTGGCCTGTTCAGAAAAAAACAAATTTTGTATTACTGCACTCTCTTCCCAGAAAACCAGTATCCCGGCAAACCTTGAGTGGGGAAGCTGGAGTAATCCACTTATGCCTTCGGTTATGGCTGCATTTTTCTGTGTAATTTCATTCTTTGCATATCAGATTACTTTCTCAGATAAAAATGCCCCGCTATCTCTTTGGGGGCTTATTGCGAGTATCTTTATCCCTTTCGTCGGGTTTATTAGCATAGGCTGCTTAGCGTTAGTTATAAAAACCAATGAAGCATATAGGGACATGGGATATTAGTGTGCAGCTGAATCAAAAGATCTGTTTCCCGAATTCAGACCGTCATCAGGATTTGCCGGGCGGCGCTGCGCTTGCCCGGCCTACGGCTTCTGTACCCTTGTAGGCCGGGTAAGGCGCAGCCGCCACCCGGCGATTCATACATACAGCTCCGGATGCGCTTCAAGCATCGCCAGCATATTATCCCGAATCTCATCCTGCGCCCCGGCCATCCACACCGCCTCCAGCGGCATCCCCATCTGCTCCGCACCGTTCAGCTGCACAAATTTCACGCCCGGCATCAGATAGCGGCTACTCCAGGCGGGCACAATCGCCAGACCAATACCCGCTGCCACCAGGTTGATAATGGTCTGCTTCTCGTCCGCCATCTGTGACACTGTCACTTCTATCCCGGCGTGATGGAAAAGATTCATGGTCAGGTCGTGGCTGTGCGGGCGCGAGCGCCGCTCCGGCAGGATCATCGGCATCCCTTCCAGCTCCGCGATATCGACCTTCTCCCGGTCAGCAAACGGATGGCTGGCGGGCAGGGCGAGAATTCCCGGCTCATTGCATAAAAATGCCCGGCCAAACTGGGCGTCGAGCTGGGCAGGCGGGCGGATAAAGACCAGATCCAGCCTGCCGCTTTTCAGCTTCGGCAGGAGGTGTACGGTCTTATCTTCGAAAAGCTGAATCTCCACATCCGGGTAGTGCTGGCGGAAGAGATGCAGCAGTCCGGGCAGCAAACCGATGGCCGCGCTGTCGATGGTGCCGACGCGCAAAAGCGGCTGCGCCCGGCGTGGATTTTGACGAAATTGCAACATAATCGCGTCGGCATGGGCGAGCAGCTTACGTGCCTCTTCCCGCAGCAAGACGCCATTCTCCGTCAGCGCCACCCGGCGGGTCGAGCGGGTAAACAGCCTCGTGCCAAGTGCCTCTTCTAAAAGACGAATATTTCTTCCCAGGGCGGAGGGCAGCATATCCAGGCGCTGGGCCGCCTGACCGAAATGCAGGGTTTCGGCTACCGCCATGAAACAGCGCAGGTGTTGTAGTTCCATTCTGGCTCGCTCTCGATTATTGCATTTTTTTGTATAAACCGATGCGCATGATCATGCAAGAAATATCAGCATACTCATCAAGGCAGCCCGACTGCGTACCCTACAAAATAATTATGAGGAACACCTCACATGACCTGCACAATCGAACAACGGGTAATGCGCAAAATCACCTTGCGCATCGTACCCTTCATCATGCTGTTGTACTTCATCGCCTTCCTCGACCGCGTGAATATCGGTTTCGCGGCGCTCACCATGAACGCCGACCTCGGCTTCTCCCCGGCAGTGTTTGGTTTCGGTGCCGGGATCTTCTTTCTCGGCTACTTCCTGTTTGAGGTGCCCTCCAACCTGATCCTCCACAAGGTCGGGGCGCGTATCTGGATTGCCCGGGTGATGATCACCTGGGGGCTGGTCTCCGGCGCCATGGCCTTCGTGCAGGGCACGACCAGCTTCTACACCCTGCGTTTTCTGCTCGGCGTGGCGGAAGCGGGCTTCTTCCCGGGGATCATCCTCTACTTAAGCTACTGGTTCCCGGCGCAAAAGCGCGCCCAGGTGACGGCCATCTTTATGGCGGCAGCACCCATTTCCACCGCCCTCGGCTCGCCGATATCCGCGGCGCTGCTGGAGATGCACGGCATGATGGGCTTCGCCGGCTGGCAGTGGATGTTTGTTCTCGAAGCGGTGCCGGCGGTGATCCTCGGCGTGGTGGTGCTGTTCTGGCTCACCGATCGCCCGGAAAAGGCGAAATGGCTCAGCGAAGAGGAGCGTGGCTGGCTGATTGCCACCCTGCAACGCGAGCAGGCGGCGAAACAGGCCACGGCCCAGCACAGCGTCTGGAAAGGGTTGCTGGATAAACGCGTTCTCGCCCTGTCGCTGGTCTACTTCGGCACCTCCGCCGGACTCTATACCCTGGGCATCTGGTCCCCGCAGATCATCAAAACCCTCGGCGTCTCCTCCATGACCGTTGGCCTGCTGAATGCGATCCCGGCGGTGCTGGCGGTAGCGGCCATGGTGCTCTGGGCGCGTCATTCCGACAGAACCGGCGAACGCTCCTGGCACGTAATTGCCGCCTGCATTGTGGCTGCGGCAGGGCTGTTTATGGCGGGCAGCACGGCAAGCATCGTTGGGGTGATCCTCGCCCTGACCATCGTTAACTGCGGCATCAGCGCCTCCAAGCCACCGCTGTGGAGCATGCCAACCCTGTTTCTTTCCGGTTCGGCGGCGGGGATCGCCACCATCAACTCCCTCGGCAACCTGGGCGGCTTCGTCGGTCCGTTCATGATTGGCCTGATCAAGCAACAGACCGGCAGTTACGCCTGGGGGCTGTGGTTTGTCGCCGGGCTGCTGATCCTCTCTTCACTGGTTGTGCTGTGGCTCTCGGCATCCAGCCGTAAAACGCAGGCCAACGAAACATTAATTCAGTCAAAACATTAATTTAAGGAAAAAAACTATGAAAGATTACGCCATTGCAGCCATCCCCGCAGACGGTATCGGCCCGGAAGTGATCACCGCAGGGGTTGAGGTCTTACACGCCCTGGCCCAGCGTCAGGGAGATATGCGTTTCTCGGTACATACCTTCGAGTGGGGCTCGGACTACTACAAAACCCACGGCGTGATGATGCCGGAAGACGGGCTGGAGCAGTTAAAAGCCTTTGATGCCATCTACTTTGGCGCGGTGGGTGCTCCGGACGTGCCGGATCACATCACCCTGTGGGGGCTGCGTCTGCCGATCTGCCAGGGCTTCGATCAGTATGCCAACGTGCGGCCAACTAAAATCCTGCCGGGCATTCAGTCCCCGCTGCGCAAGGCGGTACCCGGCACCCTCGACTGGGTGATCGTGCGTGAAAACTCCGAAGGGGAATATTCCGGCCACGGCGGTCGCGCGCACCGCGGCCTGCCGGAAGAGGTGGGCACCGAGGTGGCGATCTTCACCCGCACCGGGGTGACGCGCATTATGCGCTACGCCTTCCGCCTGGCGCAGTCGCGTCCGCGTAAGCTGTTAACCGTCGTCACCAAGTCCAACGCCCAGCGTCACGGGATGGTGATGTGGGATGAGATCGCCGCCGACGTCGCCCGCGAATTCCCGGACGTCACCTGGGACAAGATGCTGGTGGATGCCATGACCGTGCGCATGACCCTGCACCCGGCGTCGCTGGATACCATCGTGGCGACCAACCTGCACGCCGATATCCTCTCCGACCTGGCCGGGGCGCTGGCGGGCAGTCTGGGGGTCGCGCCGACCGCCAATATCGACCCGGAGCGTCGTTTCCCGTCGATGTTCGAACCGATCCACGGCTCGGCCTTTGATATTACCGGCAAGGGTATCGCCAACCCGGTCGCCAGCTTCTGGACCGCGGCGCAGATGCTGGAACATCTGGGGGAAGGGGAAGCTGCCGCGCGCCTGATGGCGGCGGTGGAGCAGGTCTGCGCCGAAGGGATCATGACCCCGGACGTGGGCGGCACGGCCAACACCCGCGAGGTCACCCAGGCGGTGATCCGCGCCATTGCAGAAGGCTGATCTATGGCACAACACGACGATAGCGCCCTGCGAGGGGCGCTTACTGAGATCTTTATGGCGGCGGTGAAAAGCGCCGACCCCCATGAGGCGCTGATTAACGCCCTGCCGGCGAAACCGCGCGGGCGCTGCATTGTAGTCGGTGCCGGGAAAGCCAGCGCCGCCATGGCCGCCGCGCTGGAGGCCGCCTGGCCGGATGTCGATCTGCAGGGCGTGGTGGTGACCCGTTATGGCCATGCCGCCTCGACGCAAAAAATTCGTATCGTCGAGGCGGCGCACCCGGTCTCCGATGCCATGAGCGAAGTGGCCTCAATGCTGATGATGGAGCAGGTCAAGCACCTCACCGCCGACGACTGCGTGATCGCGCTGATCTCCGGCGGGGGATCGTCCCTGCTGGCCCTCCCGCGCCAGGGCATTACCCTGGCCGATAAGCAGGCGGTAAACAAAGCGCTGTTGAAGAGCGGGGCGACCATCAACGAGATGAACACCGTGCGCAAGCAGCTGTCGGACATCAAAGGCGGACGTCTGGCGCTGGCGGCGCTGCCTGCCAGGGTGATGACGCTTATCATCAGCGACGTACCGGGTGACGATCCCCAGAGCATTGCCTCCGGCCCGACGGTGGCGGACAGCGCCACGCCAGAAGAGGCGCTGGAGATTATCGCCCGCTATGGCCTGAAACTGCCGGAGCCGGTAATGCGGGTGCTACGCACCCCGCGCGCCCCGGTGACGACAGCGGAAATCGACGAAGATATCCGCCTGATCGCCACCCCCTCCGGCGCGCTGGCCGCTGCCGCAGCCGTGGCGCAGAAGATGGGATACACCCCGCTGATCCTGGGGGATGCCCTGGAAGGGGAAAGCGCGCAATTAGGTATCGTGATGGCCGGGATTGCGAAATCCGTGAAACAGCACGGCCTGCCGGTAAAAGGCCCGGCGGTGCTGCTGAGCGGTGGAGAGACCACGGTGACGATTGGCGATACGGGATGTGGCCGCGGCGGGCGCAACACCGAGTTCCTGCTGGCGCTGGCCTGTGCCCTGAAGGGCGAGGCGGGAATTTACGCCATCGCCGGGGACAGCGACGGGATTGACGGCACCGAGGATGCGGCGGGAGCGATAGTGACGCCGGAGACGCTGGCTCGCACCGCGCTGGATGCTAAGGCGATGCTGCGCGGGCATGACAGCTATAGCTACTTTGCCGCCGCAGGCGATCTGGTGGTGACCGGCCCGACATTAACCAACGTGAATGATATCCGGGTGATAATGATCGCCTGACAGGAGCAGTGCCGGGCGGCGCTGCGCTTGCCCGGCCTACAACGGCACCGGCCCCGTAGGCCGGGTAAGGCGCAGCCACCACACGGCGTTTTTTCAACAATTTGCGAGGCTGCTTCCGGGAATGCCTCTTGCCGTCTCGTCTGTATCGCAGTATCTTCTTGTTGCGCTTGCAAAATCAGGCGTCGGGATTAGCCTCCTGCAACCTTAGTGACGGCGCAAAGCTTCATTTGCGCCGTGCGACCTGCTACACCTCAATGGTGGGCTGGACGGGGGCGCTGCAAAGCGCGCCGGTGTCACTAAGGCCGGTAAGGCTAACTCCGTTCAGTTCACCACCAGCGAGATTAGCCTCTCCTGTGGTGATGTAAATTAATCACTTAGTGAGGTTGCCAATATGGCTACGACCCTAACCCCAATTCACGCATTAATTACCAGACCCTTCAACCATCTTACCGATTTCATCGAGCTTGCAGATAACTGCGAACGCTACGTTGAAGCGATGGTAGAAGCCGACGATCCCCGAGATAAACTGGCTCTGTGCGGACGGCTGTCTACCAGCCTCTCTCTGCTGATGCCGACGCTTAACGAGCCCATTCCTCCGGAAATGGTGGATGTGTTGACCATTGATACGCTGCCCACTCATCTCCCCGTGTTCGAGCCGGAAACCGATACTCTGTGCCGGTACTGTCAGGAACTCACTCAGTTGACAATGAGTGGCATGCTGACAAGCGAGCAGCAGCGCGTTATCGAAGATTTGCTGTTTGACCTAGTGAGTTATTTTACTTACAGGCTGAAAGCTCCGCGCTGGCTGAGGACAGAGCAGGGCGATGTATTACTTTGAAAACGATAAAATTTACTTCTTAATGCTTAGAGTATCTGGCATGAAAATGAATCTCTGAATTTAATTCGGCCAACATGTATATCGAAGAGTCGTTAGGTTGTGATATTCACGAAACACCCTTACAGTTATTATCTATAAGGGTGTTGATTTTATCTCTTTTTCAGTGATGCAGTTATATAAACGATGATGGCTACGATGAGTAATGATAAAATGCAGAGGGAAAGGAAATAATATTTATCCCATGTATCACCAGGGATGACATCTGTAAAGATTCTCACCAAACTATAGGCTTTCATTTCTGGTATCAGTAAAAATAAGGCCGCTAACACCAGGGTGTATAGCAGCGCTTCCCCAATCCATAATAACACGTAATGCAGTGGCTTCATTAATACACCTGTATAGTACCGAAAGCAGTTAATGAGGACGTTACTTGTATGGTTGGCGTTTTAAGCAAAGCATCGCGTAACAGCATAAAATCTGATAGACGCGGCAAGGTAATACAACCTTCGCTTACGCCTTTATAACCAGCGGGATGCAAGCGAAAGTGTCCTCTTTCTACCTGTCCTGTGAACGTAATATCATCAATCTGTGCGTCATGTCTGTACAAAGCAAACCATACTGACCTGTCCGAACCGGATACGAACGATGCAAAAGCATCACTCAACCCTGTTAGTGCACCACCTGTACCACGTGTAACAATGTAGTATAAACCTGGCGGTAGCGGTCCGATAGAAGGGATTGCAATATCATTAGCATTGTTGCGTGATGTGCCTGTACCAGAATAAGCCGGAAAAAAACCTATTCCGGGGCAGCTCAGATTACTTAGTTGATTCCCATTTAGATGGAAAGTGCATTGGATCATCGTTCATTCCAGCTATCGGAGAAAATGACATTCCCATCACAATATTTCCATGTTATTTTCTCATATCGTAAGGATACTGCTTCCAGATGATTATGCTTTTCAGTTGCTGGATTTTTACAATCGTGCATCATGGGGCAAATTGAAATAACCTTAACGTTCTCAAGTAACATATTGAAGTACTCTTCCTCTTGTCCTGAGTGATTAATTTTATACCATTTCAATTCTACGCTTTTTAGTGTCTGCCCCTGAGCTACAGCCTTATATATATATGGGCTTGAGGAATCAAATTCTTTCTGAAATGTTAATGGCGCATGTAAGCGCGTTCCGGTGATTTTGCCTGTGCTATTATCAGTCGGTAAGTGTAATCCATGACTAAAACCCAGAACCTCAATGCTTCCTTCACGATCTTTAACATCAACCGATCCTTTAATATCAGCTCCACCATCGTCTTTCATCCATAAGTAAGCTGGAATTGCCATTTGTGTAATCCTTTAATTAGTTGATAAACGAAAAAAAGCCTACATACATTAAGGTTAATTTGCAAAAACATTGATCCCGAAAATAAATAAGGTTTTTTTATTCGTTTAAACAAAGTTGATTCATGCGGGCTAGCCTGCATCGAACTCCTGGCGTTGAAATGTTCTCAGTACATTCACCGCAGAATCACCCGTCCCCCCTTTGACAGAGCACTACACTGATCTACATACCTGCACGCGCTAACCCAGCGCGCGTTTGTCATGTCCATTAAATAAGGATGCATCATGATCCGGCCTATTCCTCTCGAGCGTTATCGCAATATCGGTATCTCGGCGCATATTGATGCCGGTAAAACCACCACCACCGAGCGCATCCTCTTCTATACCGGGGTGAGCCATAAGATGGGGGAGGTCCACGATGGTGCGGCGATCACCGACTGGATGGCGCAGGAGCAGGAGCGGGGGATTACCATCACCTCGGCGGCGGTAAGCTGCTTCTGGTCCGGCATGGATCGCAGCTATGAGCCGCACCGGATCAATATCATCGACACCCCCGGCCACGTCGATTTTACCATCGAGGTGGAGCGCTCCATGCGGGTGCTGGACGGGGCGGTAATGGTCTATGACTCGGTAGGCGGAGTACAGCCGCAGTCGGAAACCGTCTGGCGGCAGGCCAATAAGTACCGGGTGCCGCGTATCGCCTTTGTCAACAAAATGGACCGTCCGGGGGCCGATTTTTTCCACGTGGTGCAGATGATGATCGACCGGCTGAAAGCGCACCCGGTACCGATTGTCATCCCCATCGGCGCGGAAGAGCATTTCACCGGGGTGGTGGACCTGATCCACATGCGGGCCATCATCTGGGATGACGCTACCCAGGGGATGACCTTTACCTATGCCCCGGTGCCGGATGATTTACAGGCCACTGCCCGGACCTGGCGGGATAAAATGGTCTCTGCGGCGGCGGAGGCCAGCGACGAGCTGATGGATAAATACCTCGACACCAATGAGCTCGACGAGGCAGAAATTATCCGCGGCTTACGTAAACGGACGGTGGCTGGAGAGATCCAGCCGATGCTCTGCGGCAGCGCCTTTAAAAACAAAGGGGTGCAGCGAATGCTCGATGCGGTGATCGAGCTGATGCCGTCCCCCCTCGACGTGCCCGCTATCGACGGCGTGGATGAAAAAGGCCAGCACGCCGAGCGCCACCCTAATGATGACGAACCCTTCTCGGCGCTGGCGTTCAAGCTGATGTCCGACCCCTACGTCGGGCAGCTGACCTTTATCCGCGTCTACTCCGGGGTGCTGAAAAAGGGCGACGCGGTCTTTAACCCGGTGAAAGGCAAGAAGGAGCGCATCGGGCGTATCGTCCTGATGCACGCCAACGACCGGCATGACGTGGAGGAGCTGCGCACCGGGGATATCGCCGCCTGCGTCGGGCTGAAAGATGTCACCACCGGCGACACCCTGACCGACCCCAACGCGGTGATCACCCTTGAGCGGATGGCGTTCCCGGACCCGGTGATCTCCCTCTCCATCGAGCCAAAAACCAAAACTGACCAGGAGAAGATGGGCATCGCCCTGCATCGTCTGGCGGCGGAAGATCCCTCCTTCCACCTGCATACCGATGAAGAGTCCGGTCAGACGATCATTTCCGGGATGGGCGAACTACACCTGGAGATCATCGTCGACCGCATGAAGCGGGAGTTTGGCGTCGAGGCCAACATTGGTCGCCCGCAGGTGACCTACCGGGAAACCATTCGCAAAGCGGTGAGCGACGTTGAGGGCAAGTTTGTCCGCCAGTCCGGTGGGAAAGGACAGTATGGCCACGTGGTGCTGAGCCTTGAGCCGCAGGCGCCGGGCAGCGGCTTTACGTTTGTCGATGCCACCAAGGGCGGGGTGGTGCCCCGGGAGTATATTCCGTCGGTTGAGAAAGGGCTGCGGGAAGCGATGAACAGCGGGGTGCTGGCGGGCTATCCGGTGGTGGATATCAAAGCGACCCTGACTTTCGGCTCTTATCACGATGTCGACTCCTCGGAGATGGCCTTCCGCATGGCGGCGATCTTTGGCTTTAAGGACGCAGCGCGCAAGGCCGACCCGGTGATCCTGGAGCCAATGATGCATGTGGAGGTGGAAACCCCGGAAGAGTATGCCGGGAACATTATGGGCGATCTCTCCTCCCGGCGCGGGCTGGTGCAGGGGATGGAGGAGCGGTTCGGCAGCCAGATTATTCGCGCCGACGTGCCGCTGGCGGAGATGTTCGGCTACGCCACCACGCTGCGCTCCATGTCCCAGGGGCGAGCCACCTACAGCATGGAGTTCCACCACTACGCCGAAGCGCCGCGTATCGTGGCCGATGAGATCATCGCCGGGCGGTCGAAAAAGTAGGCCCGTGGGGTGAACCATGAAGCGTCTGCATTATGCTCTCGCCGCACTCATGGCACCCCTGTTACTGCTGGGGTGTGTGGTGATGTCTGGCACCAGCAAAACCGACTTTGCCGCCACCCGGCAGGCGGATCTCGTTTTTATCGGCCTGCCGGCACCGCTGAACTGGCTTGCCGCCGGGATGCAGGGCACCACATTCCCGGTTTCAAGCCAGCTGTCGCTCACCGCCGCGCACGTCGCGGTGCCGCTGCTCAAGCCGGTCAGAGCCCAGCATCCCACCTGTGATGTCGCGGTAATTGGCGATAACAACCGCGGCAAGATCGTCCATCAACTGGCCTGGGCCCGGGCCGGACGCAACGTTACGCTGTTTGGCTATAGCGCCATCAACAGTTTGCCCAAATCCAGCCGGGGCAAAATCGACGGCTTTGTGAAGCGCAACGGCTGCTACTACGGCATCATTACCGGGGCGGGGGCGGTATCGGGCATGTCCGGCGGACCGGTAATAGACAGCCTGACCGGGGAGACGGTGGGGATCATCACCAACGTCATCCCCGGCAAGGGCGCGGTGGCCTTTGTGGCGGTGCAGGACTTTACCAACCTGCTGGACCGCATGCGGATCCCTTATAAGACCTATTAGACGATATTGACTACAGTGCAGGACCTGCGACGCCGGGTGGCGGCTGCGCCTTACCCGGCCTACGTGTCCCGTGCTCGTGTAGGCCCGTGCAAGCGAAGCGCCGCCGGGCAAAATCCGGCATCTGAATAAACACCGGTTATTTCACTCAGGCGCTTTCACCTGCTTCCCGCTGGTCACAAAGGTGCCTGCGCCCAGGTGGTGCAGGGTGTTGCGCTTATCGTCGTCAAACTGCCAGCGTCCGGCCGCGAACGCCCGTTCATCGGCGGCGGCTGAGACCACCTCGCCAAACAGGGTGTCATATTTTTCTGCCGCGGAGGTGGCGGGCAGCAGACGGCACTCCATCCACGCCAGGCACTTCTCTTCAATTACCGGCAGCCCCAGCACCGGGCCGTTAATCACCGGAATCCCGTAGCAGTTGAACTTATCCTCATCGCGCCCGCTAACGCTGCCCACGGCATAGGTCCAGTTGGTGGCCGCCACGCCGGGAATGACAATCCCGAACATGCCGCTGCGCTCAATCAGCTCCCGCGACCAGGCGCTTTTATCCACCACGATGGCGATCCGCGGCGGCTCGAACTCCACCGGCATCGACCAGGCGGCGGCCATGACGTTGCGGCGGTCCAGGGAGTCGTCGCGGCTGGTGATCAGGATGGTCGGGCCGTGATTTAACAGGCGGCTGGCGTGCATTAACTCAACGGGGCGGAAGTGGCTCATAGAAATTCCTCATCAATAGCATCAGAGCATTAAACGTCTGAAAGCCATCGGAAATCAATACGCAACAAAGGTGTCATGTTTTCGCAACACAAGCTGCCTACAGTGGCGGGCATCAAATCCCAAAGAGGATAACAAGATGCTCACTTCCATATCGCTCAAAGGCGTGTCGTACGCTTTTGGCGCGAATACCGTATTGAATCAAATCGATCTGCATATCGAGCCGGGTAGCGTGGTTGCGCTGCTGGGGCCGTCGGGCTGCGGCAAAAGCACCCTGCTGCGTCTGCTGGCGGGGTTAACCCAGCCTGCACAGGGTGAGATCCATTTTGGCGATCGCCTGGTGGCGAAAAGCGGATGGGCGCTGTCGCCGGAAGCCCGGGACATCGGCATGGTGTTCCAGGATTACGCCCTCTGGCCGCACATGACCGTGGCGCAGAATGTGATGTTCCCGCTGAAGATGCGCCATGTTCCGCGTCAGGAACGTGAAAGCCGCGTGGCGCAGGCACTGGATCGCGTCGGCTTAAGCGCTTTTGCCGATCGCAAACCGGCGGGGCTCTCGGGCGGACAGCAACAGCGTGTGGCGCTGGCCCGGGCGATTGTCGCGGAACCGAGAGTGCTGCTGTTTGACGAACCGCTCTCTAACCTCGACAGCGAGCTGCGTAGCGCCTTATGTCACGAGATGGCGTCACTGCTGCGCCAGCTCGGCACCACCGCCGTCTATGTTACCCACGACCGCCGGGAGGCTGAAATCCTGGCCGATCGCATCGTGCATTTGTCTGCTGGCAGCGTCGCTGCCGATCGTTTGATTACCACCTCAGGGGAGTTCGCATGAAAGCTACAATGTCCGTTAGAAAAGGAGTGCTGTTAGCCATGGCGTTATCGTCCGTTATGATCTCCAGCGCCCACGCGCTGACCGTCTACACTGCCGGGCCCGGGTCGCTCGCCAAAAACCTGGCCAGCGGCTTTGAAAAGAAAACCGGCGTGAAGGTGGATATCTTCCAGGCCACCACCGGCAAAGTGATGGCCCGCCTCGAAGCGGAGCAGGCTAACCCGCAGGCCGATATTCTGATCTCCGCCTCCTGGGATACCGCGGAAGATCTGCACAACCGCGGCTGGCTGTTGCCGTACCAGAGCGCCAATGCGGCTAACGTGCCTGCGGATCTGAAATCAGAGGACTTTGTCGCCCAGGGCGTCTCGGCGCTGGGCATCGTCTGGAACACTAAAAGCGGCACCCCGGAACCGAAAGAGTGGCGCGATCTGACCACCGCCGCCTTTAAAGACAAAGTCACCACCCCGGACCCGGCGCTGTCCGGTGCTTCTCTCGATCTGCTGATCGGGTTGCAGAATGGCATGGGCGACAAGGCCTGGACCCTGTTTGATGAGCTGAAAAAGAACGGCATGGTCGTCAGCGGCCCGAACGCGCAGGCGGTCACCCCGGTGATGCAGGGAGCCAAAGCGGCGGTGTTCGGCGCGGTGGATTATGTCTCGTATGGCAACATCAGCCAGGGCGAATCACTGAAGGTGATCTTCCCGGCCAGCGGCACGGTGATTGCCCCGCGTCCGATGATGATCCTCAAATCCACCCAGCATGCGGATGACGCTAAAGCCTTTGTGGATTACGTTCTCTCCCCGGAAGGTCAGGCGATGGTGGCCGACGCCTGGCTGATGCCCGCCCGCGGCGACGTGCAGGCCAAACGTCCGCTGCTTAACGACCTGAAAATTCTGCCGACCAAAAGCGATGGCAACAGCGAGCGCAGCGATATCCTCAAGCGTTTCAACACGCTCTTCACCTTATAATCAGGCGACGGGGGCAACCCCGTCTTCAGGACGGCTTCGTGAATCCTAAATATTTATCGGTAACGACGCTGGGATTATTGCTGATCCTGGTGGCGTTTCCGCTCACCTTTATTCTGCTCCAGGCGGTATTTCCGCACTTCAGCGCCGGACAGTTCTCCGGGGCGTTCAGCGGCATCAGCCAGCTACTGGCGGAGCCGCAACTGCCGGGCATGTTGGGCGGTACGCTACAAATTGCCCTTGGCGTCGCGCTGGTCAGTGCGCTCATCGGCTTTCCCCTCGGCGTGGCGCGCGGGCTGTTTAACCTGCCGCTGCCGAGGCTGTGGGATCTGCTGTTTCTGATCCCGTTTTTAACCCCGCCCTATATCGCCGCGCTCTCCTGGATGCTGGTCCTGCAAACCAACGGCTATCTGCAACAGATCACCGGAGTCAACCTCAACGACCTGCTGTTCAGCAGGAGCGGGATCGTGCTGGTGATGGCGCTGAATATCTTCCCGGTGGTCTATTTTGCGGTGTCGCGCAGCCTTCTGGCGAGCGGCCAGCGTCTGGCGCTGGTGGCCCGCGTTCACGGTGCCAGCCCCGGCCGGGCGTTCTGGCATATCACGCTGCCCATGCTTTCGCCGTCGCTGGCGGCGGGGATGCTGCTGGCCTTTACCCTGGCGATTGAAGAGTTTGGCGTGCCTGCCGCTCTCGGCACGCGCGCTGGCGTGGTGATGCTGACCACCGATATCGAGAAAAAGCTGGCGGACTGGCCGATCGATCTTTCGGGCGCATCGATGCTTTCCGTGGTGCTGGTAGTTATCGCCCTGAGTGCCTGGTGGCTGCAGAAAAAGCTGACCGGGCATCAGGATGTGACCAGCATTACCGGCAAACCGACCGAGAATATGGGCGCCAGCGCCGGGATTTTTACGCTGCCGGTTATCGCTGTTTTTGCGCTGACCGGGTTTATCGCGGTGATCCTGCCGGGGGCGTCGATGGCGCTGTCCGGGGTGCTGGGAACCCTGTCTGGCGGGGTGACGCTGGATAATCTGACCGGCGGGCACTATGCGGCGCTTTTCAGCCAGCAGGGGGATGCGCTGTCGGCGCTGGGCACCAGCCTGTCGCTGGCGCTGGGGGCGGCCTGTATTACCGGCGTGCTGGGCCTGCTGGCCGCGTGGCTGGTGGTGGTGCAGAAGATCAAAGGGCGCGGCGTTCTGGATGCGCTCTCCCTGATGCCTGCCGCCTTGCCGGGCGTGGTGGTCGGGGTGGGGCTGATCCTGCTGTGGAACCGTCCGTTCTGGCCGGTCTCGCCCTATAACAGCTGGGCGATATTGCTCCTGTCCTACTGCTGCCTGTTGTTGCCGTGGCCGGTGCGCTATGTCGGCAGTGCGCTGCGCCAGCTGGGAGGGAATCTTGAGCCTGCCGCGCGGGTGCATGGCGCCTCGGCGTTGCAGGCGCTGCGCTTTATCGTGTTGCCACTGGTCTCCCCGGCGATGCTGGCGGCGATGCTGATGGTGTTTGCCATCGCCTCACGCGAGCTGGTCACCTCGCTGCTGCTCGCCCCTGCGGGCACGCAAACCGTGTCGGTGTTCATCTGGCGGCAGTTCGAACAGGGATCGGTCGGGCAGGGAATGGCGATGGCGACCCTGACGCTGCTGACCGGGCTGGTGCTGATGTTAACGGCGCTGGGGATCATGCAGCGCTCGGCGCGGGGATAAAAAGCACGTTTCACACCGTGAGCGGGGAAAAATAGTTTATAAACAAGGAAACTGTAAAAAGGAAACTGATTATGACCCCGTTTTTGACCGCTTATCTCGCCCGTACCGGCTGGCAGCAGCCGGTTTCTGCGGACATCGCCACCCTGCGGGGCCTGCACCTGCATCACAACAGCGCCGTCCCGTTTGAGAATATCGATGTGGTGCTGCCGCGTGAAATCCAGCTCGACGAGCAATCCCTGGTGGATAAGCTGGTCACCGCCCGCCGCGGCGGGTATTGCTTTGAGCAGAATGGGTTATTCGAGCGGGCGCTGCGTGAGGTGGGATTCCATGTGCGCAGCCTGCTGGGGCGGGTGGTGCTGGCGAATCCGGCCCAGATGCCGCCGCGCACCCACCGTCTGCTGCTGGTGGAACTGGAGGGCGAACGCTGGATCGCCGATGTCGGTTTTGGCGGGCAGACCCTGACCGCGCCCATCCGTTTGGTCGCCGAAGAAGAGCAGGCGACGCCGCACAGCCTGTACCGGCTAATCAACGACGGTTGCGACTGGGTGCTACAGTTCCGCCACCATGAGCACTGGCAGTCGATGTATCACTTCGATCTCACCGCGCAATACCAGGCCGATTACGTGTTGGGCAACTTCTGGTCAGCGCACTGGCCGCAATCCCATTTCCGTCATCATCTGCTGATGTGCCGCCATCTGCCGGACGGCGGCAAACTGACCCTTACCAACTTCCACTTCACCCACTGGCAGGACGGCCACGCCCTGGAGCAGGTTAACCTGCCGGATGCAGAAGCACTTTATCAGGTGATGCAGGAGCGATTTGGGCTGGGGGTGGATGATCCGAAGCACGGCTTTACGCTAGCGGAACTCACGGCAGTGATGGCCGGGTTTGAAACCCATCCGCAGGCGGGGAAATAGCCTGCAACGCCGGGCGGCGCATGCGCTTGCCCGGCCTACGGTGTGGTGCGCTTTTCAGGCCGGGTAAGGCGCAGCTGCCACCCGGCGTGGCTGGGGGCTACCTTCGCGACCGCACCAGCTGATAACGCCGCGTAATGTACTCAAACGGCGCGCTCCAGACGTGTACCAGCCGGGTGAAGGGGAAGATCAGGAAAATGGTCATCCCCAGCACCAGATGGACGCGGAAAATAAAAGCCACGCCGCTCAGCATCTCCGATGAACCGCCGCGGAAGGTGACAATCCCCTGGGCCCATCCCACCAGCTTGAGCATCTCACTGCCGTCAGGGTACTGCGCCGAGAACGGAATGGTCGTCAGGCCGAGCACGCACTGGGTCAGCAATATACTCATAATGACGATATCCGGCGTGGTCGACGTGGCCCGCACCCGCTGGTTAAACAGGCGGCGGTAGAGCAGCATCGAGCCGCCAATCAGCGTCAGCACCCCGCAGATCCCCCCGGCGATCATCGCCAGCTGCTGTTTCACCGCCATCGGCAAAAACCAGGCGTACATCCAGTGCGGGGTTAACATACCGAACAGGTGGCCGAAGAAAATTCCCAGAATGCCGATGTGGAACAGATTAGAGCCCCAGTTCATGCCGCGCTTATCCAGCAGCTGGCTGGAGGAGGCGCGCCAGGTGTACTGGCCGTAGTCATACCGCAGCCAGCTGCCGAGGAAAAAGACCGCGGCGCAGATGTAGGGGTAAATATCGAAGAAAAAGACGTTCAGATGGTGTGTCATTTTGGGCCTCCGGCGCTGACGTCCACGTACTGAGGTGCGACGTCCTGGCTAAAGCGTCGTTGATACTGCTGCATCGGCGAGCTGTCGCAGGCCGTGGCGTTATCTTCAATAAACTTCACCTGTTCCTCTTCCCAGACCGCATCCAGTGCCTGGCGGGTGTCATCCCGTTTTTCGCCTGCTACCTGCTGCGTGACACTGTCACTGGAGAGCTTACTGCCTGCGAATTTCAGCAGGGCGTCGAACAGCTGATACTGTGCCACCTCCCGCTGTTTTAATCGCCCGCCAATCAGCGCCAGGATCGGCGCCACGTTTTGCAGTCCCTCTTGCGCCTGCGCCTCGGGCAGGATGCTCAGATACTCCAGATAGAGCGGCAGATAGTCCGGCAGTTCGCGGCAGTCGAGCTGCAAGCCGGCCTGCTCGTACTGGTTCATCAGGTCGACCATCGCCTGGCCGCGATCCCGGGATTCAGCATGAACATGCTCGAACAGCAGCAGCGAGGTGGCACGCCCGCGCTCGAATACCTCGCACCACTCGGCCTGCCGGTCAAGCAGCGGGGCGTTTAGATAGTGCTCTGCAAACGGCATCAGCCTCGGCGCGTCCTGCGCCACCAGGGCGAGGGCTTCGTCGCGGCTCTCCCACAGCGCCTCGTCCGGGTACTCAATCAGCAGGGCGATAATTTTGAGGATCTGCATTACTCTCCCTCCCCATGTTCGCGCACCTCGGTGATGTTGATAGCGTCGATGCGGCTGCTGTTGAACAGATTGAATTTGGTGTCGGAGCCGTGGCAGCCGTCACCGAAGGTAAAGCCGCAGCCGTTGCGCTCCGGGAAGGCGTCCCGAGCCATTTCCCGGTGGCTGGTCGGGATCACGAAGCGATCTTCGTAGTTGGCGATGGCGAGATAGCGGTACATCTCCTCCACCTGTTCCACGCTCAGACCCACCTCTTCGATAGCGCGGGTATCGGTCACCCCCTCTACGGTCTGGGAGCGCTTATAGTGGCGCATCGCCATCATGCGTTTCAGGGCGCGCAGTACCGGGCCGGTATCGCCCGCGCTGAGCATGTTCGCCAGGTACTGGACCGGAATGCGCAGGCTTTCCACCGCGGGGAGGATGCTGTCGGTCTGCGGCAGGCCACCGGCATCGGCGTAAGACTGGATCGGTGACAGCGGGGGAACATACCAGACCATCGGCAGGGTGCGGTATTCCGGGTGGAGCGGCAGGGCCAGCTTCCAGTCCATCGCCAGTTTATAGACCGGGGAGCGCTGGGCAGCATCAATCACGTTCTGGGGGATGCCCTGTTTCAGCGCCTCTTCAATCACCGCCGGATCGTTCGGATTGAGGAACACGTCGCACTGACGTTCGTAGAGATCGGTTTCATGCTCGGTGCTGGCCGCCTCCTGGATACGGTCTGCGTCATAGAGCAGGACGCCGAGATAGCGGATGCGCCCGACGCAGGTCTCCGAGCAGACGGTAGGCTGGCCCGATTCGATACGCGGATAGCAGAAGATGCATTTCTCCGATTTTCCGCTCTTCCAGTTGAAGTAGATTTTTTTATACGGGCAGCCGCTGATGCACAGGCGCCAGCCGCGGCATTTGTCCTGGTCGATCAGCACAATGCCGTCCTCTTCACGCTTGTAGATGGCCCCGCTCGGGCAGGTCGCCGCACAGCTTGGGTTCAGGCAGTGTTCGCACAGGCGGGGGAGATACATCATGAAGGTATTTTCGAACTGGCCGTACATCTCCTTCTGCATCCGGTCGAAGTTGCGATCCCGGGCGCGTTTCTCAAACTCGCCGCCCAGCAGCTCCTCCCAGTTTGGCCCCCACTTGATTTTATCCATGCGCTTGCCGTCAATCAGCGAGCGGGGACGGGCGGTAGGGAGATGTTCGCTCTCTTTGGCCCGATGCAGATCCTGGTAGTCGAAGGTAAAGGGCTCATAGTAATCGTCGATCTGCGGCATTTGCGGGTTAGCGAAGATTTTGGACAGCACCCCCAGCTTGCCGCCCAGCCGCGGGGTCAGCTTGCCGGAGATGCCGCGGATCCAGCCGCCTTGCCACACCTCCTGGTCCTCCCAGTTTTTCGGGTAGCCGATGCCCGGCTTGGTTTCGACGTTGTTAAACCAGGCGTACTCCATCCCTTCGCGCCCGGTCCAGACGTTTTTGCAGGTCACCGAGCAGGTGTGACAGCCAATGCATTTATCGAGATTTAACACCATGCCGACCTGTGAGCGTATTTTCATTTTTTCGCCTCCTGTACCTGGTCGTTACCTTCGCCATCCAGCCAGTTAATGTTTTTCATTTTGCGGATCATGATGAACTCGTCGCGGTTAGAACCTACGGTGCCGTAGTAGTTAAAGCCGTAGGCGAGCTGAGCGTAGCCGCCAATCATATGGGTTGGTTTCGGGCAGACGCGGGTCACGGAGTTATGAATGCCGCCGCGCCGTCCGGTCACTTCTGAACCGGGGATGTTCAGAATGCGCTCCTGGGCGTGGTACATCATGGTCATGCCCGGCGGCACGCGCTGGCTGACCACCGCCCGGGCGGTGAGCGCCCCGTTGGCGTTGAAGGCTTCTATCCAGTCGTTATCCTCAATGCCCAGCTCCCGGGCGTCGGTTTCGCTCATCCAGACGATGGGCCCGCCGCGCGACAGGGTCTGCATCAGCAGGTTTTCGCTGTAGGTGGAGTGGATGCCCCATTTCTGGTGCGGCGTGAGAAAGTTGAGCGCCTTCTCCGGGAAGCCGTTCGGCGGGATCGCGCGCATATGGCTGACGCTGCGGGTATCAATCGGTGGACGATAGGCCACCAGGCTTTCGCCGAAGGCGCGCATCCAGAGATGATCCTGATACAGCTGCTGACGCCCGGAGAGGGTGCGCCACGGGATCAGCTCGTGGACGTTGGTGTACCCGGCGTTATAGGAGACATGCTCGCTCTCAATGCCGGACCAGGTCGGGCTGGAGATAATCTTGCGCGGCTGGGCCTGAATATCGCGGAAGCGGATCTTCTCGTCCTCCTTGTTCAGCGCCAGATGGCTGTGTTCGCGCCCGGTGAACTCCGCCAACGCTTCCCAGGCTTTGACCGCCACCTGGCCGTTGGTTTCCGGGGCGAGGGCGAGAATAACTTCCGAGGCGTCAATGGCCGTCTCAATGCGCGGGCGGCCTTTCGCCGGGCCGTCGAGCTTGACGTAATTGAGCTTGCCGAGGAAATCGACCTCATCCTGGGTGTTCCAGGAGATGCCTTTCCCGCCGTTGCCGAGCTTGTCCAGCAGCGGGCCGAGGGCAGTGAAACGCTCCCAGGTATCCGGGTAGTTACGTTCGACCACGGCAATGTTCGGCGCGGTTTTACCGGGGATGAGATCGCATTCACCCTTGCGCCAGTCGGCGATGTCAAACGGCTGGGAGAGCTCCGCCGGGGAGTCATGCTGTAACGGCTGCAACACCACGTCGGTTTCAGTGCCCAGGTGGCCGACACAGACCTCAGAGAAGACTTTGGCGATGCCCTTGTAGATCTCCCAGTCGCTGCGTGACTCCCAGGCCGGATCGACGGCGGCGGAAAGGGGATGAATAAACGGATGCATATCCGAGGTATTCATATCGTCTTTCTCATACCAGGTGGCGGTGGGCAGGACGATATCCGAGAACAGGCAGGTGCTGGACATGCGGAAATCGAGGGTGACCAGCAGATCCAGCTTGCCCTCAATGGCGGCGGTCTGCCACTCCACCTCTTCCGGCTTCATCTCATCGGTGGTGCCCAGATCGTCGCCCTGAATGCCGTTTTCGGTGCCCAGCAGGTACTTGAGCATGTACTCATGCCCCTTGCCGGAGGAGCCGAGCAGGTTCGAGCGCCAGACAAACAGGTTGCGCGGGTGGTTATTGCCGTTGTCCGGCTGCTCGCAGGCCATACGGATATCGCCCGATTTCAGCGCCTGGGCGGTGTACTCCTGGGGCGACATGCCAGCCGCATCGGCCTGAGCCTTGATGTGCAGCGGGTTGAGGTTGAGCTGGGGGGCGGAGGGGAGCCAGCCCATCCGCTCGGCGCGCACGTTAAAATCGATCAGGTGGCCGGTGAACTTCGAGGCGTCCGCCAGGGGGGAGAGCAGCTCCCGGGCGGTGAGTTTCTCATAGCGCCACTGGCTGGCGTGGTTGTAGAAGAACGAGGTGCTGTTCATCTGCCGTGGCGGGCGGTTCCAGTCGAGGGCAAAGGCCAGCGGCAGCCAGCCGGTTTGCGGGCGCAGCTTCTCCTGGCCGACATAGTGCGACCAGCCGCCGCCGCTTTTACCCACGCAGCCGCAGAAGACCAGCATGTTGATCATCCCGCGGTAGTTCATGTCCATGTGATACCAGTGGTTGACCCCGGCGCCGAGGATAATCATCGACCGGCCATGGGTTTTATGCGCGGTGTCGGCGAACTCCCGGGCGATCTGCTCGATATGACGACGCGGTACGCCAGTGATCTGCTCTCCCCACGCCGGGGTGTAGGCTTTGATCTCGGCGTAATCTTTGGCCGCGAGGTTATCCTCCAGCCCGCGGTCGAGGCCGTAATTCGCCAGTATCAGATCGTAGACGCTGGCGACCTGCAGCTGGCGGCCATCTGCAAGGGTCAACGTTTTCACCGGCAGCTGGCGCACCAGCACCGGCTCCTGCTTCACGCTGCGAAAATGCGGGTTCTCATTGCCGCCAAAGTAGGGGAAGGCTACCCCGGCGACGCTGTCGTGAGTGCCCAGCAGAGAGAGCGCCAGTTCGGTCTCCTGGCCTGCCGCCAGCGGCTCGAGGTTCCATTTGCCTTTTTCACCCCAGCGGAAGCCGATAGAGCCGTTCGGCACCACCAGATCGCCGGTGGTGGTATAGGCGACAGTTTTCCACTCCGGGTTGTTGGTTTCACCCAGCCCGTCGGCGAGATCGGCGGCACGCAGCATCCGACCCGGCACCAGGCTGCCATCCTCCCGCGGATCGAGCATCACCAGCATCGGCATGTCGGTGTAGCGGCGGCAGTAGTTAAGGAAGTAGTCGCTCGGGTTGTCGAGGTGGAACTCTTTCAGGATCACGTGGCCCATCGCCATGGCTAAGGCGCTGTCGGTGCCCTGTTTCGGCGCCAGCCACTGGTCGCTGAGTTTCGCCACTTCTGAGAAATCGGGGGTGATGGCGATGGTTTTGGTGCCCTTGTAGCGCACTTCGGTGAAGAAGTGGGCGTCCGGGGTTCGGGTCTGGGGCACGTTCGATCCCCAGGCGATGATATAGCTGGAATTGTACCAGTCGGCGGATTCCGGTACGTCGGTTTGCTCGCCCCAGGTCATGGGTGACGCAGGCGGCAGGTCGCAGTACCAGTCGTAGAAGCTCAGGCAGGTGCCGCCCAGCAGGGAGAGATAGCGGGTGCCTGCGGCGTAGGAGACCATCGACATCGCCGGGATGGGCGAGAAGCCCGCCACCCGGTCCGGGCCGTAGTGTTTGATGGTCCAGACGTTAGCGGCGGCGATAAGCTGGTTCAGCTCTTTCCAGTTTGAGCGGACAAACCCGCCGTGGCCGCGGGCCTGCCTGTAGCTCTGGCGCTTTTGCGGATCGTTCTGGATGGCGTTCCAGGCCAGCACCGGATCGCTGTGCTGCGCCAGCGCCTCGCGCCAGAGCTCAATCAGCTTTTTGCGCACCAGCGGATACTTCAGGCGGTTGGCGCTGTAGAGATACCAGGAGTAGCTTGCCCCGCGCGGGCAGCCGCGCGGCTCGTGGTTCGGCAGGTCGGGGCGAGTGCGGGGATAGTCGGTCTGCTGCGTTTCCCAGGTCACCAGCCCGTTCTTGACGTAGATTTTCCAGCTACAGGAGCCGGTACAGTTTACGCCATGGGTGGATCGCACAATTTTGTCGTACTGCCATCGCTGGCGATAGCTGTCTTCCCAGTCGCGGTTGGTGTGCATCACCTGACCGTGTCCATCGGCGAAGGTGTCGCCTTTGAGTTTGAAATAACGAAAGCGATCCAACAATTTACTCATGACATTTCTCCTGACGGGGCGACGCACCACCCCGGGGTTACACTGCTCACAAAATATTGAATATCGTTATGATTTGACGTGCTTTTGCCGACGGCCATACACCAGCCAGGTGACGAACACGCAGACGATGTAGAACACCAGGAAGACCTTCATCGCCCCCACCGGGGAGCCGGTTAACGCCAGCGAGGTGCCAAAGGCTTTGGGAATGAAGAAGCCGCCCACGGCACCAATGGCCGAGATAAAGCCCAGCGCGGCCGCGGTGTCGGTAACAGCCTCTTTCTGCGCCTGTTCTTCCGTGCCGCCGCGCAGTTTCACTCTATAGACGGTGATTTGCCGGAAGATGACAGCGATCATCTGGAAGGTCGAGCCGCTGCCGAGCCCGGCGGTAAGGAACAGCCCCATAAACACCAGATAGAAGGCGGTAAAGCTGCCAGAACCGGAGCCTGGAAGGGTAAGGAAGAGCAGGGCGGTAAACACTGCCATAAAGATGAAGTTCACCAGCGTGACGCGCACGCCGCCGAGCTTGTCGGAGATCACCCCGCCAGCGGAGCGGGCCAGCGCGCCAATCAGCGGGCCGAAGAAGGCCAGATGCAGGATGTTAACGTCCGGGAACTGGGTTTTCGACAGCATGGCGAAGCCCGCAGAAAAGCCGATAAACGAGCCGAAGGTCGCCAGATAGAGCAGGCTCAACAGCCACAGATGGAGACGCTTGAGCACCGGCAGCTGGCTGGCGATGGTCGCCTTCGAACTGGCGATATCGTTCATGCCAAAAAAGGCAGCAACGGTTGCCAGCAGCAGCAGCGGGGCCCAGATCCAGGCGGCGTTCGCCAGAAACAGGGACGAGCCATCCTCCTGCGGCACGCCATGTACCCCGAGAAAGGTAAACATCGGCAGGAAGATCACCACCGGGGCCACCATCTGCATCACGCTGACGCCGAGGTTGCCCAGCCCGCCGTTAATACCCAGCGCGCTGCCCTGTTTCGATTTGGGGAAGAAAAAGCTGATGTTGCCCATGCTGGAGGCGAAGTTGGCGCCGGCAAAGCCGCACAGCAGGGCGATAATAATAAATACCGAATAGGGGGTAGCAGTATTTTGCACCGCAATACCCAGCCAGACGCAGGGAATAATCAGAATGACGGTACTTAATACCGTCCAGTAACGGCCACCGAATATAGGCACCATAAAGGAGTAGGGAACCCGTAATATTGCGCCGGAGAGAGATGGCAGGGCAGTTAACATAAAGAGCTGGTCGGTGGTGAAATTAAAACCGACCTTATTCAGATTGACCGCCACCGCGCTAAATAACATCCAGACGCAGAATGCCAGTAGCAAACAGGCCACGGAGATAACCAAATTTCGTCGCGCAATCGGCTTGCCTTTATTTTCCCAAAAAGCAGGATTTTCCGGTTTCCAGTTACTTAAAAGATAATGATTATTCTTCTCAGTTTGTTGCGACATATTATCCTCTTGCTTATCCGAACGGCAGAAAGAGAAGTACAATCAGACAGAAGTCTGAAATTTTGATGAAGGTTGTAGGAAGTTTTTGGGAGTCTTCTGAAAAGAATAGATAAAAAAAAGCGAGCTACTGCCCTGGGAGGGGAGAAGTGGGCTCGCTTAATGTGTTACAAATCGTAACAGTTAAACGAAATTAATCATTAATAGAGTTCGAGGGTGATTAATTTTTCCAGATGCTGATTAAATGCGGTCTCATCCATCTCCGGCATGGATAACACGTAAAAGCTGTCCAGGCCGCAAACCAGGCCTATTAAGCGCCAGGCAATATTTTCGGGCCGATCTTTTAACGTAAAGGCTTGCGCTTCTGCCCCGGCGCGAATAATCGCCACCGTCTCCTGATGCCACATCTCCATAGTTAATACGTAAGCGCCTTTTATTTCCTCGTCCCGGATGGCTAACAGCTGCGCCTCGCGCCACAGGCGAATATAGGGCTCAAAACTGCGGTCGTCGCTGCCGAGCATGGAATGCAGGCGTTCGCGCCAGCTGGCGTTTTCTGCCACCACGTCGGCATCCAGCAGGGTGCGGATCAGGCGGATAAAAGCCTGCGCCTTAAGTTCGCCTGCGGAGGAAAAGTGGTGGTGGACCTGGCCGGTCGCCACCTGTGCCTCGGTCGCGATCCGCCTGACGGTCATCGCCGTAAAGCCTTCGCTCAGCGCCACGCGCATGGCCGCCTGCAGGATCGCTTCCCGCCGTTCATCCTTGCTCAGATAGCTCATTTTTTTCACTCTCAACTGGGGGATCACGAGTGTAACAAAAAGCTGGACATGCGTTCAACTTTCCGTAGGATCGCAATCTGGACATGTGTCCAGTTTTGGTCAAATAAGGAAAATTATGATTCGTCAGTGGGTAGCGTTAGTGATTATTGTGCTCGTTTATATCCCGGTCGCAATTGACGCCACGGTGCTGCACGTTGCCGCCCCGACGCTGAGTATGACCCTGGATGCCAGCGGCAATGAACTGCTGTGGATCATTGATATCTACTCGCTGGTGATGGCCGGGATGGTGCTGCCGATGGGGGCGCTCGGGGATCGTATCGGTTTTAAACGCCTGCTGATCCTGGGCAGTAGCCTGTTCGGCCTCTCGTCGCTGGCGGCGGCGTTTGCGCCCTCCGCCGGGTGGTTGATTGCGGCGCGGGCGCTGCTGGCCATCGGGGCGGCGATGATCATTCCCGCCACCCTCGCCGGGATCCGCACGCTCTTTGCCGATGCGCGCCAGCGCAATATTGCCCTCGGCGTCTGGGCGGCGGTGGGATCTGGCGGGGCGGCCTTCGGCCCGCTGATTGGCGGCATATTACTGGCGCACTTCTACTGGGGCGCGGTGTTTTTAATCAACGTTCCCATCGTGCTGCTGGTGGTCTCCCTGGCGGCGCGTTTTGTGCCCGCCCAGCAGGGCCGACCCGAGCAGCCGCTTAACATCACCCATGCCCTGATGCTGATTGTGGCGATTTTGCTGCTGGTCTACAGCGCCAAAACCGCGCTTAAAGGGGCGATATCGCCGTGGTTGGTGGCGGGGACACTGCTGACCGGGGCAATGATGCTATTGGCATTTATCCGCATTCAGCTTCGCGCCCGCACGCCGATGATCGACCTGCGGCTGTTCGGCCATCGAATTATTTTAAGCGGGGTGGTGATGG
The DNA here is from genome assembly GCF_002416465.1 of Leclercia sp. UBA5076. NCBI lineage: Bacteria > Pseudomonadati > Pseudomonadota > Gammaproteobacteria > Enterobacterales > Enterobacteriaceae > Leclercia > Leclercia sp. UBA5076. The sequence goes on from NZ_DIAO01000005.1 coordinate 28,330, forward strand.
CGATGACGGCGATGATCGCCCTGGTGGGCTTTGAGCTGCTGATGGCCCAGGAGCTGCAGTTTGTCCACGGCTTCACCCCCTTTGACGCGGGCATGTTTATGCTGCCGGTAATGGTCGCCAGTGGATTCAGCGGGCCGATCGCCGGGGTGCTGGTCGGGCGTCTGGGGCTGCGGATCGTGGCGACCGGCGGCATGGGCCTGAGTGCGCTCAGCTTCATTGGCCTGTCGATGCTCGACTTCAGCACCCAGCAGTGGCAGGCCTGGAGCCTGATGGTGCTGTTGGGGTTTAGCGCCGCCAGCGCGCTGCTGGCCTCGACCTCGGCCATTATGGCCGCCGCGCCAAAAGAGAAAGCCGCCGCTGCCGGGGCGATTGAAACCATGTCCTATGAGCTGGGGGCCGGGCTGGGGATCGCGATCTTTGGCCTGCTCCTGACCCGCAGCTTCTCGGCGTCTATTGAATTGCCCCAGGGGCTGAATGCCAGCCTGGCGGATCACGCGTCCTCCTCCATCGGCGAGGCGGTGAAGGTCGCGCAAGATCTGCCGCCAGCCCTTGCTGAATCGGTGATTGAGGCAGCGAAAACAGCCTTTATCACCTCGCACAGCGTGGCGCTGGGCAGCGCAGGCGGGATGCTGCTGCTGCTGGCCGTCGGGATCTGGTTTAGCCTGGCGAAGGTACCGCGCGACGGGGGCTAAGCCCCTTCGGGCCGGGGGGAGGTGAGCCGGTAAACCAGCTCCACCTTCACCCACTCCACCTGCGAAGGCTGGTGCGGGTTTTGCGCCCGCGCCAGCAGCCGCGTCAGGGCGCGGCGCGCGATCCCGGCGACATCCTGATGCAGCGTAGTCAGTTGATAGCTTAACTGACCGCTTTGCGGCGTGTTATCGAAGCCAATCAGATGAAAATCATGCGGGGCCGATTTGCCCCGCTGGCGCATCCCATCCAGAAACCCGCAGGCCAGCTGCGCATTGGCGCAGAAAATTCCCTCCGGCAGCTCGGCCTGATAATCCAGGGCTGTGGCCAGCCCGCCATCGTAACCCTCCGTCGGGGCGGCGAGCCAGCTGAGCTGGCGCAGGGTGTCGACCCCCAGCTGTTGCAGCGCATGGACAAATGCCTCGCCCCGCATCACGCCCGCCCAGGTGGAGGCCGGGTGATTAAGCCAGCCGAAGCGACGGCACCCGGAGTGCCAGAGCTGTTCGGCAGCCAGCTGTGCGCCGCGCTGGTTATCCGAGCAGATAAAATCCACCCACGGCATGTCGGGAGGGCGGTTGATACCGACCACCGGGATCTGCTGGCTGACGCACTCATTCACGATAGCTTCCGGCGGCCTGCCTGAGGTGACTATCACCCCGGAGACGCGAAACTGGGTGAAGCGTCGCAGAGTGTTAACCAGATCCTCCTCGCCGGTGATCTCGCTCACCAGAGCCTGGTAGCCGCGCCGCTGGATCTCATGCAGTAATCCCTCCAGCAGACTGCTGCGAAAGGGATCGCCAATGCGGGCGACGATCACCCCAATCAGTTGGCTCCGCTGGCGGTTCAATCCCTGGGCGAGAAAATTCACCTGATAGCCGAGCTCCCGGGCGGCTTGTAATACCTTTTCCCGGGTGGCGGGGGAGATGCTGCCGTTGCTGCTCAGGGCGCGGGAGACCACGGCGCGGGAAACGCCCGCTCTTCTCGCCACATCCTCGGCGGTCACCGCCTGCTTGCGAGGGGCGTCGCTCACAGCGTTTCTCCCCGGCGAAGGGGCAGCTCGAAGGTCATGCCCTCTTCGCTGACGAACAGACCAGGGTGGGGCTGACAGGCCTGCGCCAGGATGGGGCGGGCGCTGTCGTGGCAATGATAGAGGCCCAGCGCAGGCAGTTTGAGCCGGGTAAAGAGCGCCAGGCAGTCGGGGAAATCGCCATGCGAGGCATCGCCGGGCAGCGCTGTTGCCGAGGCGCACTCCTGAAAGGCCAGATCGGCTCCCGCCATCAGGGCAATACTTTCCGGGGTCGGGCGGCCATCGCCGCTGTAAAACAGGGTGGCGCCCGGCGCCTCAATCCGCAGGGCCAGGTTCGGGATTTCGTGATGGGTAAAGGCGGTCCGCAGGAGCCAGTTCCGCCAGCGCCACTTCGGCGTGCTGTCGCGCCAGTCGATAGCAAAGCAGAGCCCGGTATCCGGCCAGTTCGCGAGGTTTGCCAGCTCAAGCAGTGCCGGGCGGTGGGCAGGCTGTGACCAGATAATCAGCGGTTTCGTTCGCTGAAAACTTTTCCAGTGGTTAAGGAGCGCCGTCAGCCCGGTGCAGTGATCCGGATGGATATGGGTGAAAAAGAGGGCATCAATGTCGTTTACGTCCAGTCCCCGTTGCCATAAGGCGCGGGGAATGGTTGGCCCGCAATCAATCAGCAGCTGATAGCCCGCGTTATCGATGACCCGGATTGCCGACGTATTATTCAGCAGGGAGAAAGCACTGCCGCAACCCAGAATATCTATTTTCATTTCGCCTCACCAAAATTTTTGCGGACTTAATCAAATTGTCACAAACAGACGACACAGTAGGCGCACATAATGGCGCTGGAACGTTGCGTTTTTTTTACAAAGAAATGAACACGTGTTCATCGGCGACGTGAAAGAATTAAGGGATCGTGCGTGAGTTATTTGCAAATAGATAAACTGAAAGTTGCCTACGGGAATAATATTGTCCTTCACGATATCCATCTGGCGGTCGGTAAGGGCGAGATGATCGCGCTTCTCGGCCCCTCTGGCTGCGGAAAGACGACACTGCTCAATGCGTTATGCGGTTTTTTACCCGTGCACTCCGGTACCGTGGCGATTAATGGCCGGGATATCACCCATAGCTCCCCGGAACAGCGAAATATCACCATGGTGTTTCAGAGTTATGCCTTGTGGCCGCATTTGACGGTCGCGCAAAATATCGGTTACGGATTAAAAGTCCGTCGCGTTAAAAAAGAGGAAATAACCCGTCGGGTGCAGGCGCTATTAAAAATAATTAACCTCGAAGGTTATGCGGAAATAAAGGTAACGGCCCTTTCTGGCGGTCAGCGTCAGCGGGTTGCCCTGGCCCGGGCGCTGGCAATTGAACCCGATGTGCTGGTGCTCGATGAGCCCCTGTCGAACCTGGATGCCAAAGTGCGCCTCAATGTGCGCCATGAGATCAAAGCGCTACAAAAGAGACTCGGCTTCACCTCGCTGATCGTCACTCACGACCAGCAGGAAGCGCTGGTGATGGCCGACAGAATTGCCGTGCTCAATAACGGTCGCATCGAACAGATCGGCACCCCGGAGGCAATTTACCACCGCCCGGCAACGCCTTTTGTCGCCGATTTTATGGGGGCGGATAACTGCATCACACCTGATGAGGGGCAGGGGAGAACGCTCTATTTTCGCAGCGCCGATATCGCCATGCATGCCGCACTGCCGTCCGCGCCGGGAGGATTAACCCTCGAAGGGATTGTTGAGGAGAGTGCCTTCTTAGGTCATCACTACCGGCACAGCGTGCGCTGTGGTGGAAAGATCTTACTCGCAGACTCAGCAACATGCTGGCCTGACCGTTCGCCAGTGGTGCTGCATGTGCCTGATGCTGCGCTCCATGCCTTTGAACCTGCTTTGTAATGCCAACCGACACACACTTTTCTGGGGATCAATCATGTCCGTAAAAACAAAAATGGCTATCACTGCCGCACTTTATCTGGGCTGCCTGCACGCTGCGCATGCCGAAACGGTACTTAACGTTGCCACCGCCGGGGACCAGAATATGGTGGATTACGTCAAAACCTGGCTGGGGCCGAAATTTGAAGCCACCCATCCGGGAGTAAAAGTGCAGGTGGTCGGCACCGGGCCCGGCGATGCCGGATCAAATAAGATCGTTGAAAAGCTGACGGCGCAGGCGCAGAGCAGCGCGAAAAGCTGGGATATAGATGTGGCGGTGGTCCATCAGGCCGCAGGCGGCCAGCTGGTAGAGAAAGGGCTGCTTGAGAATTACCGCCAGGCGGTGAAAACCGGCACCATGACCACCGCAGAGAACGCTAAAAACGCCCTGGGGGTCAACGTTGACGGCTACGTGATGCCTATGTTCCTGAGCCAGACGGCGATGGCTTACAACAGCGATCTCATCACCACTCCGCCGAAATCTTATGACGAGCTGGTGCAGTGGTCGGAAAAAAATCCCAAAGCCTTCGGCTATAACGGCATCAAAAACGGTATGTCAGGCGTGAGCTTTGTGGTGGGCTGGATCTACGCCTATGGCACGCCAGCCGAGCGCCTTACCGCGCTGCCGTATGATAAAGGGGTTGAAAAAGAGTGGGGCCCGGCCTGGACGAAGCTGAAAGCATTTAATAAAAACGTCACCTTTACCCCGGGCAATGCCGGCACGCTGGATATGCTCAGCCGGGGCGAAATCGCTATGGGGCCGGTATGGGTGGATATGTTCTACAGCTGGAAAGATCAGGGCAAGCTGCCGCCGTCCATCAAGCTTACCTTAATCGCACCCGGTATGCCGGGGCAGCCAATGTATTACGTCATCCCGGCCAAAGCCACCCAGGCAAAACTGGCGCAGGAGTTTATCGAGCTGGCGACCAGCCCGGAGATTCAGGCGGAGGGGATCGTGAAGCAATTTAACTGGTACCCGGGCATCGACGCGAAATATGTGAAGGGGGCGCTGGATGATGCGACGTGGCAGAAGCTGTTCGCGGAAATTTCGCCAGAAACCTTAGCGGAGAACGGCAAAAGTTTCCCTCTCAAACCCTACTTTGACGCTATCAAAGAAGGTTATGAGAGCCAGGTTTCGAACTGAGGGTATGGCGTGCCTGGCAGAATATTGCCAGGCACCTTTAGCGGTGATTATTCATGCGACAGACATTTAACGCTTTCCTGCTGGTTCTTCCGGCGACGCTGATGATTGGCATCTTCTTTCTCTGGCCGCTGGGCTATTCGCTTATTTCGGCTTTTACCCATGAAACAGGTTTGACGCTGGCGCACTTTGAAAAAGTGTTTAGCCTCTATTCGAACGATATTCTCTTTACCCTGATCATTGTGCTGGTTTCACTGGCGATCCTGGCGCTGCTCTCCATCATTATTTCCGCCGTGATTGTGCTCTCGCCCTGTCGTCGTCTCGTTAAAGCGCTGGCCTTTTTATACCGCCTGCCGCTGTTTATCCCATTCATCGTTGCCGCGCAGATGATGCGGACCTTCCTGGCAAAAAACGGCCTGATGAACAATTCCCTGGTTGCCCTCGGCGTAATGACGCCGATGGAGACCACCTCGCTGCTGGGCTGGAGCGGGATCATTATTACCTTTGTCTGGAAACAGATGGCCTTTACCACGCTGCTGATTAGCGGCGCCATGGCGGCGGTGGAGTCTACCCATATTCTGGCGGCGAAAAACCTCGGTGCCTCCCGGGTGCGTATCCTGTTCGACATTATTTTGCCCCAGGTGTTGCCGACCATTGGCATCGCGATGGTGTTATCGACGGTCACCATGATGTCGGTGTTGTCAGTTCCTCTGATGATCGGCACTGGCGCCCCAACAATGATGACCGTTGATATGGCATTTCGCGTCAACTCGTATGGCGACTATCCGGTTGCCAATGCGATGGGGGTCATCTCGTACCTGATGTGCGCCGCGATGTCCTGGTTCTATCTGCGCCACAGCCTGAATGCAAAAGGAAACCCCTGATGAACACGCTGTTTAATAGAGTTCGCGGTAGCTTTATTCTACAAACCCTGCTGCTTACCTTTCTGGTGCTGGCGCTGTTTGGCCCGCTGCTGAACCTGCTGATCTGGACGGTGGCGGAGAGCTGGTTTTTCCCGCACACCTTGCCCAGTCAGTGGGGGCTGAAGTACTGGGGGCAGGTTTTTAGCCCTTACAGTGACGTCTCCGGTTCGTTGTCCATCAGCGTCCTGATAGCCCTTCTGTCGGTGGTGGTGTGTCTGCTGATTTCAATCCCGGCAGGGTACGCACTTTCGCACCGGTCCATGCCGTGCCGCGCCTTCTTTATGCTGCTGTTTTTGATCCCGCAGGCTTTCCCGAACCTGACGGTCTATATGAACGTGGCGCGGCTCTTCTACCAGTGGGGGTTGAACGGGACGATTGCCGGGGTAGTGCTGGTGCACAGCGTGCACGGGCTGATGTACTCCATCTGGATAAGCGTCGCGGCGTTCTCGGCGCTCGATCCGCTGCTGGCGCGGGCGTCACGCAATCTGGGCGCCGGGCCGGTCTACACCTTTTTCCATATCATCCTGCCGCAGGCCGCCCCCGGGTTGATTGCCGCCAGTATCTTTGTCTTTCTTGAGTCGCTGGATGAGTTTACCGCCACGTTCTTTGTCGGCGCGCCGGAGATCAACACGCTGCCAATACTGCTCTATACCGCCAGCATGTCGGGAAATTATCAGATGTCCTCCATTACGGCGCTGATTCTGCTGGTGCCGTCGGTGATCTTTATGTTGGTGATCCATAAATTTATGCGCCCTGAGATGCTGTCGAAGCTGGGGAAATAACCGCAATTAGTTACAACATACTGTAAGCGTTTTCGATTAATGGTTCCCCGGCCGTTGGCCGGGGAAAGTGCCTGTTTATGACTCCTGCGCCGCACTCAACACGCTATGCAGCAACACATTGGCCCCTTTTTCTGACCATTCCGGATGAATCTTTTCCGCTTCGTTATGGCTAATGCCCTTCACGCAGGGGATAAAGATCATGCTGGCAGGCGCGATTTTGCTGACGTAACAGGTATCGTGCCCGGCGCCGGATACCATCGATTTTGATGAATAGCCCAGCGCGGCCACAGCCTGTTCCGTTCGGACAAGACAGGTTTCATCAAAGGCGATCGGTGCATAGTCGAAGATGCGCTCGACGCTGGCGCTCACGCCACGCGCCGAAAGACCTGCAGCCGCCTGATGCAGCGCGGTTTCCATCGCCTCCAGCGCCTCGCTGAGCGGATGGCGGAATTCTACGCTGCACACCACCCGGGACGGGACCACGTTACGTGAATTCGGGGTTACGTTCACCATGCCGATGGTGGCACGCCCGTCCGGGGCATGTTGATAACCGATCGCCTCCACCTTCAGCGCCAGCTCCGCAAAAGCGGTCAACGCATCGCGGCGGCTGTGCATTGGCGTGGTGCCCGCATGTGCGGCAAACCCGTCGAGAGTAAGGGTAAACCAGCGCTGGCCCATCGCCGCACGCACCAGGCCGATATCGATGGCTTCGTCTTCCAGAATAGGCCCCTGTTCGATATGCAGCTCATAGCAGGCGTGGATCGGGAAGGCGCGGGCAGGGCGGGGGCCACGATAGCCGATGGCCTCAAGGGCGTCGCGAACGGTGATCTGTTTGCTGTCCATCCTGGCGTAAGCAAAGGCTTCGGAAAGTTGACCCGCCCAGACCCCGGAGGCGAGCATCGCCGGGGCAAAGCGCGCGCCTTCTTCGTTGGTCCAGTTCACCAGCACAATATCGCGCTCGGTTTCTACCTGACGATCGTTCAGGGTGCGCAGCAGCTCCAGCCCGGCCAACACGCCGTAGATCCCGTCATAGTTGCCGCCGAGCGGCTGGGAATCCACGTGGGAACCAGTCATCACCGGGGGAAGCGCCGGGTTTTTACCGGCGCGGCGGATAAACATGTTGCCCATGCTGTCCACTTCGCAGCTAAAACCGGCCTCCAGTGCCCACTCGCGCAGCAGGTTGCGGGCAATACGGTCTTCCTCGCTTAGCGCCAGGCGGGTCACCCCGCCGGCGGGGGTGCCGCCGATCTGCGCCATCGTCTCGAGCGTAGACCACAAACGGTCTGCATTAACGCGGATCATGCTTTGTCCTTCGTGCTGCGGTAGCGGAAGTCGCAGCATGCGCCGCCCTGCATAATGGTGGTGGTGCGGGTCAGCTCCACGTCCGGCGCGTAGCCGACGATGAATTTCTCATCCCGGGCGCACGACAGCAGATGGCCGATCTCGCCGAGGCCCATCTCGTGATACATCTCGGCATAGCGGCAGCGGGTCACGTTGTAGTTGTACTGCTGGTCGTCGGCGTCGATCACCTTCACGTCGAGAGCGTTATCCTTCTCCCACAGATACTGCAGAGCAATAAAGCTCTTCACGTCCGCGCCGTTTGGCTCCTTGCGGGCAAATTCTTTGCCCGCATTAATGGCGGCCTGCTCAATGGCCTCGCCAATCACCGCCTGGGCGCGGGACTTGCCGATCTCACGCACCAGGATTTCATAAATTGGTTTAATAATTTCTGCTTCAATTTTGCGGCGGGCAAGAATGCCCAGCTCATTATTATCACTCATCACATTGCCTCACTGCGTTACTTAGCTTTTGCGCCGCCGAGCACGGTCTGCGGCTGCCATTTGCCATCGACCACTTTATAGACGGTGAAGGACGGGGCCTTCAGGTTGCCCTGATCGTCAAAGGCGATCTGCCCGGTGACGCCGGAGTAGCTGATGGCGCGCAGGGCAGGCAGGTACTCTGCCGGATCAACCGAGTCGGCTTTTTCCATCGCGGCAACCAGTACGCGGGTGGCGTCATAGGCGAACGGGGCATGCAGTTCAATATGGGTGTGGTAGCGGGACTGGTATGCCTGCTCGAAGGTCTTGCCGCCCGGCATCTGATCCACCGGCAGGCCCGGCTCCAGCGCGACAACGCCTTCACCCTCTTTCTGCGCCAGCTGCAGGAAGGTCTGGCTGACAAAGCCGCCAGCGCCCATCAGGGTCGTCTTCATACCCAGCTGTTTGATACGACGTGCCAGCGGTGCCGCCTGGCTGTCCACGCCGCCGAAGAAGATCAGATCGGCGTTCTTACTGCGAATGGCGGTCAGTACGGCGCTAAAGTCGACGGTTTTGTCGTCCACGTACTGACGGTCAACAATCTTCACGCCCTGGGCTTCCAGCGATTTTATAAACTCATCCGCCAGGCCCTGACCAAAGGCGGTACGATCGTCGATGACCGCGATGCGTTTGGCTTTAAGGGTATTTACCGCGTACTGTCCGGCAAACTGGCCGCCGTCATCGTCGTGGCCCATCACGCGGAAGCTGGTGTCGAACCCCTGTCTGGTATAGGCATGACCGGTAGCAACGGGGGCCACCTGAGCGATACCGGCATCGTGATAGACGCGGGCCGCCGGGATGCTGGTGCCGGTGTTCCAGTGGCCGACTACGCTTGCCACGCCGGTATCCACCAGACGCTGAGCCACAGCCACGGCGGTGCGCGGATCCGACTGGTCATCTTCCGACTGCAGCTTAAAAGTCACCGCCTTGCCGCCGATGGTCGGGTGCTGTTTGTTGATATCGTCAATCGCCAGCTGCGCGCCATTCTCCAGATCTTTACCGATACGGGCAGACGGGCCGGTCAGCGGACCCGCCAGGCCGATCACCACGATTTCGCTGTCGGCGGCCCAGGCGCCGGTAGAGGCAAATCCGCTGAGCACAATGGCCGCGCTGAGCGCGCTGATTTTAATGGTTTTCATTATTGTTCCCTGATATTGGTTAGTGTGTTAAGCGGGCATTTCGCCCAAATAAATCTGTGCAATCTGGTCGTCGTCGAGCATCGCCCTGGACTCGCCGTGATGAACGATGCTGCCGCTGTCCATCACCCAGGCCCGATCGGTCACCTCCAGCGCCAGCCGGGCGTTTTGCTCGATCAGCAACAACGCCACGCCGCGCTCGCGCAGTCCGGCGATGACGGCGAAAATGTTCTCGACCATTTTGGGCGCCAGGCCCATCGAGGGTTCGTCGAGGATCAGCAGGCGCGGGCGGCTGAGCAGGGCGCGGTTCAGGGCTAAGAGCTGCTGTTCCCCGCCTGAGAGCAGTCCGGCCAGCTGGTGCTGGCGTTCGCCCAGACGCGGGAAACGTTCGAAAATCGCGTTCATCTCCTGCCGGACGGTGACAGTGTCACGGCGGAGCCAGGCGCCCATCTGCAGGTTTTCCAGCACCGTCATGCGGGCGAAGATGCCCCGGCCTTCCGGAACCATCACCAGCCCGTCGCGCAGCAGCGCTTCGGCTTTCTGTTTGCGGATCGGTTTGCCATTAAATTCGATGTTGCCGCCAAAACGCTCCAGTCCGGTGATGGCCCGCACGGTGGAACTTTTGCCTGCGCCGTTAGCCCCAATGAGCGTGGCTTGTTCGCCTTCACCCAGGCTAAAGGAGACATCCCGTACTGCCTGGATACCACCGTAATGCACGTCCAGACGTTCCACTTTCAGTAATTCAGACATGGGCATTGCCTCCTAGCCAGGCGGCGATCACCGCCGGGTCGCGACGCACGCTGTCAGGGGTACCGCTGGCCAGCGTTTTGCCGTAATCCAGCACCGTGAGCCGATCGCAAATCCCCATCACCAGCTTGACGTCGTGTTCAATCATTAGCAGGGTTTTGCCGTCGTCACGAATACGGGTCAGCAGCTCACCCAGCGCCACTTTTTCCGCCGCGTTCATCCCGGCGGCGGGTTCATCCAGCGCCAGCAGCAGCGGATCGGTCGCCAGCGCGCGGGCGATCTCCAGCCGCCGCTGATGGCCGTAAGCCAGATCGCAGGCGCGGTAGTGGGCAAACTTCGCAATGCCGGTGTAGGCCAGCCAGTGCCAGGCCTGCTCGAGGGTCTGAGCTTCTTCTGCCCGGGCGCGTTTGTGACGGCTCAATGCCGCCCAGAGTCCGTTGTGGGTGCGCACGTGGCGACCCACCATCACGTTCTCCAGCACCGACATCTCGTTAAACAGACGCACGTTCTGGAAGGTACGGGCGATGCCCGCGGCAGTGACCTTCTCGATCTGGTTCGGGAAGTAGGGCTTATCGGCAATGGCGAACTCACCGCTGTCAGCGGGATACAGGCCGGTGATGAGGTTAAAGCAGGTGGTTTTGCCCGCGCCGTTGGGGCCAATCAGGCCGTAGATCTCGCCCTTGTTAATCGACAGCGAGACGTTGTCCACGGCGGTAAGGCCGCCAAAGCGTTTGGTCATGTTGCGCACGGTTAACAGGCTCATGCTTTTACCTCCTTGTGGCGCTTCGGCCAGATGCCCGACGGTCGAACCAGCATCACCAGCACCAGCGCCAGGCCATAAAACAGCTGACGCAGGATCTCCGGGTCAATCAGTACCGAACCAAACAGCGCCTGCTGCACCGGGGCCGCCTGGCTGCGCAGCAGCTCCGGCAGGGCGGTGAGCAGTACCGCGCCGAGGATCACCCCCGGGATATGGCCCATCCCACCCAGCACCACCATCGCCAGTACGGCTATGGACTCCTGCAGGGTGAAGGATTCCGGCGAGACAAAGCCCTGGAAGGCGCCGAACAGCGCTCCGGCCACACCGCCAAAGGAGGCACCCATGGCAAAGGCCAGCAGCTTAAAGTTGCGCACGTTGATACCCATTGCCCGGGCGACATCTTCGTCTTCACGGATAGCGTGCCACGCCCGGCCAATACGTGAGTGTTGCAGGCGAAGGCAGACAAAAATGATCCCGACAATCACCAGCATCAGCAGGTAGTACCAGAGCCACAGGGCAGGCACTTTGACGCCGAACCAGTGATAAACGCCGCTGAACTTCAGACCGAACAGGTTGAGGGTATCAACGCCGGTAATGCCTTTCGCGCCGTTGGTGATGTTCACCGGGCGGTCGAGGTTACGCATCAGAATGCGGATGATCTCCCCGAAGCCGAGGGTCACAATCGCCAGGTAATCCCCGCGCAGCTTCAACGTCGGGGCACCCAGCAGAATGCCGCACACGGCCGCGACCAGCGCCGCAATCGGGATAATCAGCAGGTACGAGGTGTGCAGCCCGTCCGGGAACCAGAGGTTGAGGATCGGGAACACCTCTGCCAGATGCGGTGACGCCATAAGCGCCGCCAGATAGGCGCCAACGGCATAGAAGGCGATAAAGCCCATATCCAGCAGGCCGGTGTAGCCGACGACGATATTCAGCCCCAGCGCCAGCATGATGTAGAGCAGGGCGAAGTCGATCACCCGCACCCAGTAGTTGCCGCCCAGCTGGGTAGCCACAACCGGCGCAAGCAGGAGGGCCAGCACGAAGAGGGTCATGCCGGACCAGAATTTACCGCTGGCCGCCGGGGTTTTGATTTCAATGGCAGTCATGATTTCTCCTTACGCTCTGTGCGCCACGCGCTCGCCCAACAGACCAGCCGGACGGAAGACCAGCACCAGAATCAGAACGATAAAGGCGAATACGTCCTGGTAGTTACTGCCGAACACGCCGTGAGTCAGTTCGCCGAGATAACCGGCGCCCAGCGCTTCGATAATCCCGAGCAGGATCCCGCCAATCATCGCTCCGCGAATGTTGCCGATGCCGCCGAGCACCGCCGCGGTAAAGGCTTTAATGCCGGGCAGGAAGCCCATCGAGAAGCTGGCGTTGCCGTAATTGCTGGCCATCATCACCCCGGCGAGTGCGGCAAAAACGCCGCCGATGGCAAAGGTCAGAGTGATGATGGCGTTCGGATTAACGCCCATCAGGGTGGCGATGCGTGGGTTTTCAGCCACCGCCCGCATACCCCGGCCAAGGCGGGTATACTCCACCAGCAGCCACAGGCCGGTCATGACGATCAGTGCCAGCGCCACGGTGACGATGCCGGTGACCGTGACAATCGCCGGGGGATGCGCCTCGCTGCCCGCCGTGATAGCAATCGGGTCCATCGGCAGGATCTGCGGGAACATCAGCGGATTACGCGACCAGATAATCATCGCCACGGTTTGCAGCAGCACCGATACGCCAATCCCGGAGATCAGTGGTGCCAGCCGCGGCGCATTTCGCAGGCGGCGGTAGGCAAAGCGCTCAACGGACATCGCCAGCAGGGCGCAGACCGTCATGGCGCTCAGCAGCGCAAAGCCGAGCTGTAACAGCTGCGGCATGGCGGGGAAATAGCCGGTCAGGAGATTCAGCGCCGACAGAGTGGTCAGCGCGCCGACCATCAAAATATCGCCATGGGCGAAGTTAATAATGCGCAAAATGCCATACACCATGGTATAGCCCAGCGCGATCAGCGCGTAGATGCTGCCCAGCATCACGCCGTTGATCAGTTGTTGTATGAGTGTGTCCAACGTTGTTACCCGACAAATTGCTCTTTTCAGCGGCTAACATCTAATAATTGAATTAAATTGTGAAATACACATATATTCTTTCTTATGATTTTTGGAGCTTGCTTTATCTGATTGATTTTAATGATGATGATAAATGGCTGATTAACCGGATTATCCATAACAGATCAATATATGAATAAAACAGAACAATCCCTGGCGTTGTCGGCCTTTGCCGAGAGCCGACTGGCGAACGATCCGCCGCTGCGGGCGGTGCGGGCCTTCGAGGCGATAGCGCGGCTGGGAAGCGTGACGCAGGCGGCTCAGGAGCTGGACATATCGCCCTCGGCGGTGAGTCACCAGCTGAAAGTGCTGGAAGGATACTTACAGATGCCGCTCACCGAGCGTCAGGGGCGCGGGCTGATCCTGAGCCAGCAGGGGCGGGATTATTACCGTTCCATCCGCGCGGCCTTTAACGTGCTGCGCCAGGCCACCGGGCATCTGCTGGAGCAGGTGCAGACCCGCCAGGTGACCATCAGCCTGATCCCGCTTTTCGGCATGGGGTGGTTTATCCCGCGTCTGCCCGGGTTTATGCGCGCTAACCCACAGACCGAGATCAACGTGGTCTACGCCAACCACCGCAACTACCTGAGTGACGCGTCGGATATGTCCATCCGCTTCGGCAACGGCCAGTGGGCGGGCTACCAGAGTGAAAAGCTGATCTCCGGGCAGATGGTGCCAGTCTGTAGCCGGGCATTTTTGCGCCTTCACGGGCATATTGATACTCCCGAACAGCTATTACAGATGCCGCTGTTGCATGATGAAGAGCGCGCCACCTGGCAGCAGTGGTTTATCCAGCAGGGGGTGAAACGCCCGCTGCGGCGCAGTGGCCCGATGTTTGAAGACGGGCTGTTAACCCTGGCGGGCGTGCAGGCAGGGTTGGGCTGCGCGTTGATGCGCGAACCGTTGATTGCGCCCTATCTGGAGAGCGGTGAGCTGGTGAAGATCTTCGATCTCCCTATCGACGATGGCCGGGATTACTACCTGTGCGTGCGTCAGGATGGAGAGATGAGTCAGGACGGGAAGTTGTTGCAGAGCTGGTTGCGGCGGGCGGCTGGGCAGGAATAGTCTTCGCCGGGTGGCGGCTTCGCCTTACCCGGCCTACAAAACTCACTCCCTACGTGCCCGGGTGGCGTACCAGCACAATAGCGATCCGGCGCACACCATCATCGCTCCCTGCCAGAAGCTGAACGACAGCGGCGCATTCAGCAGCACCGCTGCCAGTGCCGCTGACAGTACCGGGGTGAAATAGGATGCTGCCGCCAGCAGCGTTACGTTGCCGTGCAAGATACCGATATTCCACGACGCGTAGCCAAACCCCAGCGCCACGCCGCACATCAAAAGTTTGATCACCACCGGCACGCTAAACACCATCTCCGGCTGCGGGCTGAAAGCATATTTCAGCCACAGGGTCAGGGCGGTGAGCAATACAAACAGGGTGATCCCGTTCTGGCCGTTGGCGTATTTACTGGTCACGGTGCAGTAGGCTGCCCAGATGAAAGCGCCAACGAACGCCAGGCCGTAACTTAGCGGGTTGGAGGTGATGTTACGGGCGATATCCGTTGGGTTCAGCCCATTTTCGCCGCCTAATACCCAGCTTACCCCCAGCAGGGCGATGATCAGGCCCGGGATCACCCATAGGGTGGTTTTCTGGCCGTTGAACAGGATGGCGAACAGAATGGTCAGGCTCGGCCAGAGATAATTCACCATCCCCACCTCAATCGCCTGGTGGCGAGTGGCGGCATAGCCTAACGAGAGGGCAAGACAGATTTCATAGCTGACAAACAGTACGCTGCCGGCAATGAGATAGCGGGGCGAGAAACGTCGCAGCCTGGGGAAACCCACCGTTACCAGACAGAGTAAACCGCTTAGCGTATAGATTGCCGCCGCGCCCCCAACCGGACCTAATCCCTCGCTAACGCCCCTAATCAGACCCACCATCGTGCTCCAGAGCACGATCGCGGCCAGACCGACCAGGGTGGCTTTTTTTCTCTCCATCGCATTTCCACCGGCTATCAATTTAAGGGGCAAATTTATAGCACTGTTTCAGTACCTTCCGCGAATTTATCTGTGCCGAAGTAACCCTTTAGCATTAGCAAAAGCCGCCAGCGCTGACTATTAAGAGGGCGAAGATCGGCGATATTGATTTGCCGCAAAAAAAACAGGGGCTTTGCTGTTAGTTTTCTGCCGGATTTCTCAATGATCTAACGAGGACAACGATGGACGTCAGTCGCAGACAGTTTTTTAAAATCTGCGCGGGCGGTATGGCCGGGACAACAGTAGCCGCTCTGGGGTTTGCCCCCAAAATGGCGCTGGCTCAGGCGCGCAACTATAAGTTGCTGCGCGCCAAAGAGATCCGCAACACCTGCACATACTGCTCCGTGGGATGCGGGCTATTGATGTATAGCCTGGGTGATGGCGCGAAGAACGCTAAAGCGTCGATTTATCATATTGAAGGCGATGCGGATCATCCGGTCAGCCGCGGGGCACTCTGCCCGAAAGGGGCAGGTCTGCTGGACTATGTTCACAGCGACAACCGTCTGCGTTACCCGGAATACCGCGCGCCGGGCTCCAATAAATGGCAGCGCATCTCCTGGGATGAGGCTTTCACCCGCATTGCAAAATTGATGAAAGCCGACCGCGACGCCAACTTCGTTGAGACGAACGAACAGGGTGTAACGGTCAACCGCTGGCTCTCCACCGGGATGCTCTGCGCCTCGGCGGCGAGCAATGAAACCGGCATGCTGACGCAAAAATTTGTGCGCTCACTCGGCATGCTGGCGGTAGACAACCAGGCGCGCGTCTGACACGGACCAACGGTAGCAAGTCTTGCTCCAACATTTGGTCGCGGTGCGATGACCAACCACTGGGTTGATATCAAAAACGCTAACGTCGTGGTGGTGATGGGCGGTAACGCCGCCGAAGCCCATCCGGTGGGTTTCCGCTGGGCGATGGAAGCGAAAAATAACAACGATGCGACGCTGATCGTCGTCGATCCGCGCTTTACGCGGACGGCATCGGTGGCCGATATCTATGCGCCGATCCGCTCCGGTACGGACATTACGTTCCTCTCCGGCGTGCTGCTGTACCTGATCGAAAACAACAAAATTAACGCCGAGTACGTTAAGCACTACACCAACGCTAATCTGCTGGTGCGGGAAGACTTTGCCTTTGAAGACGGGCTGTTCAGCGGCTATGACGCCGAAAAACGCCAGTACGACAAATCCTCCTGGAACTATCAGTTCGATGAAAACGGCTATGCGAAGCGCGATGAAACCCTGACCGATCCGCGCTGCGTGTGGAACCTGCTGAAGCAGCACGTCTCCCGCTATACGCCGGAGGTGGTGGAGAACATCTGCGGTACGCCGAAAGCGGACTTCCTGAAAGTGTGTGAAGTGCTGGCCTCCACCAGTGCTGCGGACAGAACCACCACATTCCTCTACGCGCTGGGCTGGACGCAGCATACCGTCGGGGCGCAGAACATCCGTACCATGGCGATGATCCAGCTGCTGCTCGGCAACATGGGCATGGCCGGAGGCGGCGTAAACGCATTACGCGGTCACTCTAACATTCAGGGGCTCACCGATCTGGGGCTGCTCTCCACCAGTCTGCCGGGTTATCTGACCCTGCCGTCGGAAAAACAGACCGATCTGCAAACCTATCTGACGGCGAACACCCCAAAAGCGACCCTGCCGGACCAGGTGAACTACTGGAGCAACTATCCGAAGTTCTTCGTCAGCCTGATGAAATCGTTCTACGGCGATGCGGCGCAGGAGGAGAACGACTGGGGCTTTAACTGGCTGCCAAAATGGGACCAGGCTTACGACGTCATCAAGTATTTCAACATGATGGCGAAGGGCGACGTCACGGGGTACATCTGCCAGGGCTTCAACCCGGTGGCGTCGTTCCCGGACAAAAACAAGATTGTCGCCAGCCTCAGCAAGCTGAAGTACATGGTGGTGATCGATCCGCTGGTGACCGAGACCTCGAACTTCTGGCAGAACCACGGCGAGATGAACGATGTGGATACCGCGTCGATTCAGACCGAGGTGTTCCGCCTGCCGTCTACCTGTTTTGCAGAAGAAGACGGCTCCATCGCCAACTCCGGGCGCTGGTTACAGTGGCACTGGAAGGGGCAGGATGCGCCGGGTGAAGCGCGTAACGACGGTGAAATTCTGGCCGGGATTTACCATCGCCTGCGTGAGATGTACCGCACCGAAGGCGGGAAGGGCGTTGAGCCGCTGCTACGGATGAACTGGCACTACAAACAGCCGGATCACCCGGAATCGGAAGAGGTGGCGAAAGAGAACAACGGCGTTGCACTGGCGGATCTCTATGATGCCAATGGCGTGCTGATTGCGAAGAAAGGCCAGCTGCTGAGCAGCTTTGCTCATCTACGTGATGACGGCACCACGGCATCGTCGTGCTGGATCTATACCGGCAGCTGGACCGAGCAGGGCAACCAGATGGCTAACCGCGATAACGCCGATCCGTCTGGGCTGGGCAATACGCTGGGCTGGGCCTGGGCGTGGCCGCTTAACCGTCGCGTGCTCTATAACCGCGCCTCGGCGGACATTAACGGCAAGCCGTGGGATCCAAAACGGATGCTGATCCAGTGGAACGGCACGAAGTGGACCGGGAACGATATTCCGGACTTCAACACCGCCGCGCCGGGCAGCAACACCGGGCCGTTTATCATGCAGCCGGAGGGGCTGGGACGTCTGTTTGCCATCGACAAGCTGGCGGAAGGGCCATTCCCGGAACACTACGAACCGATGGAAACGCCGCTCGGCACCAACCCGCTGCACCCGAACGTGGTCTCCAGTCCGGTGGTGCGTGTCTATCAGGAAGATGTTGTGCGCATGGGCAAGAAAGACAAGTTCCCGTACGTCGGCACAACCTATCGCCTGACCGAGCATTTCCACACCTGGACCAAGCATGCGCGACTGAACGCCATCGCCCAGCCGGAGCAGTTTGTGGAGATCAGCGAAACCCTGGCGAAGGCCAAAGGGATTGCCAACGGCGATCGCGTTAAGGTCAGCAGCCAGCGCGGGTTCATTCGCGCCGTGGCGGTGGTCACCCGTCGTCTGCAGGCCCTGAACGTTCACGGTCAGCAGGTGGAAACCGTGGGTATTCCGCTGCACTGGGGCTTTGAAGGGGTGGCGCAGAAAGGCTATATCGCCAACACCCTGACGCCATCGGTGGGGGATTCCAACTCGCAAACGCCAGAGTACAAGGCGTTCCTGGTCAACATCGAGAAAGCATAAGGAGCGAATAAATGTCGATGGAAACACAAGACGTCATCAAACGCTCCGCCACTAACGGCTTTACCCCCGCGCCTCGTGCGCGGGATTACAAAGCGGAAGTGGCAAAGCTTATCGATGTCTCCTCCTGCGTGGGCTGCAAAGCCTGCCAGGTGGCCTGTTCCGAGTGGAACGATATCCGCGACGAGGTAGGGCATTGCGTTGGGGTTTACGATAACCCGGCGGATCTGAGCGCCAAATCCTGGACGGTGATGCGCTTTAGCGAAACCGATCAGAACGGCAAGCTGGAGTGGCTGATCCGTAAAGACGGCTGTATGCACTGCGAGGATCCGGGCTGTCTGAAGGCCTGTCCGTCTGCCGGGGCGATCATTCAGTACGCCAACGGTATCGTCGATTTTCAGCAAGAGAACTGCATCGGCTGCGGATACTGTATCGCCGGGTGTCCGTTCAACGTGCCGCGCCTCAATAAAGAGGATAACCGGGTCTACAAATGCACCCTGTGCGTGGATCGCGTCAGCGTCGGCCAGGAGCCCGCCTGCGTGAAGACCTGTCCGACCGGGGCCATCCACTTTGGCACCAAGAAGGAGATGCTGGAGGTGGCGCAGCAGCGGGTCGATAAGCTGAAAGCGCGCGGCTATCCCAACGCGGGCATTTACAACCCGCAAGGGGTGGGCGGGACGCACGTGATGTATGTTCTGCACCATCTCGACCAGCCGGCGCTGTATCACAACCTGCCGAAGGACCCGGCGATCGATACCTCCATCAATCTGTGGAAAGGGGCGCTGAAGCCGCTCTCTGCGGCGGGCTTTATCGCCACCTTTGCCGGGTTGATTTATCACTACGTGGGTATCGGGCCGAATAAAGAGGTGGATGACGATGAGGAGGAACATCATGACTAAATCGAAAATGATTGTGCGCACGAAGTTTATCGACCGCGCCTGTCACTGGACGGTGGTGATCTGTTTCTTCCTGGTGTCATTGTCGGGGATTTCGTTCTTCTTCCCAACCCTGCAATGGCTGACGGAGACCTTCGGCACCCCGCAGATGGGCCGTATTCTGCATCCGTTCTTCGGGGTGCTGATCTTCGTGGCGCTGATGTTTATGTTTGTGCGTTTTGTGCATCACAACATCCCGGACAAGCAGGATATTCCCTGGCTGAAGGGTATTGTTGAGGTGCTGAAGGGCAACGAGCATAAAGTTGCGCGAGTGAGTAAATACAATGCCGGGCAGAAGATGATGTTCTGGACCATCATGAGCATGATTTTTGTGCTGCTGGTGACCGGCGTCATTATCTGGCGTCCGTACTTTGCCCAGTATTTCCCGATGCAGGTGGTGCGCTATAGCCTGCTGATCCATGCGACCTCGGCCATTATTTTGATCCACGCCATTCTGATCCATATGTATATGGCGTTCTGGGTTAAAGGCTCGATTAAAGGGATGATCGAAGGGAAGGTGAGCCGCCGCTGGGCGCAGAAACACCATCCTCGCTGGTATCGGGATGTAGAGCGTATGGAAGCGCAAAAAGATGTGAGTGAAGGGATGAAGTAAGGTGCTCTGTTGCCCGGCGGCGCTGCGCTTGCGCGGGCCTACGGGGAAGAACCCCGCTCCGGACGGTTTTCCGGAGCGGGTTTAATGCTCCTTACCGGCGTTCTTTTCCTTAATACTTGTTTCGATGAGTTAGTTCTTCTTTACGGGCAATGTCATATCCATCCTGAAGAATAAAGACAATTTAGCTTCGTCTGTAATAATTAAATTGCATCCTCCCGATAAAGAACCGGGAGGGCGATAATCAGAACTTCTCTTTAATATAACGGAACGGATAAGCGGTCGGCTTAATTTTGCCAATTTTTCGTTTCGGTAATTTCACCGGTTCTTCTGGAATATCTTTATAGGGAATCTGCGACAGCAGATGCGAGATAATATTCAGCCGCACGCGCTTTTTATCTTCGGAGCGGGCGACAAACCACGGGGCCCAGGCGGTGTCGGTGGCGGCGAACATCGCATCGCGCGCTTCGGTGTAATCATCCCAGCGGGTGAAGGATTTAATGTCCATTGGGGAGAGCTTCCAGGTTTTCCGCCCGTCGTTAATGCGGTCGCGCAGACGACGCTCCTGCTCTTTAGGCGTCACTTCCAGCCAGTATTTAATGAGAATAATGCCCGCATCGACCATCGCTTTTTCAATGATGGGCGCACCGTCGAGGAATTTCTCTACCTGCTCTTCCGTACAGAACCCCATTACCCGTTCCACCCCCGCGCGGTTGTACCAGCTGCGGTCGAAAATCACGATTTCCCCCGCCGAGGGCAGATGCGGGACGTAGCGCTGGAAGTAGAGCTGGCTTTTCTCTTTTTCCGTCGGGGCGGGCAGCGCCACCACCCGGAATACGCGCGGGCTGACGCGCTCTGTCAGAGCTTTGATCGTGCCCCCTTTGCCGGCGCCGTCGCGGCCTTCAAAGACGACGCACACCTTCAGGCCCTTACTCACTACCCAGCGCTGAAGCGTTACCAGCTCCTCATGCAGGCGATGCAGCTCTTTTTCATACTCCTTGCGTTTAAGGGGGACGGGAGGCGTGTTAGTCGCAACGGGTTTGCTTTTCTTTTTATCTGCCATGATGCGTTCCTTTCAGGGATTCTGCCGGGACGGAGTGACATAACACTTTGAAGTGTAATCACCGACAGGGGGATTGGTGGAAAATATTCACACCCCACCCGAAATAATGGATGAAGCTGCCAGCGGCGCGATTTGAACTGGCTCACCATACAAGATTGTTCAATAATGTCTGTCGCAATTTTTTAACAAGTGGCTGTGGTATGAAAAAGACGGTGTTTTCGTTAGCGCTTGGCACGTTCGGTCTGGGGATGGCCGAATTTGGCATTATGGGTGTATTAACCGAGCTGGCGCGGGATGTGGGCATTACCATTCCCTCTGCCGGGAATATGATCTCATTTTATGCCTTCGGGGTAGTGATTGGCGCGCCGATTATCGCGCTCTTTTCCAGCAAGTTTTCGCTTAAAACCATTCTGTTGTTTCTGGTAACACTCTGTCTGATCGGCAATGCGATTTTTACTTTCTCCAGCTCATACACCATGCTGGCGATCGGACGGCTGGTCTCCGGCTTTCCACACGGTGCGTTCTTCGGCGTCGGCACCATTCTTCTCTCCCGCATTGCGCCCCCGGGCAAAGTGACGCTGGCGGTAGCGGGGATGATTGCCGGGATGACGGTCGCCAATCTTGCCGGCGTACCGCTTGGCACCTGGCTTGGGCACCAGTTCAGCTGGCGCTATACCTTCTTTCTGATTGCTGCATTCAATCTGCTGGTGCTGCTCTCTGTCGCCCTGTGGGTGCCGCAAACGTTCGATAAGACGCAGACCCGTCTACGGGAGCAGTTTCTCTTTCTGAAAAAGCCGGAGCCCTGGTTTATCTTTGCCGCCACCATGTTCGGCAACGCTGGGGTCTTCGCCTGGTTCAGCTTCGTTAAGCCGTTCATGATCAACGTGTCGGGCTTTTCCGAAGGGGTCATGACCGCGATCATGATGCTGATGGGGCTCGGCATGGTGCTGGGGAATCTCTTTAGCGGCAAACTGTCCGGGCGCTACAGCCCGCTGCGGATTGCAGCCTTCACCGATCTGGTCATTGTTCTCTCCCTGCTGCTGCTGTTTGCCTTCGGTGCATTCCCTGCGGCCTCGCTGGTGATGGGCTTTATCTGCTGTGCCGGGCTGTTTGCGTTGTCGGCACCGTTGCAGATCCTCCTTCTGCAGAATGCGCAGGGCGGGGAGATGCTCGGTGCGGCAGGCGGGCAGGTGGCGTTTAATCTCGGTAGCGCCATTGGGGCTTACTTTGGCGGGATGATGATTACCCTGGGCTATAGCTGGAGTTACGTCACATTACCGGCGGCGCTGCTTTCATTCTGCGCCATGTCGTCGCTATTGATTTATGGCCGTCTGAAATCGCGGCGGGGAGAGGCTAACGCACAGGCGATAGCCTAAGCAACGTGCGCGCAGCTGCCCGGCGGCGCTGCGCTTGCACGGGCCTACGTTTTCCCCGGTCTGGCTTTTGTAGGCCGGGGAAGCGAAGCGCCGCCGGGCAAAAAGCACTCACATCACGCTTTCGAGGTTTTTCAGGAAATTTTCAACCTGCTCTGACGAGGCAGTGTCTGCCTCGTAAAGAATATCCAGCGTGACATTCTTCAGGCCGCAAAAGCCGAAAACGCCTTCGACTAACTGGGTTCGTATCGCCGTCGAATAGCCGTGTTTATCAAAGCCCTTGAGATCGCTGCCCGCCGTCGCGACAAGGCGTACCGGTACATCGCGTAAGTTACCCACAATCCGACCATCTTCCGCTACCTTGTACGCCCAGTTCAGGGTGAGTACCCGATCAAACCAGCCTTTCAGCAGACCCGGAACGGACCACCAGTAGATCGGGAAGACAAACACCAGCATATCTGCCCGCTCCACGCGCTGTTGTTCACGCCGGATATCGGCAGGCGGGGCGCTGGTCTCCCGGTGATACAGCGCAAGATCGGGACGCAGCATTGCTGGTGTAAAGGCTTCAGCGTGGAGATCGGCAATCTCGACCTGCGTACCTTGTTCACGTAAGCGGGCGGCAATTCGCGCCGCCAGTGTGTGGGATAACGAATTTTCGACAGGATGAGCCGTCACGATCAGCGCATTATCTATGACATGTGTTACAGACATAACCACCTCAGCACGCAGTTAACCTGTCACTTATATTACTATTGGTAACTTAAATGTCAATCCGGCAACACCACTCATTTTGTGCTGTCGGCACAAGTGTTCAGTACGCCAAACATCGCGCCGCAGAGCATATCTTCTGCGACGTTACGGGCCAGTACCCCGTTGCTCGCGGCGGTACTAAGCGCCTCCGCCGCACCAATAATGGCCGTCAGCGCCGCTTCACCCTGCACCCCTTTCAGGGTGATATAAGGGGAGAGCGCCATGCGCAGGCAGTCTGCACATTCGGCAACGCAGGCTTCCCGAAATGTCAGAAGAGCCCGGGAGCCGGACAGGGCAGCAGCGATAGGCCCTGTCTCTGGCCCGGCGCTGATGGCGCAATCAATATAGGCGGCACTGAAAAAACTGACGGTATTTTCCAGCGTTTTATTATCGACATTCAGCGTTTCACGGAATTTTTTTAACTGCCGATCGCTGTAATCCTGATACAGCGCCATCAACAACCCTTCACGATCGCCGAAGTGATCGTAGGGAATGGGCTTGGTGACGTTTGCCCGCTCGGCCAGATAGCCCAGCGTCAGTGCCTCGGTGCCTTGCTGGCGTACGATCCCACGTGCCACTTCCAGCAACTGTACCCGTCGATCCTCTTTTCTTAACCGTTTAACGACCATATTGTCCTCGCGCCAGTGCCTACTAAAGGTAGTTTACACGGTTTATTCGCGAGGCTGTATGCTTTGCAATAATATCGCCGTCTCGTTGCTCCATACCAAATGGTTCTCTGGGTTAACATCAAACGGTTAACGCTCGCGAGGACCGCGGCGGCAGGATATGTTTCATATTACGGTGCAGAAGTGGTTAGCGGGGTGTTGTGGCCGTAGGCCCGGCAAGCGAAGCGCCGCCGGGCATGCGAGAGTTATGACCGGAAATCAATCACCATACGGCCACGGATCTGGCCTTGCTCCATCTCTTTAAAGATGGCGTTGATATCCCCCAGCGGACGCAGCGCCACTTTCGGCACCACTTTGCCTTCGGCGGCGAACTGGAAGGCTTCGGTCAGATCCTGACGGGTGCCCACCAGCGAGCCCACCACCTGAATGCCATCCAGTACCAGACGTGGAATATCAAGGCTCATTGACTCCGGCGGCAGGCCAACGGCCACCACGCGACCACCGGCACGAACGGCATCTACCGCCGAGTTAAAGGCCACTTTCGCCACCGCCGTTACCACCGCAGCGTGGGCGCCGCCGGTTTTTTCCTGGATGAATTTCGCGGCATCCTCCGTGCGGGAGTTAACCACCAGATCGGCGCCCATACTCTCGGCCAGTTTCAGCTGTTCATCATTGATATCAACCGCAATCACTTTGGCGTTGAACACATTTTTGGCGTACTGCAGCGCAAGGTTCCCCAGCCCGCCGAGGCCATAGATAGCGATCCACTGGCCAGGCTTAATCTCAGAGACTTTTACCGCTTTATAGGTGGTTACCCCGGCGCAGGTGATACTGCTGGCGGCGGCGGAGTCCAGGCCGTCCGGCACTTTTACCGCATAATCGGCGGTGACGATGCACTCTTCCGCCATCCCACCGTCCACAGAGTAACCGGCGTTCTTCACGTTTCGGCACAGGGTTTCGTTACCGGAGTTACAGTATTCGCAGTGGCCACAGCCTTCGAAAAACCATGCCACGCTGGCACGATCCCCTGGTTTGAGCGAGGTGACGCCCGGGCCAATCTCTTGTACCACACCAATGCCTTCATGCCCGAGGATCACCCCGGTTTTATCCCCAAAATCGCCGTTTTTGACGTGAAGATCGGTATGGCAGACGCCGCAGCAGTCCATCTTCAGCAGCGCTTCCCCATGTTTCAGCGGGCGCAGGGTTTTCTCGGTCACTTCTACCTGATGGTCTTTGGTCACGACAGCAGCTTTCATATGTTTCTCCATTTTCATATTGCGGATCTGCGGGGCAGGTTCGACAGAACGAAATACCCATTAAGGATTAGGTTATTTAATGATTGTGACAAGGCCATAGCAACATAATGTAATAATTTAATTGATTTTTTGCGGCCCGGGTCGCGCAAAATGAGTAATGGGCATAATAATAGAGTGGTTATTATTTCTGCAGTAAATGTGTAATGTTTCTGACATAACCAGACCGTAAGGTGTTGTCTTCTCAATAACCGAAGAGTTAAAAAGACAATGCATCTGGTAAAAAAACTTCTCGCAGTGAGCGTTCTTTTGTCCGCTTCCGTACAGGCGCAAAACATCCTCGAATTCCCTCAGCCTGACAACAACCCGGAAGAGTTCTACGCCGTCACCGAAATTCCGGCGGGCGGGATCATTAAGTATGAAACTGACGCCAAAACCGGCTTTATCATCGCCGACCGTTTCCAGTCGATGCCGGTGGCTTACCCGGCAAACTACGGCTCGCTGACCCAGTCGCTGGCGGGGGATGGCGATCCGCTGGATGTGATTTTCTACACCCGCGCGCCGATGGCCCCGGGCACCCTGATTAAACTCCGCGCCATTGGCGTGCTGAAGATGATCGATGGCGGCGAGAAAGATGACAAAATCGTGGCGGTGCCAGCCAGCAAAATTGACCCGACCTATGACGACATCAAAGAGCTGAGCGATCTGCCGAAGATTGAGCAGCAGCGCCTGGAGTCGTTCTTCCGCGTCTACAAGCAGTTGCCGGAAGGGCGCAAGTCGGTGGAACTGAACGGCTTTAACGATGCCGCCACCGCGAAGCAGGAGATCAAACAGGCATGGGATGCCTGGAAAACCCGTCAGCCGAAGTAAAAATTGCCCGGCGGCGGCTACCCGCCGGGCGATCTCCTACAGCTGCGCCGTCAGCGCGGCAATCTCCTCCAACCACTGCGCCTGAAGCTGCGGCTTCTGATGTTTAGGCTTACGCAGCAGATCCTCTTCCAGCAGTCTCTCCAGCATTATCAGCCGCTCCAACAGATCGTCAGCGGGTTCAGCCTGGCTGACGCACGGGGTAGCGGGGACCGGTTGGGCTTGTAATCCGCTCTCCTCACGCAGCCGGGCAAACACCGCGTCGGCATCGTGCCATTCGCTGAGTTGGCCCTTTTCTATCAGCCAGAAGCGGTTACAACTCTGACTGATTAACTGCCGATCGTGGCTGACCAGCAGCACGCCGCCTTCAAACTGTTGTAGCGTCTCCGCCAGCGCCTCTTTGCCTTCCATATCCAGATGGTTGGTTGGCTCATCAAGCATCAGCAGACTGAAGCGGGCCAGCGTCAGGCCAATAAAGAGCAGGCGCGAACGCTCTCCGCCGCTGAGGGTGCTGACCTTTTGCCCGTGACGCGCCCAGGCGAACCCGGCGGAGATCAGCGCCATCTTGCGATCCTGGATGTTCGGAGCGAAGGGCTCCAGAGCATCAATCAGCGTGGCGTCATCCGCCAGCTGATGCAGGGTCTGGTCGTAATAGCCCAGCGTCACGCGCGGATGGATAGTCAATCCGGCGTGGCTTGCACTGGCGATAATCTGCTGCCAGATAAGCCGCATTAACGAGGATTTACCGCAGCCGTTACGCCCGACAATGGCGACCCGATCGCCGCTTTTTAAGCGGACGTTTTCTACCGAGAAGAGCGTCGGCAGCCCTGGAGCAGGCGCCACACCCAGCCTGTCGATCTCCAGCAGACGGTCGGCCCGCAGGGCATCGCCGCGCAGGGTTAAGGTCCAGGGGCTGCCCGAGGTCAGCGCCGTCTGGCTCTCCTTCAGCCGCTCTACCTGGCGCTCCATCTGTTTGGCTTTGCGAGCCAGATCTTCGTTGTCGTAGACCTTGCCCCAGGTCGCCAGCCGTTTCGCGCTGGCGGTGACCCGGTCGATCTCCTTTTGTTCCGCTTTATGGCGCAGGGCGTCGCTCTCGTCTTTCTCTGCCAGCGCCTGACGCGCGCGGGTGCAGTGAAGGGCGAAGTAGTGCAGCGTTTTGTCGCGCAGGATCCAACTGCCGTTGGTAACGGCATCCAGGAGCTGTCTGTCGTGAGACACCAGCACAAAGCTGCCGGACCAGCGCTGGAGGAACTGTTCCAGCCACAGCAGCGTAGGCAGATCCAGGTGGTTGCTGGGTTCATCGAGCAGGAGCAGATCCGGCTCGCTAATCAGCGCCCGCGCCAGCAGCAGACGGGTATGCTGGCCGCCGCTGAGGGTCGCCGAGGGCAACGCCATATCGTCCGGGGTAAAGCCCATGCTCGCCAGCAGCGTTTCTGCCCGCCAGCGCAGGCTTTCACGCTCGGCTACCGGCAGCTGCGCCAGCACCGCATCCAGCATGGTTAACGGATAGATCGTCTCCGGAAGATGCTGTTCCACCCGCGCCATCAGGCAGTGGCCGGCCAGCGCCACCGTGCCGGAAAGCGGCGTTTCGGTGCCATCGAGGATCTTCAGCAGGGTACTTTTGCCGCAGCCGTTATCGCCCAGCAGACCAATGCGGTCGCCTTTTTTCAGGCTAAAGGTGAGGTCGTTAAACAGCGTGTCAAAGGCGGTATCAACACGAAGAGAAAGTGCAGTCAGTAATGTGCTCATTTGCTTACTCAAGAGTTACAGGCATGGAAATGCCTCGTCAATCAACGCTGACGATAACCCGGTAAGCCCGAGAGAAGGGATGTCTTAGGTGTCTTCGCTCAAGCCGAAGTTATCGCAGCACGAAACCGATAACGCTTGAGCAGGTGCGATCACCAAGGTGGAATGAAATATCAAAGATTTCATTGCACAGCATAATTAGCCTCCTTTTTATTCAGTGGGTTGATGGATGAAGCGAGTGTAGCGGGGAAGGTGTCTTTCAGCAAGGAATGTTAGTTGGTTGCATTTTAAAACCACATCATCTAGCCTTTATTTGGTTTTACTTTAAAACCAATTGAGAGGATGTGAGAGCATGAAAGTGGAAATGGCGTTATCGACAGGGGAGGCGAAACCTGCGGGTCTGTCGCGTAGCCTGGTATGGCTCTTCGCAATCGCCAGCGGAATGAGCGTGGCGAATGTCTATTTCGCACAACCGCTGCTGGATGCGCTGGCGCAGGATTTTGCTATCAGCCAGGCGGCGGTCGGCGGCGTTGTCACTGCTACCCAGGCCGGTTGTGCGCTGGCGCTGCTCTTTCTGGTGCCGTTGGGCGACGGGATGGATCGCCGTCGATTGATGATCATCCAGCTTCTGGCACTGGTGGCCGTGCTGGTGGCGGTGGGGATGGCACAATCCGCGCCTGTGCTGCTGACGGCGATGCTGGCTGTCGGCCTGCTCGGTACGGCGATGACCCAGGGGTTGATCGCTTATGCGGCGAATGCGGCTGCGTCTCACGAGCAGGGGCGTGTGGTGGGGGCGGCGCAGGGCGGAGTGTTTATTGGTTTACTGCTGGCGAGGGTTTTCGCCGGGAGCGTGAGTGATCTCGCGGGCTGGCGCGGGGTCTATTTCTGCGCAGCGGGCCTGATGCTAATGCTTGCGATCCCCCTGCTGCGAGGGCTACCTGCCACACCCGCGGTTAGCGGTACGCTCAGCTATCCGCGTCTGCTCGCCTCAATGGTGACGCTGCTTCGTCAGGAAAAGGTCTTACAGGTCAGGGGCATTCTGGCGCTGCTGATGTTTGCAGCGTTCAACATTTTCTGGAGCGCGTTGGTATTGCCCCTGAGCGCGCCACCCTTTAATTTCTCCCATACCGCCGTTGGCGCGTTTGGGCTGGTTGGGGTAATTGGTGCCCTTGCCGCAGCGCGGGCCGGGCAGTGGGCCGACCGGGGACTGGCGCAACGCACCAGCGCGATGGCGCTTCTGGCGCTGCTGCTTGCCTGGTGGCCGCTGTCGCTGATGGAGGTGTCGCTGTGGGCGCTGGTGATCGGCATCGTGTTGCTCGATCTGGGCGGTCAGGCATTGCATGTCACCAATCAGAGCCTGATCTTTCGCACCCGGCCAGAGGCGCACAGTCGGCTGGTTGGCCTCTATATGCTGTTTTACGCCGTCGGCAGCGGGCTGGGGGCGATTGGCACCACTTTTACCTGGGCTCATCTGGGCTGGCAGGGGGTCTGTTTGCTGGGGGCGATGGTCAGCCTGCTGGCGCTGGTGTTCTGGTGGGTGACGCGGGGCAGGTAAGGTGCGGTCGGTTCGCCGGGCAAGCGTAAGCGCCGCCCGGCGATGCAGGAGGTTAGATCGAAGTCCGACGGTAGCTGCGGTATTCCGGCTTCCAGAAGTTCTCGTCAATCGCCTGCTGCAGGGCGTCAGCAGAGGTTTTCACCGCCACCCCTTGCTGCTGCGCCATCTTACCCACCGCAAAAGCGATCGCTTTCGACACCACGTGAATATCCTTCAGTTCCGGCAGAACCAGCCCTTCACCGTTATTGACCAGCGGAGAGTGCTTCGCCAGGGTTTCGCTGGCGGACATCAGCATCTCATCGGTGATGCGCGAGGCACCCGAGGCGATAACGCCAAGGCCAATCCCCGGGAAGATATAGGAGTTGTTGCACTGGGCGATGGGGTAGATTTTGTCCTTCCAGACCACTGGCGCAAACGGGCTGCCGGTGGCGACCAGCGCATTGCCTTCGGTCCAGGCGATGATGTCCTGCGGGGTGGCTTCCACGCGCGAGGTCGGGTTCGACAGCGGCATCACGATTGGGCGGGCGCAGTATTTATGCATCTCGCGGATGATCTCTTCCGTGAAGAGCCCGGTCTGGCCGGAAACGCCGATCAGAATGTCCGGCTTCACGTTGCGGACCACATCCAGCAGTGAAAGCACTTCGTTATCGGTATCCCAGTTTTTGAGGTTCTCGCGCTTTTGCACCAGTTTGGTCTGGAACGGCAACAGGTTCGGCATGGCGTCGGTCAGCAGGCCGAAGCGGTCGACCATAAAGACGCGGGAACGCGCCAGCTCTTCGCTGAGCCCTTCGCGCTGGGTCTGGGCGATGATCTGCTCGGCAATGCCGCACCCGGCGGAACCGGCGCCGAGGAAGACGATCTTCTGGTAGCTGAGCTGGTTGCCCGCCGCGCGGCTGGCCGCAATCAGCGTGCCGACCGTTACCGCTGCGGTGCCCTGAATATCATCATTAAAGGAGCAGATTTCGTCGCGATAGCGATTCAGCAGCGGCATGGCGTTTTTCTGGGCGAAATCTTCAAATTGAAGCAATACGTCCGGCCAGCGGTGTTTTACCGCCTGGATGAAATCATCCACGAACTGATAGTACTCGTCGTCGGTGATGCGCGGGTGGCGCCAGCCCATATAGAGCGGATCGTTGAGCAACTGCTGGTTATTGGTACCCACATCCAGTACCACCGGCAGGGTGTAGGCCGGGCTGATGCCGCCGCAGGCGGTGTAGAGCGACAGCTTACCGATCGGAATGCCCATTCCGCCGATCCCCTGATCGCCGAGTCCCAGAATACGTTCCCCGTCGGTTACGACGATCACTTTGATGTTATGGTTGGAGACGTTCTGCAGAATGTCATCCATGTTGTGACGGTTCTGATAGGAGATAAACACGCCCCGTGAGCGGCGATAGATTTCCGAGAAACGTTCGCAGGCGGCGCCGACGGTTGGGGTGTAGATCACCGGCATCATCTCGTCGAGATGGTTTTGCACCAGGCGGTAGAAGAGGGTTTCGTTGGTGTCCTGGATATTGCGCAGGTAGATATGTTTATCGATCTCGGTTTTGAATCCCTGGTACTGGATCCACGCGCGTTCGGCCTGTTCTTCAATGGTTTCGACCACTTCCGGCAGCAGGCCCAGCAGGTTGAAGTTGCTGCGCTCTTCCATGCTGAAGGCGCTGCCCTTGTTCAGGAGGGGAAACTCCAGCAGTACCGGACCGGCGTAAGGAATATAGAGGGAGCGATTTTTTTTGGCTTTGTTGTCCATGTTACTCACTTAATTTTTTGGAAATCCGTCCCTGGCACTGGTGTTGATCATTGTCGCTGTCGTGCCCGCAGGGGATGTCAGGCGCATAGTATAGAGGAGGTGAATGTTAAAAACTGCAACATACAAATAAAAACACCATCGGTTTTGCCGATGGTGTCGGGGATCTTTAGGGAGAACTTACTTTGGTTGCTGGCGTTTTCTGCCGGTGGCGTGGGTGACCTGCGTTTCGCTGCCTCCCTCAATGACCACTTTGCGCTGGTTAGACACCTTGTAGTTCATTCCCAGAATATGGCGTGCCTGACGGTTCGATTTCATATTGACTCCTCCATCCTGTTGATAGTGATAAGGTGATCGAAATATAACCCTTAAGGTTGCCTCTCCAGCATAGCAGGTTTTCAGAAACTGTCGTGCTGGCCGCTTACGACGTAGTTAATGGTTTGCTGGTAGATATCACTGAGGATGTCATTGTCTGAGGCTTCTACCCACTTTGTCAGTTCCATTAAAATGTCATCTTCAGTGACCGCGCCCATTTCAGCGCGTAAACCCTGTGCGATAGCGTTAACCAATTCCGGCTGTGCGGATGTCGTATTTGCAGAATAATAATTAAACATGTTGCCTCCGTGTCGTTTTCTGTTTAATGGTCCGGCTCGCAAAAACATCGTGATATTCAGAATGACAAATATTTTTGCCGCTGTGTTTAAGAATCCTCTCAGAAATATTGCTGTCATAAAATCATGCTTTTTCATGATCTTAGAAAATAGAATATATTCTTTAGACTCCTTAAAAATAATCCTGTGTCAGTTGGCCCCGAATTAAATATTATTGAAGACAGATTTAAATTACACGGAAAAATCCTGGTTGCAATAGTCATAACCTCTCCGATTTCACAGATTAATCCTGATATATCACACTTTCGGGCTCTCTCTTCAGCGTGGTCTATACTGAAGGCTTTGTAAGCCAACAAGGAGAGCAAGAATGACAATTCATAAGCACGGTTCAGCACACTGGTCTGGTGATATTAAACGCGGCAAGGGGACGGTTTCGACTGAGAGCGGCGTTCTTAATCAGCAACCTTACGGCTTCAATACCCGCTTTGAAGGGGAAAAAGGCACCAACCCGGAAGAGTTGATTGGTGCTGCGCATGCGGCCTGTTTCTCTATGGCCCTGTCGTTGATGCTGGGTGAGGCGGGCTATACTGCGGATTCCATTGATACCAATGCAGATGTCTCTCTGGATAAAACCGACAGCGGTTTTACCATCAGCAAAGTCGCTCTGCAGAGCAAAGTAACCGTTCCGGGCATCGACCCGCAGCAGTTTGACGGCATTATCCAGAAAGCGAAAGCGGGATGCCCGGTTTCACAGCTGCTGAAAGCGGAAATCACCCTCGACTATCAGCTGAACTGATTGTCCTGCCGGGCGTTGCGCCCGGCTATCCCTTCACCGCGGCGGGAAAGACCTCCGCCAGCCACGCGATAAATATCCTCAGACGATGCGTCATATGCCGGTTTTGCGGATAAACCACGTAAAATGGGTAGTGCGGCGGGCGCCACCTGTCGAGGATCTCTACCAGCGTGCCCGCTTCCAGCAGTGCGCCTGCTGAGTAACGAAACGTCTGTATTATCCCCATCCCGGCCACCGCTGCCGCCAGATGACCGTTGCTCTCGTTCACACCTATATGATGCACCAGATTAATGTCGCGGATCTCATTCTCATGGGTAAAGCGAAACGGCACGGCGCGTCCGGTTACTGGCGACAGGTAACTTACCAGCTTATGGCCGTTGCGCAGCTCCTCCGGATAAGCGGGGATCCCGTACTGCTTCAGATAGCCCGGTGTGGCACAGGTGACCATCTCTGCATTGCCAATATGCCGGGCAATAAGCGAAGAGTCCTCCAGCGCGCCGCCGCGGATAACGCAGTCCACGTTGCCGCTGATCAGATCCACTGGCCGGTCGGCCACACCAAGATCGATACGGATAGCGGGGTAGCGGCGTATAAAATCCGGCAGCGCAGGGATCAGCACGTCTCGCGCCGTAGAGCCGCCCACATCGATGCGGAGGTGCCCCTGGGGCTGCTGTTTCGCCTGGCTGAAAGAAGTGTCTATCTCTTCGATATCAATCAGCACCCGGCGGGCTTTTTCGTAATAGTCCTGGCCCTCTGGCGTCGCCGTCACCCGGCGGGTTGTGCGTTGCAGCAGCCGCACGTCCAGATGGGCCTCCAGCGCTTTCACCAGCTTGCTGAGGCTGGCGATGGGCATATTCAGTGAGTCCGCCGCCCGGGTAAAGCTGCCGGTTTCTACCACGCGCGTAAAGGCGCGCATGGCCTGTAATTGATCCATAGAGGGGCGCTCCGCCACAGAGATTATTCCCACAGGGAAAAAGTGATTTCCATTTTTGCTAATTTTTCACTAATGCCGCAAGGGCTACAGTGCTTCCACACCAACAATGTGGAAGGAAAAGCAAAATGAACACAGCATTAACAGGTAAAATCGCACTCGTCACCGGCGGCACCAGCGGCATCGGTCTGGCAACGGCAAAAGAGCTGCAAGCCCAGGGGGCGAAGGTCTATATCACCGGTCGCCGCCAGGCGGAGCTGGACAACGCCATCGCCACCCTCGGCGGGCAGGTCACCGGCATTCGCGCCGACGCCTCCGTACTCGCCGATCTTGATACCGTTTATGCCCAAATTGCCGAACAGTCCGGGCGGCTGGATGTGCTGTTCGCGAACGCCGGCGGGGGCGATATGCTGCCTCTGGGGGCGATAACCGAAGAACAGTTCGACCGCATTTTTGCCACCAACGTCCGCGGCGTACTGTTTACCGTTCAAAAAGCGCTGCCGCTGCTGACCGACAAAGCCTCGGTGATCCTGACCGGCTCCACGGTCTCCATTAAAGGTACCGCTAACTTCAGCGTCTATAGCGCCAGCAAGGCGGCGGTAAGAAACTTCGCCCGCTCCTGGGCGCTGGATTTGCAGGGGCGCGGTATCCGGGTGAACGTGGTCAGCCCGGGCCCGATTAAAACCCCGGGGCTGGGAGAACTGGTGCCAGAAGATCAGCGGCAGGGGCTGTTTGATGCCTTAGCCGCTACGGTACCGATGGGGCGTATTGGCGAGCCGGAAGAGGTGGGGAAAGCGGTGGCGTTCCTCGCCTCCGATGCCGCCAGCTTCATCAACGCCGTCGAGCTGTTTGTGGACGGCGGGATGGCGCAAATCTGACGCAAACAGGACTGACTGAACGTGCCGCGGACGGCATGTCTGTCTGCAACAACAAGGATGTTTCTCTACTTTATAGCATCAATAAGCATTCACACTGATTATTTTTGAGCCGAATCGATCTTTTCTGAATATATCCTCGTAATACTATTAGGCCACGAATGTAATTTATGCTAAACAATAGCTTAAAAGCCCTAACATTCGAACAGGAACACTAGCTGTGCTGACGACTCTTATTTATAAAAGCCAGTTAAATCCATCCTGCCAATCATTATCTCTTATTTCACTTGTTGAAAAAGCCAGGCAGCGGAATTCCGCCCTGGATGTGGCGGGCATTTTGCTGTTTAACGGCGTCGACTTTTTGCAGATCCTTGAAGGATCGGAAGAGGTCATTGAAAAACTGTTTTGTAAGATCCGTAGCGACAAACGCCATCACAGCGTGGTAGAGCTGATGCGCGATTATGGCCCGCACAGACGCTTCGAAAATGTCGGCATGCTACTCTTCGACCTGCTGGTTGATAGCCAGAAATCGGTGCTCTCATCGGTGCTGCGCTACAGCAAGCTGGACTACTATCTGGCAGCGCAGGATCGGGTGTTCAAGTTTATTCAGTCGTTTATTACCCGGGAACAGCCCACCCGCGACCGGACGGTCTTCCTGCCGGAGAGATGGAGACTGGCCCCGGAGCATGCCCCGTTTGGGCAAGGCATCAACGCGCTCATCGAAAATCAGGTCTGCCAGTTTGCCCTGCAACCCATTATTGAACCCACCGAGGGGAAAATCTCCTCGCTGGAGGCGTTAATTCGCGGTAACGACGGAGGAAGTCCGGAACGCTTCTTTAGCGCCATCGATCAGGACAAAATGTACGAAGTGGATCTCCAGACGAAGGCATATGCTTTTGCCCTGGCGGAGAAAATCGGCATCGGCAATCATAAAATCGCCGTCAATCTGCTGCCGATGTCGCTGGTGAATGTCCCTGGTGCTGTTGATTTTCTGATGGACCAGATCCTCATCCACGGCCTGCAGCCGGAGCAGGTGGTGATTGAAGTCACCGAAAACGAAATGATCTCCGGGTTCAACCAGTTTAACAGCGCCATTAAGCAGCTTCGGGCGGCAGGTATTGGCCTGGCGATCGATGATTTTGGCTCCGGGTATGCCGGGCTGTCGCTGTTAACCCGTTTCCAGCCGGATAAGCTCAAAATCGACCGTGAGATTGTCAGCGACATCCATTTGAGCGGCCCGAAGCAGGCAATTGTGAAGTCGATTATCAGCTGTTGTACAGACCTTGAAATTGCGCTGGTGGCCGAGGGCATTGAGAAGATCGACGAGTGGTGCTGGCTGGAGTCGGCTGGCATTAAGCGTTTTCAGGGCTTTCTCTTCTCCCGGCCAAAATTAAACGGGGTAGGAGAGATCCACTGGCCGCAGTTGTCCAGCCACCTTTCCTGAGCGATTAAATATTCAGCAATAAGGATTGGGTAAATAGTTGAATATTTACAATGCTTCGCAGGTTAAATTATTAGCAAATATTTTGTAATGCAGTGATTTTAATAAATTTAATGTTTTTTCGGCTTTTTTATTAATAAATAACTTTAACTCAATGTTAATTTTGCGCTGCCGATAATACCTCAGACCGTATTGTTTCTGAGGTATTTATGTCATTAAAAAAGTCGTCTCTTGCCATCCTGCTTGCCCTGCTGTTTTTCTTTGTCGCCAGTGCCGCAACTAACGTCTGGCTGGCCATTAAAAGCAACAACTCCCTGGATAACGTGAATAAAGAGATTCAGGTGGTGTTATCCATTATCGATCCCATTAACCATAGCCGTACCCTGCGCGTGCGGGTTATGGAGTATATGAAACAGGTGGAAAGTGGCGACACCACCGGTCTCGATGAGAAGCTGGCCTCCGTTAAGCTGGCTCTGACCAAAGCCGATGGCGCCTTCGCCGCGTTTAATGACGCCCCCCGCCTGGCGGACGAAGCGCCGCTGGTGAAAAACTATAATGACGGCTGGCTGGCCTACCGCGATCGTGGCCTGGTGCCGCTGATTGAGGCGGCTTCCGCCCATGACAAGGCAAAGTTTGATGCGCTGATCCCGCAGATTTCTGGCCTCGACCGCCAGTACGAAATTGTCCTCGATCAGGTGCTATCGGTGCACCAGAAATACGCGAAACAGTTAAATGATGATGCGCGGACGCAGTTTTCATCCGGCTTAACCATCATTATTGCTTTTGCCGCCCTGTTTGTGGTGGTCATTGTCGGGGTGAGCGTGCTGATGAAGCGGTTTGTCTTCGCGCCGATTCATCTTGCCCGTGAGCACTGCAGTCAGATCGCCGCCGGTAAATTAACGGAAGCGGTACCGCAGAAAACCGGATCGAACAATGAGATCGACCTGCTGATGGGCTCGATGGAGGAGATGCGTCTGGCCCTGCTGGATACCGTCTCTCAGGTACGTGCCGCCTGCCATACCGTTAACCACGCCTCGCAGGAGATTGCCTCCGGCAATATCGACCTGGCTTCCCGTACCGAGCAGCAGGCTGCCGCCCTGACGGAAACGGCCGCCAGCATGGAGCAGCTGAGCGCGACGGTTGCCAATAATACCGAGAACGTCAACCAGGCAGGTAAGCTGGTGCAGGATGCGGTGAACAACGCCCGTACCGGGGAGGCCGTGACCCGCGAGGTGATCGAAACCATGAACACCATCGCCGCCAACTCTCAGCGCATCGAAGATATCACCAGCGTCATTAACAGCATCGCCTTCCAGACCAACATTCTGGCGCTGAATGCCGCCGTTGAAGCGGCGCGCGCCGGAACTCAGGGGCGTGGATTTGCGGTGGTGGCGACTGAAGTGCGCACTCTGGCGCAGAAAAGCGCCGTGGCGGCGAAGGATATTGAGAACCTCATCGCCCAGTCGGTTTCCAGCGTGAAAAACGGTTCGCAGCTGGTGAATCGCTCGGGTGAGGTCATTCATGCCATCATCACCTCGGTGAACAAAGTCAACGCGCTGATGGAACAGATTCAGGTGGCGTCCGAAGAGCAGAGCCGCGGCATTGGTCAGGTAGGGCAGGCCGTGACCGAAATGGATGGCGTGACCCAGCAGAACGCCGCGCTGGTGCAGGAGTCTGCGGCGGCAGCGGCTTCGCTGGAAGAGCAAGCCAGACACCTCACCCAAAGTATTGCCAGCTTCCGCCTTCCGGAACCAGCATAAGGCAATGTCTGATTGCCCGGCAGCGCTGCGCTTGCCGGGCCTGCAGTTTTATCGTTCGTAGGCCGGGTAAGGCGCAGCCGCCACCCGGCGATACCCTGACCACACCTTTTCCTGCCGCTTCGTCGTGACCCATCTCACATTAATTTCCTGGTCTATGCTTGATGTGCATGCGCGGCGGATTGCCGCCGCACTTTCTCTTTTTCCCTCTGCGTAACGATAAACGTTAAGCACCCTGAGGAACACGGGTCAAACGAGGTGGTGGAATGACAGCTAAATCTATTACGTATTGGGGTTGTGAACACATTGATGCTAACACGGTTCGCTTCCATCTATGGGCCAGCGGTCAGGAGCAGGTCTCCCTGCGCCTCAACGACGAAACGCTGGCGATGCACCCGACCGGTGACGGCGGATTTGAACTGACGGTTGACTACGTCAAACCCGGTTCACCCTACAGTTATATTCTGGCAGACGGCACTGCGGTGCCGGATCCCGCCTCCCGCGCCCAGCAAGGGGATGTCAACGGTCCTTCGCTGGTGTGCGATCCCGACAGCTATGTCTGGCGCAATACTGAATGGCAGGGCCGACGCTGGGAAGAGAGCGTGGTCTATGAGCTGCATATCGGTACCTTTACCCCGGAAGGCACCTTCCGCGCGGCAGCCGACAAGCTGCCGTATCTGGCCTCGCTGGGTATCACAATGATTGAACTGATGCCCGTATCGCAGGCCGGAGGCAATCGCAACTGGGGCTATGACGGAGTGCTGCTCTATGCCCCGCACAGCGCCTACGGTACGCCAGATGAGCTGAAAGCCTTTGTGGATACCGCTCACGGACTGGGACTGTCGGTGGTGCTGGATATTGTGCTGAACCATTTTGGTCCGGAGGGAAACTACCTCCCGCGCCTCTCCCCGGACTTTTTCCATCCGGAGCGAATGACCCCCTGGGGAAATGGCATCGCCTACGATGTGGCCCCCGTGCGCCAGTTTATGATCGGCGTGCCGCTGTACTGGCTGGAGGCGTTCCGCTTCGATGGATTGCGCTTCGACGCCATCGATCACATTGCAGATTCGTCTGAAAAACATATCCTGGTTGAAATTGCTGAACGCATCCGGGCGCAGATAACCGATCGCCCGATCCATCTCACCACGGAAGACAACCGCAACATTATCTCGTTGCATCCTTACGGTGAGGATGGCTCCCCGTCGCTTTATACCGCCGAATGGAATGACGATCTGCACAATGCCATTCACGTCCTGGCCAGCGGGGAAACCCACGCCTGGTACCGGGACTTTGCGCATCAGCCGGAAAAATGGGTCGCCCGGGCGCTGGCGGAAGGGTTTGCCTATCAGGGCGAAATCACTCCCCGGGACCGGGAGCCACGCGGGGTTAAAAGCATCGACCAGCCGCCGGTGGCCTTTGTCGACTTTATCCAGAATCACGACCAGGTGGGTAACCGGGCGCAGGGGGATCGTCTGCTCTCCCTTATCGGGGAGGATCGCACCCGGGTGCTGCTGGCCGCGCTGCTGCTGTCGCCGCATATCCCGCTCATGTTTATGGGCGAGGAGTTCGGCGAAACCCGGCCATTCCTTTTCTTTACCGATTTTCACGGTGATCTTGCGCGGGCGGTACGGGAAGGACGGGCGAAGGAGTTCGCCGACCATGCCAGCCACCAGGAGGAGGGCGTGCCCGATCCGAATGCGCTGGAGACCTTTACACGATCGAAACTCGACTGGGACAAAGTTAACCAGCCGGAGGGGGAAAGCTGGTTGAGCTTTACCCGTCACCTGTTGCAGCTGCGTCAGCAGGTGATTGTGCCGCTGCTGGCAACCGCCCGCAACGGTGGGGGCAAGGTGCTGGACCTGGCACCCGGCTGCGTGGCAGTCACCTGGACGTTTCCACGGGGAACCCTGTCGCTGGCGTTTAACGTCGGCGGCCATACGGAGGCGTTGCCCGATCTGCCGGGTGAAACCCTCTTTGCCTGGCCTGAGATCCATACCGAATTACGGCCCGACACCCTTATTGTCCGCTTTGCCCCTGGAGAACCAACCTGATGATCCCCACAGCGACCTGGCGTATCCAGTTTCGTAATGGCATGACGTTCGATCGTGCCGCCAGTCTGGTGCCCTATCTGCAACAACTTGGCATCAGCCATCTGTATGCCTCGCCGATTTTTACCGCTGCCCGTGATTCGACCCACGGTTATGACGTGACCGACGCCAATGAGATCGACCCGGCCATTGGTGGCCGCGCCGGATTTGAACGGCTGGTCAGTGCCCTTAAGGCGGCTGGCCTGGGGCTGATTCTCGATATCGTCCCGAACCATATGTCCACCTCGCTGGAAAACGCCTGGTGGCGTGATGTGATTGAACATGGCGAGAAGAGCCGCTATGCCCGTCACTTTGATATCGACTGGTCCCGCCGCCTGACGCTGCCGTTTCTGGGCGATGACTTTGACGTGGTACTGGCAAACGGGGAGATCAGCATCCAGCGCGATCCCAACACCGGTAAACCGGCGCTGGCCGTTTATGACAACTTCTATCCGCTCACCCCGGAGAGCTGGATGGGGCGCGAGGAAGAGGTTCTGAACCTGCGCGAGCCTGAGGCGATTGCACGCCTGCATGACCAGCAGCCGTGGCGGCTCAGCAGCTGGCGCGACGCCCCGCGGGATCTCTCCTGGCGGCGCTTCTTCGAGATCACCGGTCTGGTGGGTGTGCGCGTTGAGGACGACGCGGTCTTTGATGACAGCCATGCCCTGATCCTGGCCCTGGTGCGGTCGGGGGCGGTGGACGGGCTGCGCATCGATCATGTGGATGGTCTGGCCGACCCGCGCGCTTACCTGCAACGTTTGCGGCAGGAGGCGGGAGCCGATTGCTACATCACGGTAGAGAAGATCCTCAGTAAAGGGGAGAACCTCCCCGCAGACTGGCCCATCTCCGGCACGACCGGGTATGAATTCATCGCCTCGCTCTCGGAAGTGCTGGTGGATGACGACAAAATCGACAGCCTGCGTCAGGCCTACGACGCGGTGGTGGGTAGCCCGGTGGACATGCACGCTGAACTGCGTGCGGCGCGCCTGCTGATGGTGGATCGCAATTTCGCCGGGGAGTTCTCCACGCTGCTGACGCTGGCCAAAAAACTGGCGCAGGTGGAGGGGGTGGCGATTGATGAAGAGCTGCTGCGCCTGGCGCTGCGGGAGCTGCTGGTGGCCTTCCCGGTCTATCGCACCTATGGCACCGCGCAGGGGATGTCCGGCGCGGATATCCGGCTGCTACAAAACGTGCTGACCCACGTTAACGCCGACCCGGACGCGCTCACGCTGTTGACCCGTATCCTGACCGGCGAGGTCAGCGATGAGGCCCGCGATACCGCCAGCCAGTTCCGCACCCGTTTCCAGCAGCTGACCGGGCCGCTGATGGCGAAATCCGTTGAAGACACGCTCTTTTTCCGTCAGCACATGGATCTGGCGCTTAACGAAGTCGGGGCCGAACCGGTGCCGCGCGCCTTCTCACTGACACGTTTCCATACCGAAATGACGGCGCGGCGTGAACGCCAGCCGGATGCGCTCTCGGGCACCTCAACCCACGACACCAAGCGCGGGGAAGATGCCCGCGCCCGGCTCTATACCCTGACCGAAGCGCCGCAGGTATGGGCCGAGTGCGTGGCCCGCTGGCAGCAACTCAACCAGACCCATGTCCGCTTTCTGAACGATGGCACCGCGCCGCGAGCCGCTGACACCTGGATGTTATATCAGGCGCTGGCGGGGGTCTGGCCACCCGCACTCGATCCCCAGGATTCGGCGGGTCTGAATGCGCTGGAAGCGCGCTTCCTGGCTTTTGTGGAGAAAGCCCTGCGCGAGGCCAAGCTGCGTACCGACTGGGTAGACAGCAACGAAGCCTATGAGACGGTGGTGCTGGAGTATGCCCGCCATCTGCTCTCGCCGGACAATCAGGATTTTCTGCGCGACTTCAGCACCTCGTTACGCCCGTTTATCCGCGCCGGGCTGGTAAACAGCCTGAGCCAGACGGTGATCAAACTGACCGCTCCGGGCGTACCGGATGTTTATCAGGGCAGCGAGGGGCTCAACTTTAGCCTCGTCGACCCCGATAACCGCCGCGAGCCGGATTTCGCGCAGCTCAGCCAGCAGCTCAACAGCGCTGATGTGCATACCGCCTCCCGTGAGGCGAGCTGGCTCGACGGCCAGCTTAAGGTGTATGTCACCAGCACGCTGCTGAATCTGCGCCAGCGTAAACCGGCGCTGTTCCGCTTGGGCAGCTATGTCGCGTTGCTGACCCGGGGGGAAAGGGCGGACAAAGCTATCGCCTTTGCCCGCGTGGATGACGACGACGTATTGATCGTGGTCGCCCCACGGCTGGCGTTTGCCAGCGCCGCACAGACGTTTCCACTGACCGGCGCGGCACTGTGGGGCGATACGGAGGTTGTCTTGCCTGCTGAACTGGCCGGGCGTCGCTATCAGGACTGTTTCAGCGGTGAAATCGTTATACCGGGCGAAAGCCTGAAGTTACATGATGCACAGGATTGCTGGCGGGTGTTACTGGCCTGCGGCTAATAATGATGGTTCGAGGGAGAGATGTTATGGCAAATAATAAGATCTATCAGATTGAGGCGGGGCAGAGTTACCCGCTCGGCGCAAACTATGACGACAAAGGCGTCAATTTTGCGCTCTTTTCGGCCTGTGCCGAACGCGTTGAGCTATGTCTGTTTGATCCGACTGGCCAGCATGAAATTGCCCGCCTGGAGCTACCGGAATACACTCACGAAGTGTGGCACGGCTACGTTCCGGATCTGCAGCCGGGCGCGTTGTATGGCTATCGTGTGTATGGTCCTTACGATCCCGAAAACGGCCACCGCTTTAACCCGCATAAACTGCTGCTCGATCCCTATGCCCGGGCATTAACCGGCGAGCTGAACTGGAACGCCGCCCATTTTGGCTATGAGCTGGGGCATGACGATCTCGATCTCAGCTTTGATACCCGCGACAGCGCGCCGTTTACGCCGAAATGCCGGGTTATCGACCCCCGGGTGTTTGACGGGCAGGATCCGCATCGCCCGGCGGTGCCGTGGTCTGAAACCATTCTGTACGAAACCCACGTGAAGGGCTTTACCCAGCTTCACCCGGCCGTTCCGCCTGAGCTGCGCGGCACCTTTGAAGGGATGGGGCATAAAGCGATTGTCGATTACATCAAAAGCCTCGGCATTACTTCGGTGGAGCTGCTGCCGGTGCACGCCTTCCCGGACGATCAACATCTGTTGGACAGGGGGCTGAAAAACTTCTGGGGTTATAACACCCTGAACTTCTTCTCCCCGGCATCCCGCTATTACGGTCCGAACGGCATCCAGGGATTCCGCGATATGGTGCGCGCCTTCCACGATGCGGGTATCGAAGTGATCCTGGATGTGGTCTATAACCACACCGCCGAGGGCAACGAGCTGGGCCCGACGCTCTCTTTCAAGGGGATCGACAACTTTTCCTACTACCGGACCATTGCAGGCCAGCATCGTTACTATGTGAATGACACGGGGACTGGCAACACGGTGAATACCTCCCATCCCCGTGTGCTGCAGATGATCATGGACTCTCTGCGCTACTGGGCCGAATCGATGCATATCGACGGTTTCCGTTTTGACCTCGGTACCATTCTGGGTCGCGAGCCGGAAGGGTTCGACCAGCGCGGGGGCTTTTTCGATGCCATGATGCAGGATCCGCTGCTCTCGCGGCTGAAACTGATTGGTGAGCCGTGGGATATCGGTCCTGGCGGGTATCAGGTCGGGGGATTCCCGCCAGGCTGGGGCGAGTGGAATGACAAATATCGTGATACCGTGCGCGAATACTGGCGCGGGGATAACGTCTCCTCGGACTTCGCCGCGCGTCTGCTCGGTTCCGGCGATCTCTACGACCAGCGCGGGCGCCGTCCGTGGGCGAGCATCAACTTTATCACTGCCCATGACGGCTTTACCCTGAACGACCTGGTCTCTTATAACGAGAAGCACAACGAGGCGAACGGGGAAGATAATAACGACGGCCACAATGATAACCGGTCATCGAATTATGGCGCCGAAGGGCCTACCGACGACGAGCAGATTAACGCCCTGCGCGAACAGCAGAAGCGCAACTTCCTCACCACGCTGCTCTTTTCTCACGGTACGCCGATGCTGCTGGCGGGGGATGAGTTTGGCCGCAGCCAGATGGGGAACAACAACGGCTACTGTCAGGACAGCGAGATCAGCTGGGTGCACTGGGAGGATCTGCCGGAAAGCGCCGAGATGCTGCGTAATTTTACCCGGCATCTTATTGAGCTGCGTACCCGCCAGCCGCTGTTACGCCGCGAGAGCTGGCGTGATGGGATGGAGATCCTGTGGTACAACGCGGGTGGCGGCCTGCAATTGCCAGAACACTGGGATGAAGGCACCACCCTTGGGCTCTATCTGACCCGGGCCGATTTAGAGGCTGCAAACGGGATCTGGCAGGAGGTGCTGCTGCTGATCAATCCATACGAGGCTGCGGTACCGTTCCGTATCCCGGATTGCGGCGAGGGTGGCTGGGTGCTGGAGCTAAGTACGGTACAGGATGACAACCTGGGCCAGGCTATCACCCCGGATAGTGACTTCCCGCTGGCGGGCCGCAGTATCGTGCTGTTGCGTCGACCTTAACGGTTAGCCCGGGCTCTCTCCCAGGGGCTGGAGGTATCGTCGTCGGCTTTGGCCGGCGCGGTATCTTCCAGCGAATCCAGATAGAGCGCTTCGACTTCGGCGCGAGCCCAGGGCGTGCGGCGCAAAAATTTGAGGCTGGATTTGACGCTGGGGTCGCTGTTAAAGCAGTTGATTTTAATCAGCTTGCCCAGCTGCGCCCAGCCATAGCGCGCCACGAGGGCGTTAACCATCATCTCAAGGGTGACGCCGTGCAGCGGATCTCTGGAAGGGTGAGCGGTCATATGCGTCCGGTTATTATTATCAAAGTTCTGAAAGCGGGGAAGGGTACAAGAAAAGCGGGAAACCAGCAACGTTACCCGTCGACATTACAGGCCGATTATTGCCTCAATCTTACTGGAATTTATGCCAGTAAAAACTGGAGCAATAATGTGAAGAGATAAACCATTGCTGCAATCTGAATTGCCCGGAAGCCCCATATTAAATAACGCCATGCGTTGCGTTCTCTGGCATCTGCTTCTGCAATGGCAGGATCAGAATGCTGTTTTTTGGCTTTAGCCCTGAATTCACTCACAACCCACAGCACAAGAATAAAGGCAACGATCGCTTTCTGAAGTAAGGGATTATCCATAGTGCATTATTCCCGACGGGTTGTTATGACCTTCACAATAGACCAACGGTCGTTCTGTGGCTACTACCTGATATGAACTCTCCC
This sequence comes from Leclercia sp. UBA5076, assembly GCF_002416465.1. NCBI lineage: Bacteria > Pseudomonadati > Pseudomonadota > Gammaproteobacteria > Enterobacterales > Enterobacteriaceae > Leclercia > Leclercia sp. UBA5076. Next base: position 72,958 of record NZ_DIAO01000005.1, read on the forward strand.
CAAATCTAAGAGGTTGATCGCAAGGCGTAAAGTGGATAGCATCCACTCTTTCGGATAAACAACATGTCTGTCACCGATTCACTTCTCGCTTTCTCTTTCGCTGCGCTTTTACTTACCCTGACGCCTGGCCTGGATACGGCACTCATTCTGCGCACCGCCTGCGCGGAAGGCGGTAAAAAAGCCTTTCAGGCTGCGCTGGGTATTGATGTGGGTTGTTTCATCTGGGGTGCGCTTGTCGCATTCGGTCTGGGTGCGCTGCTGGCAGTGTCTGTGCTGGCTTATACCTTACTCAAATTCTGTGGCGCCGCGTACCTGTGCTGGCTGGGCGTACAGTTGCTGAGGCGTCCTCGCTCAACGTTCAGTCATGGCGAGAACAATATCGCTGCCAGTGGGAACTGGTTTATCAAAGGCATGCTGGGAAATGTGCTTAACCCCAAAATGGGCATTTTCTATCTCTCTTTCTTACCGCAATTTATTCCTGCCGGGCATTCTCCTGTAATATGGACCTTTATTCTTGTCACTATTCACGTGGCAATCGGTACGCTCTGGTCGGTCACGCTGATTTTAACCACCCACTTTGCCTCGGCCATCCTGAGAAAAAGCGGCGTCGTTAAAGCGATGGACAGAGCGACAGGATGTCTGTTTTTAGCCTTCGCCGCTAAACTTGCGCTCAGCTCGCGATAGTGCCGTTACAGGCCTGGCAAGCGCAGCGCCCCCGGCATTATGTTCATAGGCGATTAAGAGGATTTTATGACCGCAGTTGATGAATTAACAGTGAAGCATCCAGGTGCGGCTGTCTGGCAGATGGGTGACAGCCCGGCACTGGCCAGCGAGCTTGCAGACCTGATCAGAAAGGGGATAAAAACAGCCACCTGTGGCTCCCTGGCCTCTTATCAGCAAGAAGGCGCGAGCTCCACCATTGGTGGTTACATCATTATCGTGGATGGGCAAGCGCGACCAGCCTGCGTTGTCAGGCTGGTTTCAGCGCGTCTGGTGCGTTTTTGTGATGTCACCGCTGAGTTTGCCTGTAAAGAGGGCGAAGGCGATTTAAGTCTCGAGTACTGGCGCAAAGAGCATCAGCGCTTCTTTACGCAGGAAGGTTCTTTTTCGGAGGATATGGCGCTGATTGCTGAAGAGTTTGAGGTTGTTGAACGCCTGTAACTTAAGCGCTCAGTCTCTTTGTAGCAGAGGCGGACAGCCGCCTCTGCATCACGATCCCCAACGCGTCCGCAAATACCGCACCGCATCCTGCGCCTGGGGCTGATTCAGATTGTCCTCGCGGAACAAAATCGTGCCGTCGATATTTGGCTCGGATTCATTCAAATCGAGCTGTTTTTTCAGCTCCGGCACGCCGCCTTTCACCGTCCAGTCGGGCTCTTTGCTCGAGGGTTCGCCCACTTTATAGAGCGCCACCCCAATATAGAGCCGCGTATGGGTCGGTTTCACCACGCCGGCCCACCACTTTGCCAGCACGTCATAACGCGCCGCATCCCGGGCAAAAGGCCAGTAGAGCTGGGGAGCGATGTAGTCCAGCAGACCCTGCTGCACCCAGCGGCGGGTGTCGGCGAAAGACTCGTCATAGGCTGCCGCACCCCGGGTGTCGGACCCGGCCGGATCGTGGGAGCGGTTACGCCATACGCCTGCCGGGCTGACGCCAAACTCCACGTTCGGGTTTAGCTGTTTAATGGTCCGCGACACCTGGGTAATCAGCTGCTGGGTATTGTTGCGCCGCCAGTCGGCTTTTGAGTCAAAGCCCTGACCATACTGGCGATAGGTCTGGCTGTCGTTCAGCTTCGAGCCTGCGGACTCGGCATAGAAGTAGTCATCAAACTGCACGCCGTCGACCGGATAGCGCGACACCACTTCCGCCACGATGCTGGTGATCCAGTCCCGGACTTCCGGGATGCCGGGGTCGAGGACAAAGCGATCGCCCGCGGTGCGGATCCACTCCCGATGCAGGACAAAGACGCTGGGTGGATTCAGCTTCAGGGTTTGGTTCAACTCGGCGACCGTACCCGGGCGGATATTGGTCGAGACGCGGTAAGGGTTAAACCAGGCATGCACTTTCATCCCACGCTTGTGGGCTTCATCCAGCATAAACTGCAGGGGATCGTACCCGGGATCTTCACCTATTTTGCCGGTCAGCATATCTGACCACGGCAATATTTTAGAGGGCCACAGGGCTGTGCCGTCCGGTTTCACCTGGAAAAAAACGGTGTTGATCCCGAGGTTTTTCAGGTTATCCAGCTTATCGGTCAGGGCCTTCTGCTGCATGGCATTCCGCGACTCTGCGCTGCGGCCATTCACTGACGCCTGGGGCGGCCAGTCGAGACGGGAGACGGTAGCCAGCCAGACGCCGCGCACCGGCTCGTGGCGTGCGGTTTTATCGGGCAGGGGCTGTTTCGCCACCGGCGTTAGCGGCGTCACCAGAGATTTGGGGGGAGTTGAGCTGCAACTGACCAGTAAAAGCGCGGCGATGAGCGCACCGGAGCGCTTAAGGTGAGTGGCAAGCTGAGAACGACGTGAACAGGCGATGATAAGCTCCAGTTATACAAATGTCGCCGGGTACGTTTATTGTCGTTCTATTCGGAGGGAAGTCAATGCTGTGACCCTGTTGTCTGTCCCCCTGGGTTTCAATTGTTCAGCGAAAAATGTGTTAGGGTTCAGTTGACTATAGCGTTCTTCTGTTGTCTGCAAGGTTGACCCATTTGTTACCAGGGGTATTATTTGTTCGCGTAAGTATTTTACTCTTGCTGCTTAGCAATGCGCCAAACAGCCGAACGATCACCTCCTACTCAGGTATTTCAACAGCAGATGCAGGCACAACACATTTTTCAGTTCTGGAAAGCGGTCGAGGCGCTCACGCCTCAGAAACTCGACAAAGATAATCCCGACGATCTGTTCCGGCCAGCCTATAAAATTGCGCAAGGTGGCAATCTCCCCTGGCGTGATACCAGACACACCGATAAACCTCTTAAGGATGACAAAGTCTGGCTCTATACCGCGCAATGCGGTGTTTATGATGCCACGGCGCTTTCTCAGCAACTGGAAGAGAAGATTGGCGCGCATGATGATGTCGTTGAAGAGAGGGGACGTGTCAACAGTCGGCTTTTTGATATTAGCTTCAATGAGCAGGGCATACCGCTATATCAGACATTTATGCTGTCGCTCTCCGCATGGGCTGCCGGTCAAATCCTGCATCATAAGGATGGCGTGGCGGCGCTTGAGAACAACGTTCCCGTGGATTTCTCCGACTTACCCCTTCCAGGCGATACCCTTCCTCTTGTTGATAGTGGGTTCGCCGGTTTCGATGCCTTAACCCTGCGTCTTATGCAATGGATAGCCGATGAAGCCTCGCTTTTAGAGGCTAACGGGTACAGCCCGGATATCGACTGGATCCAGAAGCTGGTGGCGCTGGTGGTTGATAAAACGCTTTTCCCGCACTCAACCCTGGAATCTGAGTTTGTCTGTCTTGTGAAATGTATCCAGGTTAAGGCACCGAAGCCCGCCGGGGAGGAGCCAACACCGGATAACAAAGATAAAGAAAAGAGGGTTGATCCCGTTCAGGATGGTTTATTAAACAGTTTTTATATCAGCGAGCTGCGTAATCTTGGTCACGCCTGGCAGCAAAACGATGCAGGACCGGGATTCGTTGAGTATATGCGTGCTGTCTCTGAACCTGACAGAGCGCGTATCGATCTACGTTCTCCTGAGGGTTTACGGCTCGCCTTTCAGCGATTGCTTCCCACGCAACCGCCTGCGGGCGCCTGGCCTTCGCCTTATCCTCTGGCTTTCAGCCAACAGTTGGCGGTTAACGAGATCTGGCGCCGCCACGCCGATCAAGCCGGTATCTTTGCCGTGAATGGTCCTCCCGGGACAGGGAAAACCACCTTATTGCGGGATGTGGTTGCCGCGGTGGTGACGCACCGGGCCGGGAGGTTGATTCGCCATGAAGATGAGGTCTTCGCGGGCAAAAATATGCTCATCCTTGGGGACGACAGATACCCTTACTATCCTCTGCATCCTGCAATAAAGGGGTCTTCGATTGTCGTTGCCTCCGCAAATAACGGCGCAGTGGAAAATATTTCACTTGAACTGCCCGGCGCAGACGCCGTGCCGGAAAGCGTGCATCGCGAAAGTGATTATTTTGCCGATCTGGTTTCTGAACTGATCGGTAAGCCGGGTTGGGGTTTGCTGGCGGCCAGACTGGGCAACAAAGGCAACAGGAACACCTTTATGAAGGTGTTCTGGTGGAGAAAACCGGAAGAGAATAAGAATACGCCGTTATTGCCTCCTGATACGTTCACGCCTCAGCGGGGAGAAGGGCTGGCTTACCATCTCAGACTGATAAAAGCCGGGAAAAGAAAACCGGCCATCTCCTGGGATAAGGCGAAATTGAATTATAAACAGGCGCAGGAGCGGGAAGAGGCCATACGTAAGCAGCTGATCGACTACGCAACGTTGGATCAACAGATCGATGAGATTCATCAGCGCATTCTGGAAAAGCGCGACGCCCGGACACTGTCGGCAGACCAACTGACTGAGGCTCAGGAGGCGCTGGCGAAGATCCAGGTTGAAAAAATCGAGCATCAGGCCAGTTTTGCAGAATGGAGCGGGCAGCTTGAGGCTGCCGGCAAGCGCCTGGAACAGCATGGTTCCCATAAGCCTACATTCCTGGACTGGCTCTCCACATGGGGACGCGCCCATCGTGAATGGCGGGAGCGTTATCATCGTTTAACCCAGGAGAGCGATCACCTTCGCGCAAAGATGGGGGTTTACCAGACCGAACGGGATGCCCTCGAACACAAAGAGAAGGAGGCAGAGAAGAGCGTTACGGACCAGACGCGGCAGTTGCAGGAGATTGATCGTGCTCTGAGCGAGATGCACCTGGAGCTTATCTCAACGCAAGCGCGGTCAGAAGAGGCAAAATCGGCACTGGGTGATGTCTGGCCCGATCCGCATGCCAGCGATGAGGTGCGAGAGAAGTCCGCGCCCTGGGCGGACGGCGCGTGGCAAAAAGCCCGACAGGCGTTGTTCCTGGCCGCACTGGATGTTCACAGGGCCTTTATTGAGCATCACCCGGAGCCGTTTATCAGCAACATCAATCTGGTGAGCAACTGGCTACAAGGCAAGAATTTGTCAGAGGAGCAGGCTGAGCTGGCGCTTAATTCCCTCACGCTTGTCGTTCCCGTTATTTCAACGACCTTTGCTTCCGTCCCGCGCATGTTTAAACGGATCGGCAGGGAAGCGATTGGCTGGCTGCTTATTGATGAAGCGGGTCAGGCGTTACCCCAGCAGGCCGCAGGCGCCATCTGGCGTGCAACCCGAACGGTTGTCGTAGGCGATCCAAAGCAGCTGGAACCGGTTAGCGGGATCGCTAAAGTCGTGGAAGGGGCGCTGGCGCAGCATTATGGCGTTTCAGCGTGCTGGTGGCCGGGAATGGTGTCGGCACAAATCCTGGCCGATCACACGATGGATCTGGGCACGCTTTTACCTGACCCGGATAATGGGCAGGTCTGGGTTGGCTGTCCGCTTCGCGTTCATCGCCGCTGTGACGATCCGATGTTCACCGTCAGTAATGCGGTTGCTTATGACGGTCTCATGGTTCATGGGAAAAAGGCGGTACCCTTGCCCTTGCCGGAAAGTTGCTGGATTGATGTCGAAGGCAAGGCATGTGAAGGTAACTGGATTGCAGAGGAAGGTGAAGCGGTCAGAAGGTTGTTATCGGGCCTGCGGGATAGTCATGGCGTAAAGCCAGACAATATTTTCCTGGTTTCACCGTTCAAAGATTGTGCGCAGAAATTATCCCAGCTGGCGTCTGAACTTGGGTTTGACACTCAAAAGACCGGCACAGTGCATACCACTCAGGGTAAAGAGGCCAGCATTGTGATATTTGTCCTGGGGGGAAATGTTCAGCGGCCCGGCGCCAATCATGGGCGGCCAGCCGGCCTAATCTGCTCAATGTTGCAGTCAGCCGGGCGAAACAACGCTTGTACGTCATCGGTAATCGTACGGAGTGGCAGAAACAGCGCTACTTCTCCACGCTGGCGAACGGTTTACCCGCTGAGTAAACGGAAAGAGGGCACATTTCGTGCCCTCTTATTACGCTGCGTGACACTGTCACCACTATGACACGGAGTGGCGGTACGCAGACTGGCGAACTTTCTCAACCGCCGCCTTTCCGGCGATAAACGCATGGTCCGAATTGTAGTATTCCCACTCGCTGTAACGTCCGGCCAGCGTGATGCCGTGCAGCAACAGCCATTTTCTGATCATCTCAACGTTCTCTTTACGCTGCTGGTCATAGATGACATAGGCGTAAGGAATATCGATTTGATTGCTGGTGAGGATCTCATCGGTTTCCGAGATGATCCCCACCTCGATGCACTCCTGAATACATCTGTCGATCAGCGCCTGGCCGTCAGCGGGCAGTGGTTTGTCCGGGGAGTAGCTTATCTCACAGGTGAGGCCGCACGCACCCGGCGGACTGCAGAACGGGCTGGCGTTGCCCTGCACGAAAATACGGTGGAATACGGTTTTGCCAGCGTAGTAGATCCAGTGTTTATCCGTCAGGGTGTCACGATTAACGCCCAGATTGACGCAGCGGACGGAGACATGGCGCAGGGCTTTTGCGGCTTTACGGATTTCTGGCGGTACTTCGTCGCCCATCAGGCGGATAAGCTCCGGCAGCACCAGCGTGCTGATCATCTGCTCATAGCGGTACTGCCTGCCGTCAGAGAGCACGACAATATGCTGATTAACGTAGATTTTACTGACCTCGGCGCCGGTCTCAATGCGGCCCTTTATGTGCGGCACAAAGCCGGACATCAGCGCCTGAAAACCGCCTTTCAGGGGGTAGCCGAAACGCGCGTTGGGTCCCATAGGCTTCGCCGTTTCGCCCAGCGCACCTTCGATGATCTGGTCCAGATCGGGCAAGGGGACGCGTCCGCCCAGCCATGAGGTCTCCATCTCTGAGAGTGGCACCGTCCATAATTTTTTATTGTAGGGAATAGCAAAATGACGGGCGATCCCTTTGCCCCATGTTTCATAGATGAAGGCTTCAAAACTGCCTTCCGGCGGTAGGTTCTGGCCTGTGCTGGTGTAGTCCGGCACCGCGCCATCGGCGCAGCAGTCATGATGATGGCGGCGATGCGTCTCGGCATTATTGCCACAGGTCGAGGCCATGCTTTTCACCTCTGACCCGGTACCGTAACGCGCCTCGATGGCCCCCAGGATACACTCCTTGATCACCGGGGCCGGCAAGCCGTAAAGCGATCCCTGGAAGGGATAACGGGTATAGACGCCGTCGGTATAGACCCAGGCTTCGCGGATCTGCCAGTGAATATTGTCACCCAGTAAGATGTTGTATAACGCCAGCACCTCTTCATCGGCGGAAAACATAATGTGTCCCGCATAATCGAAGGTAAATCCCTTGTCCTGAACCGAGCGGCACAAGCCTCCCACCGTCTCATTACGCTCCAGTAAGGTTGCCCCTTCGCCAAAATGATAGGCCGCGCTCAGGCCGGTTGGCCCGGCACCCAGAATTAAGCATGGCTCTACTTCTGAACCCGTTCTGGCAGGGGGGATGAGGCGTAAAACTGCCTGAGGTGAGACATCCTCGCCTCCGGCATCCGTTGTCGCCGTCTCCTGCGCCTGATGACGAGAGAGCGCCTGCCCAATCAGCTCATGCATTTTTTGCACGGTTGTGTCCCAGGAGGTGCTGGCGACGATGTTTTGCATGATCTGCCGCTGCGAAGCGCGTTCTTCCTCAGACAATGCCAGCGCCTCTTCGCAGGCGGCCACAAAGGCGGCATGATCCCTGGCGACCGCCACAATGTGGCCATAAGGTTTTTCAACATCAGCGATGGCGGTACTCACCACAGGAAGCTGCGCGGCCATGTATTCCAGCACTTTCGTCGGACTGATAAAGCGGGTGGATTCATTCAGCGCAAACGGCATCAGGCAGACGTCCCACCCGGCAAGGAAATGGGGCAGGGCCTGATAAGGCTGCATGCCAGGGTAATGGATATTGCTTCGTTGCGGCAGGGTTGACGGGTCTATTTTCACCACCGGACCAACCATCACGATTTGCCACTCCGGGTGCGCATCGGCAAGGGCGGCGATCAGCGACAAATCCATACGTTCATCGATTACGCCGTAATAGCCCAGGCGCGGGTGCGGAATAGTGTCCTGCAGAGGATGGTGATTGGCCCGATCCAGCGCCTGTTCAAAATGCACCGCATCCACGCTACTGGCAAAGCAGTGAATGTTCGGGTGGCGTCCTTTTCTTGCCGCATACAGGCTTGGCCCGCCGGTAAAGACAATATCCGCCCGCGTCAGCAGGGCTGACTCACGTTGCAACAGCTGGCGGGGCGCTTTTTCAAAGGCGGCCAGTTCATCCATGCAGTCATACACCACAACGGCGGGGGCAAAGACCTTCAGCAGAGGGAGGGCCATCGGCGTGTAGAACCAGACGACCGGAGTTTCATCCTCTTCGCGTATCTCCGCCAGCAGTGTTTCCAGCCAGGCGATCTGTCCATCATGGAAACCCGGCTCTGTTGACGGTGTCTGCGGCTGAATAACCGTCACATTCGGCGCGGGTTGGGAAATCTTCAGCTCGGGTTTTCCAACGGAATGCAACGGCTCTTCGATAAAGACGATCTGATAGTGCTGAGCAAGCCGTGTCATCAGATGCTGCGGGCGCTGAAAAACAAAATCCCAGCGCAGATGACTAAAAACATAGATTTTTTTCATGCCTGATACCTCTGTGCTGGTGCAGGTAGTGACGCCAGTTAGTTGGTGAAAGTGTTCCAGCCGGGTCTGGACATGTTTAAGAGCCCGGGCGTAAACGGCATTCAGCTCTCGCTCTTTGTCGGGCCTCACATCCCATAAGCCAGAGTGATGCCAGTTTGCGTTATTCTCCCAGTCGGGGCGGTCGATAATCGGGTAAAGGCAAATGCCCGCAACCTCTACGCCGGCCAGCTGCGCCTGAGCCACCTCTGAGACGACATCGTTAATCCAGGCGCCGCGCCCGCTACCCACATGGCTGGTTTCAGCAAGCAGAATAGGGCGGCGATAACGCTCCCAGGTCTCCTGCAACATTCCGTGCAATCGCCGTCGCCGACCGTCACCCAGATGCCACGGCAGCCGCTGGTTGTTGCCCATCATCCATTGATTGTCGTGGTAGTAATTGGCGCCCAGCAGATCCAGATAGCGCGGATGGCCACCCAGCTCAGGCTCATGCCTGCCCGTCAGCATGTCCCACGCCTGAAACTGCGCGGTACGAAACGCCTCGGTTTGCTCAATATTTGCAGGATCGTCATCCGGTGAAATCAGATGGATTAACGGGTCGCAATGTAAAATTCGCGCTCTGGGATCGGCCGCCAGAATGGCGTCGCAGGCGGCTATGGCGGCACGAACGAGTTGTCGCTTGACCCGCTCGCTTTCGCCCACGCCTGGAGGGGAGGTAGGAAACAATCCTTCCGCAATGCCCCAGGCTGTGAATGAGATTTCGTTGACGGGTGAGTAGACCGGCGGCTCCTCATACCAGGGGCGCAAAAACGCCGCCAGCGAGCCACACAAGTGGGCGAAGCGAGAGACAAACTCTGTTGAGAAAAAATCGAGATGAGGGGGAAAGCCGTAATGACAGATTGTCCAGCAAATCTGGATACCGCTCTCTTTTGCCGACATCATTTTTTTTGCGACGTTAGTAAAGTCGTAACCACCTGATTTATCAACAAGTCGCCAGCCGACGCTCTCTCTTACCGTGTGCATGTTGAAGGGCTTAAGCGCGCGGTAATCCTCGGCATGCCGTACGTCATGCGCCGTTGCGTTATCCATTGAAAGGGGATGACCCGCCCGGGTGATAAAATCAGCGCCTTCGAATCCTGCCTGCCAGAATGACCTGAATATCGCCATATACATTGCTCCCTCATGGGCCTTTTTAAATATACCTGGCCAGCGCGTTTAAATTCATTGGCCTTTTTTTAATTACCCACACCTATGGCAGAAAATAAAATTTTAGAAAATAGCGAGTATTATTTTTTGTATAACATTCAACCATAACCATCCTCCCTACATATTTTGTAAGCAGCGAAACAGGGCAACAGGAATACCCCGGAGTTCACCCGTTGTATTTAGACATCCTGGTCTTCAATGAGAAAAAATCACTGTCTTATTCATCAATGATAGCCTGAGTTTCCGGCGCTACGCGGCGTTTTTCAGCAATGTCCGGCTTCGGCAGTTAAAAAGATGAACAAAATCATTGTCTGCTGGTGGCGCTTTTTTTATGGGATCCGTTTCGGTTAAACGATAATAATGCTTAACCGGGCCTTTAAATAAGCCTTGCCCGTTTCGTTAGTTTGCTGGATTGCTCTCTTCATGATCTCTGTTGTTTTCTGGCACTTTTGTCTTAGCGTCCTTGGCCTGTTAATTAGTGATTCGGATATTTAATTCCGATAGCTTCTCGCTGCGGGAATATAAATAACGGAGTATTAGTTTCCTCTCATAGGGTATATTGTAAACAGATCTAAATAGTTACAACATACAGTGTGCCTTTACTTTTAAACAAACCTAAACATTGTGCCCTGAATCATCGCTTATCAGAAAAAAGAGGTAGCCGTCCCTTTTTTATCCCCTAAAGGGAGTAAATTGAATTTAACCGCCAGAGGGGTTATTCTTGTTTTATCCCCTATAGGGGATTTTCCTTGAATATCCGCTATAGGGGGTAAGCATGAAAGTGACCTCGGCAGGCGCACTGGCGCAGGCTGTCAAAGATCAGCGTAAGGTCAATAAGTTAACGCAATCAGAGACCGCTGAACAGGTTGGCATTAAACAAACCACGGTATCGGATTTCGAGAACAAACCTGAATCCACCAAGCTGGAAACCCTGTTCAAAATTCTCTCGGCGCTGGATCTGGAACTTCACGTGGTGAAAAGAGGCTCGACGCTGCCCGATCATGCCAGCTGGACAAAGGAGTGGTAAACGATGCGCGCTCAACGTCTGACTGTTGCCATGAATGGCGAAGTGGTGGGTACGCTGCATCGTGATGGCAGCGGCGCGATGTCATTTCAGTATGCGCCCGAGTGGCTGGCAGAGCCTGGCGCACGTGCCATTTCGCTCTCTTTGCCGCTCCAGCACGGGAGGATCCGCGGAAAGCAGGTCTTCAATTTTTTCAGCAACCTGTTGCCAGACTCAGAGGCGATAATCGCCCGCATGCAGGCCCGTTTTCAGGTTGAGACGGCACATCCCTTTGATCTGCTCGCCAGTGTCGGACGAGACTGCGTGGGTGCCATTCAGCTCTATCCACCGGGGCTGGAGATCCCATCGGTGATGGATATCGTCGCCGAACCGCTGGATGACGAGCAGATTGCTTCCTTGCTGGAGGGTTACCAGATGGCCCCGTTAGGGATGAGCGAAGAGGGGGCTGATTTTCGCATTTCGCTGGCCGGGGCGCAGGAGAAAACGGCGTTGCTATGGTATCAGGATCGCTGGCAGCGGCCTCAGGGTAGTACACCAACCAGCCATATATTCAAATTACCGATCGGCAGAATAGAGCAGAACAATATCGATCTCAGCGAGAGCTGTGAAAACGAGTGGCTCTGCTTACGGATCGCAAAAGCCTTTGGATTTCCGGTAGCGCATGCCGAAATGGCCACCTTTAGTCGCAAAAAAGTGCTGATTATTGAACGCTTCGATCGCCGTTGGGCCCGCAGCGGGTGGCTGATGCGCCTGCCGCAGGAAGATTTTTGTCAGGCGCTGGGCATCGCTCCGGCACTGAAGTATGAGTCCCACGGCGGGCCGGGCATCGCCGATGCCATGAAACTGCTGCTCGGTTCCCGCCTGGCAGCGCAGGATCGGGAGATGTTCTTCAAAGCGCAGATCCTGTTCTGGATGCTGGCCGCGATTGATGGTCACGGTAAGAATTTCAGCCTGTTTATCGAAGCGGACTCTTCGTTTCGCATGGCCCCGTTATACGATGTGATTTCGGCCTTTCCGCTGTTTGAGGCAGGGAGTATCCCGGCCAAAAAAGCGAAGATGGCCATGGCATTACAGGGCAAAAACCGCCAGTACCATTTCGCGATGATCCAGCCGCGTCACTTTATCAGTACCGCTGCGCACGCAGGCTTTTCGCAGGAGATCGCCCGGAGGCTGATGAAAGAGATGGCCGACCGCACGGATGAGGCGATCGCCACCGTCAGGGCGGAATTGCCAGCGGATTTTCCGGAACAGATAAGCGAGGCGATTTTCCGCGGTCTGGTAAGCCAGGCGGCGAGAATAAGCCGCTTTGATTAAATTGGTACAAAAATTGGTAGGGTAGTAAAAGCCATTTGCAATTGTTAATGATATTTATTTTCATTATCATTTGTCTTTACGTAAGCAACTGTAAAGAAAAATGACATGCATACTCCCTCTGCCCTAATACAGCAAACTCTGTGTGCCGTCGCCATTTCCCTGGCAATGCACTCTGGCGCTGCACTCGCTAAAACCTTTACCGAGAAAGATTTCGTCACCCAACCACTTGGGCACGGCGTGTACGAGCTGGCCTACGATAAGGGCCAGCAGGCCCTTTATGCCGCGTCAGCGCCTTCCTTTGATAAAGACAAAACGGACGGACTGGTCTTTAAGCTGGCGGCGCAGACGCTGCAAATTGAAGCGAAGATCCCCACGGAACGTCGCACATTCGCCGTCGCGCTGGACGAAGAAAATCATCGCCTTTATCTGGGTAATTCGCTGGAAGGGTCGGTCACGCTGCTCGATACCCGTACTGATAAAGCCATTAAAACAATTCAGCTGAGCGACACGTCAGATCCAGAAAATCGCGTGCACCTGCGTGAAGTGGTGCTGGATAAGAAGCATCAGCGTCTTTATGTCTCCGGGATAGGGCGTAAGGATAAAGGGTTACTCTGGGTTGTGGATACCCAGAAGCAGGCCCTGGCCCAAACCCTTGAAAAACTTGAGCCGGTCGGGTTTGCAGTAGATGAAGCGGGCGACAAGGTGTATGTCGTGTCTGGCGTCGGGGAGCTGATCGCGCTGGATGCTAAAACATCCAGGCTGCTCAGCCGCGTGAAGGTCGATCCTGCCGATCCGGAGCACTATTTCCTGAATATCGCACTAAACAGTGGCAAAGGGATGGGGTATATCGCCGACACCAACAACAAAGATCTGCTGGTTGTGCAGTTGGACACCGGCAAGCTGCTTCATCGTGTACCGACTCCTAATTCCGTTGGCGTGCTGTATAACCCGGCGCGGGAAGAGGTCTACGTCACCCATCGTAACGATCGCCAGATTAGCGTGATCGATGCGACCACTTATCACCTGAAACACACCATTAAAACCACGGCGATGCCAAACAGCCTGGTGCTGTCTGCCGATGCCAGCACGCTCTATGCCAGCGTCAAGCAGGATGAGAAAGCTCACAAAGCTGACTACGTGCTCAAGATTGATTTAACCCAGCTCTAAGGATCCTGTTGTGATAAAGCAGACACGCATGGCCGTGGCGGTTTCGCTCGCCCTGGCAAATCTTCCTGCGGCCGTTTTCGCCGCGGAATCCACCGCCGTCAACGAAGATGAGCTGGTCGTGACCGCGACCGGCTTCAGCCAGGAGCGTCGCGAGGCACCAGCAACCATCTCGGTGGTGAATGAAAAGGAGCTGAACACCCGCTCTAACCAGAACGTCACCGAAGCCCTGCGCGAGATGCCGGGTCTCCTGGTGGGTAACGGCCACGGCAGCCTGGCGACTGGCGATGTCCAGATGCGCGGGATGGACTCCACCTATACCTCCTACATGGTGAACGGCATCAAACAGGCCACCCGCGAATCCCGCCCGTACGGCCACCATATCGGTACCGAGGCCGCCTTTATGCCACCGCTGGCCGCCATCGAGCGCATCGAAGTGATCCGCGGGCCGATGTCATCCCTGTATGGTTCTGACGCCATCGGCGGCGTGGTCAACGTCATCACTAAAAAAGCGTACAACCTGGAGAAGTGGACCGGCGTCCTGGAGGATAACTACTTCCTGCAGGAGAAGAGCGAGTACGGCAACACCAACCAGACTAATGCCTTTGTGATGGGCCCGGTGATCCCCGGTAAACTGGGGGTGAGCGTGGCCGCGGATTATCTCGACCGTCGCGACGATGACAGCGTCAACGACGAGCGTTTTGTGAAGCATCAGTCCGGCAACCTGGACGCGACGATCGCCCTGTCGCCAACGGAGACACAGCTCTGGGATCTGAATGCTACGAAAGGGAATCAGGAGAAAACGCATAACGATAAACAGTGGTACTGGGGCTTCGACCGCGACGCGGCTTCGCTGTCGCAGCACGCCTGGTATGGCGACATACTGGAGGTGAAGAACTTCGTCAGCTACGAGAAAGCGAAAACCGAGTACCGCGTGCCGGGAATGGCATCACAGTTTATTACCCAGAAAAACTACGAGGCGAACAGCGCCAACACCTTTACCCTCGGCGACCACAAGCTGACGCTGGGCATCAACTTTACCCGCAATGAGCTGGATGATGAGTTCGGCATTAAAGATAAAGAGGCGCCGGGCGTAACGCCGGTGAGCGAAATATCGCGCAACGGCTGGGCGGTATTCGCCGAAGATGCGTGGATGATCGTCCCGGATTTCACCTTAACGACCTCGGCGCGTCTGGATCACGACAGCTACTTTGGTTATCACGTCACGCCTAAGCTCTACGGCAACTGGACCCTTGATGAAAACTGGGCGCTGAAGGGCGGTGTGTCGGCGGGCTATAAAAAACCGGATCTGCGCCAGAATAATGCCGGCTTTACCAGCGTGTATGGGACTTATCCTTATTCGGAAATAGGCATCGGTAATGACGATCTCAAACCGGAGGAGAGCGTCAACACCGAGCTTGGCGTCTACTGGCAGCAGGATGCGCTGGCGCTGGACGCGACCGTCTTCTACACCAAATTCAAGGACAAAATCAGCGACCGGGTCATTTGCACCACGTCGGCCTCGCAGCAGTGCAGGTATAATGGTTACGTCGCTGACTCTGTCTTCCAGTATTTCAACGTCAGCGATGCCGAAATCTACGGTGTGGAGCTGAACGGCGACTGGCAGGTCACCTCATCGTTGAGAGCCAATGCCAACTATACCTGGACTCACAGCGAACAGCAGAGCGGCGAGTATAAGGGTTACGCCCTGAGCGACTTCCCGGAAAGCATGGCTAACGTCTCTCTGACATGGCAGGCGCTAAACGACCTGGAGTTATGGAGCAAAGCGAGCTGGCGCAGCACCTCACCGGACATCGGTAAATCCAGCGAAACAGAAGCCTACGCGCTGGTTGATTTAGGGGCACGTTACCATCTGAACAAGAACGTTACGTTAATGACCGGCATCTATAACCTGTTTGACGCAAACCCGATTTACCGCACCTCGTACAACCAGTCTTCGATGCTGGAAGGCCGCCGCTATAACTTCGGCGCCCGTATCGAGTTCTGAACCTTACTGCCGGAGCCGTCGTGCTCCGGCTTCTGCAATTGTTATTCCTCGCTTTTCTGCCACAGAAAGTGATTATCAAACCCGCCGACATGTGATACTTAGATTGGGAGACAACCAACCAGGATAACGAGAGATGTCGCAGAACAAAATTGCCCACAAAGTACAAAACCTCCAGTCATCGGCGATCAGAGAACTATTAAAACACAGCAAGATGGAAGGGGTGATTTCACTCGGCGGGGGCATTCCCAATCCGGATCTTTTCGATCGCGAAGGGCTGGAAATGGCAATGGAAAAGGTGCTCTCCAGCACCTGGAAGGATGCTTTTCAGTACGGTCTGAGCGAAGGTATCCCGGAGCTGCGCGGCGAAATCTGCCAGCTGCTGAGCGGCAGGGGGATCCGCTGCGGTATCGACGAGGTGGTCGTCACATCCGGTTCCCAGCAGTCACTGGATATTCTGGCGCGCGCGCTGATCAATCCGGGCGACATTGTTGTCGTTGAACGTCCAACCTATCTCGCGGCCCTGCAGGTTCTGCAGCTCGCAGAGACTAACCTGATGTCGGTGGGTACCGACGGCGAAGGGATGATCATTGATGAGCTCGAAGCGCTGGTTAAGACCACGCCGATCAAAGCGGTCTACATCGTACCGACGTTTGGCAACCCAGGCGGGGTTACGTTGACAGAGCAGCGCCGCAGGCAGTTGGTGGAATTAGCGCAGCGCTACGATTTTGTGATTATCGAAGACGATCCCTACGGCGAAATCAATTTTACCGACAACACCTTCACGCCATTAAAAGCCTGGGCGGCAGAGATGGGGTGCAGCGATAACGTGATTTACACCTCGACCTTTTCAAAAATCCTCGCGCCAGGGGCAAGGGTAGGCTGGTTAGTGCTGCCGGACTGGGTGAAGCGTCAGGTGGTGATCCTCAAGCAAGCCACCGATTTACACACCAGCACATTGTCGCAGTCGCTCACTTATCACTATCTCACCACGGGACGACTGGCGGGACAAATCGCGCTGATCCGTGACGCCTATAAACATAAATGCGAGATCCTCTGCCAGGCGGTGGAGCGCGACCTGGGCGATCACCTGACGTTCCACAAACCGATGGGTGGCATGTTCCTGTGGGCGAAATTCAAATATGAGATGAATACTACCGAGTGGCTGAAAAAGACCCTCAATAACGGCGTGGTTTACGTGCCAGGGGAGTTCTTCTACTGTAACGAGCCGGATCACAACACGCTGCGCATGTCCTACGTCAGCGTCACGGATGAAAATCTGCAAGAGGCGGTCGCACGGTTGAAAGCCTCCTTATAAGGGGCGCGGAAGTAAAACGGGTGGCGAAGGCCACCCGAATCATTGACTTAGCTGCGGATAAAATCGAGTAAGTCTTTGTTGATCGTATCAGGGTGCGTGGTGTGCATCCCGTGAGGATAGCCTGGATAAACTTTCAGCGTGCTGTTGCTGATAAGTTCATCCTGAAGCAGGCTGGCATTCTTATAAGGCACCACCTGATCGTCATCACCCTGCAAAATAAGCACCGGCACGGTGATCGCTTTTAGATCGTCGGTCTGGTCCGTCTCTGAAAAGGCTTTAATGCCTTCATAGTGCGCTTTCGCACTGCCAATCATCCCTTGCCGCCACCAGTTCTGAATAGTCCCCTGGGATATTTCAGCCCCCGTTCGGTTGAAGCCGTAGAAGGGGCCCGTCGCCACGTCGAGATAAAATTGCGCCCGGTTTGCGGCCAGCGCTTTACGGAATCCATCAAAAACCTCCAACGGTGTACCGCCTGGATTTTCCGGCGTTTTCACCATTAATGGCGGTACGGCACTGATTAATACCGCTTTCGCCACGCGACCCTGCGGTTGACCGTATTTCGCCACATAGCGCGCAACCTGTCCGCCGCCGGTGGAGTGACCAACATGGACAACGTTACGCAGATCCAGATGTTCCACAACGGCAGACACATCGGCGGCGTAGTGATCCATATCGTGTCCATCGCTGACCTGACTTGAGCGGCCATGACCACGACGGTCGGAGGCAATAACGCGGAAACCTTCAGCTAAAAAGAACAACAGCTGGTTATCCCAGTCGTCAGCGCTTAATGGCCAGCCGTGGTGGAAGAAAATGGGCTGTGCATCTTTAGGACCCCAATCTTTATAGAAGATACTGACATCATCGTTGGTGGTAACAAATGACATGATAGACCTCTCGGGGAATAAAAGAACCTGAGTGAAGTGGGCTGCGTCCGCAGTTAAAGACGTACAGCCGCTAAGAAGTCTAGTTGAGAAGATTAACGATTGCTTCCTCCTAACGAAAACGCATGCGTTCTGCGCAGTCGGCTGAGGCTAAACAACACTGAAGCGACAGATGCAGCAACTGCGACCCACAGGGCGAAATGGACAGCCCGTTCATTTAACGTCTGGCCGGTTACCGGCGAGATGAGGGTCAGCAGGATACCTACAACAGCGGCGCCCAGGCACTGCCCGAAAGTTCGGGCAATGGATAATACCCCGGATGCATAGCTTGCCTGTTCGCGAGCAACATTCGACAACATTTCCCGGTTGTTAGGACTTTGAAAACATCCAAATCCGATTCCGCAAACCAGGCTACGCAGGCAGATATCCCATACGGAAGGCGAGGCGGGCAGCATCGCCAGCAGGATCAACCCCACAACAAAGATGGCCAGCCCAAGAGTCGAGATCAGCGGCGCAGAAACCGTGTCTGCCCAGCGGCCGGCGTGGGGCGCGATCAGCACAATACCTATTGGCCAGGGCACGAACAGCAGCGCGGATACAACAGGGCTGTAGCCATATACGCTCTGAAACAGGAAAGGCAACGCAACAAAGGTGATCCCCTGGCTGACAAAAGAGGCCAGTGACGTTAATGCCGCGAGGGTGAAACGTCCGTTCTTGAATATAACGGGCGGCAGTATGGGCGCCCTGGCGCGGCGAATATGCCCGATAAACAGCATCGTACTGAACAGGGCGAGAAGTCCCCAGCAGACCGCCACCTGGTGAAGGCTGTTCGCCGCCATAATCATTGCTCCCAAAAGGGTCGCTGACAGCAGCGCGCCAGGAAGGTCAAACGCAGTTTTGCCGGACGTTGTTTTTCCGGGTAGCGCCCTGAAAGCCAGCAACAGGGCTAAGGTTCCCGGAAGTATGTTAATGGCAAACAACCATTGCCAGCTCAGGGTATCCAGTATCGTGCCGCCCAGCACCGGGCCAATGGCGGTGCTGGATGCTATAAGCAGGGCATGCAGACCCAGCACGCGGCCAAGCAGTCGTCCCGGGAAAACGCCGCGCAGGATCGCCGGAGCAATACTTAACGTCGCCGCGCCGCCGATCCCCTGCATAATACGCATTGCCACAAGCATTTCTGGGGTAGTTGCCAGTGCGCAGCCCAGTGAGGTCAGCGTAAAGGTGGCGAGCCCTGACAGAAAAATGGGGCGAGTGCCATAGATCGTCGCGAGGGAGGCGAAAATCATCAACGTCATTGCCGCAGAGAGCAGATAACCGTTGGCGAACCAGACCGCGTAGCTTGCAGGCACCTGCATCGCTTGCGCCATAGAGGGCAGGGCAATGTTGATCATGGTGCCATCAAACACCCCCATCAGGGTGGTCACCATTACGGCGATCATCACCCGGGCGCGCGCCGGGCCAGGCAGCCCCTCATCACCGGGTTGGTTTGAAAATAGCGTCATCATCTGAACTCCTTAAGGGGGGGTTAATGACGAAACTATAAGCACGAGGTATATAAGGCGGAAGACGCATGGTTTACACTTAATCATTGCACCGAACGCCTTATCTGAGGTTTATTATGTCCGATCCCGATTTTAACCTGTTGGTCGCCCTCGACATTCTGCTGGCAGAAGCGAGCGTGGCCGGTGCTGCACGGCGCTTAAACCTGAGTGCATCTGCCATGAGCCGCACGCTCAACAGGCTGCGCGAGGTGACAGGCGATCCGATTCTGGTGCGGGCCGGACGAAATATGGTGCTGACCCCCTGGGCAGAAGCCTCCCGGGATCGCGCCAGAAATGCGGTTCAGGAGGCGAGGGCAGTGTTGCAGCCGTCAATGGAGACGCTCAGGCTGGAAAGTCTGGCGCGCCTGTTCACTATCCGGGCCAACGATGGATTTGTCGTCGCGTTTGGCCCGGCGCTGATTGCCGCGGTGGCGGAGGCCGCCCCGGATGTCTGTCTCCGTTTTGCGCCCAAGCCTGAAAAAACGTCGCGCTATCTGCGCGAGGGTCTGGTCGATCTGGAGATTGGCGTCCAGGGCAATATGGGGCCGGAAATTCGCCTGCAGCGACTTTTTCAGGACCGGTTTGTCGGCGCCGTGCGTAAGACGCATCCGCTGGCATCGTTACCGGAAATCAGCGTAAAGGATTATGTTGCCTGGGGCCATGTGGTGGCCGCGCCCAATGGATCATTACATGGGTTTGTGGATGATGCACTGGCGGAGTCAGGTCTGTCGCGTAAGGTAGCAAGCGTGGTGCCTGGCTTTCCGACGGCGTTGTCCGTGGCGCTGGCATCGGATCTTATCGCCATGGTTCCGGCGTTGTATTTGCAAAACCCGCAGATGACAGAGCAACTGCATGTATTCGAACTGCCGTTCAAGACCCGTGCCATCACGGTGTCGCAGATGTGGCATCCGAGAATGGAAAAAGATCCCGGTCATCGATGGCTAAGAGAAAAAGTGCTTGAGGTGTGTCGGAGTGTACGGTGATGAATGAGAAGTTGAGGCGAGGGGATAAAGCTGGGCGCGTAATACGAGGCCCGGTACGTCTGCGTTGCTGCCATAGATCGCATTTAACATAATATACATTATGCGCACTAACATGGTGATAGCAAAATTATAATGTCCGGTCTGGGCAGTTACACAGTAAGATTCAGCATCGATGGATTCCGATGATGGCACAACCAGCTGTGTTTTTCGTTTTGGATTTTGTCGACCGGCGTTTGACCACTCAGATGGTCGCGCAGCGGCTGGGTATCTCCGATCGTCAGTGCAGATGCCTTCTGTCGCGTTACCGTGAAACTGGCCCACCAGGTATGGCTAACGCCTGATGGTCTTGCCCGGTACGCACTCAATATTATCCGAGAACGCTATACCGACTTCGGGCCGACGCTTGCAGGTGAAAAACTCGCAGAACTGCACGATGTTCACCTGTCCAAAGAAACGGTCCGGTCGCTATTCAGGGTTTATCCCCCGGATGAATACCAGAAGATATCCCCCTACAACTTCATGTTATACAGGACCCTATTGCCTTTATCGCATCATCAGTTGTCCGGTCTCTGTGCCCGGTGTATCCGATCGCGGATCTTATCGACTGATGCTTTGATGTCAGCAACTGCATCCGCATCCATTCCAAGGGTATCCACAATACAGCGCGTGATATTGCTGGCCTCAATTTTCAGTGTGTCCCCCTTCTCTGTCAGATGAATAAGCACTTCACGTTCATCCTTCGGATTGCGTGTCCGGGTGATCAACCCCGCGCTCTCCAGCCGCTTAAGTAAAGGCGTGAGCGTGCTGGACTCAAGGAAGAGTATTCCACTCAGCTCCTTCACTGTGCGTCCATCCTGATTCCACAACGTGATCATCACCAGGTACTGGGGATAGGTTAATCCCAGCTTATCGAGCATTGGGCGATAGAGCTGCGTAAACGCATGTCCCGCGGAGTATAGCGAGAAGCAGAGCATGCCGTGCACATCCGGGAGTAAATCCCCGGTATTTATCTCTTTAGTCATATGTCCTCCAGTCCCTCTAAAATAATTTGTGGACGATTTAATTGCAAGCGATTGACAACAACAAAGATCAGTGCCAAATTAATTCACACACAAACAAGTCGTGCACAAATCAATTGCGCAGCAACATACAATTCATAACAGGAGAACGATATGTCCACATTCACAACGACAGACGGGACTGGCATTTTCTATAAAGACTGGGGTTCAGGTCAGCCAGTCCTCTTTGCTCACGGATGGCCGTTATCGTCAGACGCCTGGGATCAGCAGATGCTCTTCTTCAGCCAGAATGGCTTCAGAGTCATCGCTCATGACCGGCGCAGCCACGGGCGTTCGGACCAGACATTCCATGGCAACAATATGGATCGGTATGCTGACGATCTGGCCGAACTTATTGAAGCACTGGATCTGAAGGACCTGATTTTAGTAGGCCATTCCACAGGGGGTGGCGAAGTTGCACATTATATCGGTCGTCATGGTACTTCCCGTGTAGCTAAAGTTGTTTTGGTTGGCGCAGTACCTCCTCAGATGCTCCGGACGGATGCTAACCCCGACGGCACTCCGCTGGAGGTATTTGATGCCATTCGCGAAGGAACTGCTAAAAACCGTGCTCAGTTCTTCTTTGACCTGACCATTCCATTCTATGGCTTCAATCGCGACCATGTACCAACCAATGACGGGCTGCGGGAAAACTTTCGCAGGATCGGGCTGCAGGGAGGTATTAAAGGACAATATGACTGCATCCATGAGTTCTCCGAGGTCGACTACACACGCGATCTGCAGCAGATTGATCGCCCTACTCTGATTATTCATGGTGACGATGACCAGATTGTGCCCATTAAGGCATCAGCACACCGCGCCGCTGAGATCGTTGCGCACGCCACACTGAAGATATATGCCGGCGGCTCACATGGTCTGGCTGAGACAGAGGCCGACCGCTTTAATGCTGACGTACTGGGCTTTATTCGCGGCTAACGAGGTGGCCTGTTCCATACAGGCCACATCCATCATACGCATACCTCATCAACTGAGTTAAAGGGAAACTATCATGTCTAAATTTGCTGCCTCCCTCGCTATTGCTACCGCTCTGCTGTCTGCCAGTGCTTTCGCCGAAACCGCAAAGCCGACTGTTGTCCTGGTTCATGGAGCCTTTGCTGACTCATCTAGCTGGAATGATGTCACCCGTATCCTGCAAAAAGATGGGTATAACGTCGTTGCAGCGGCTAATCCGCTGCGCAGTGTTTCGACTGATGCGGCTTACGTCTCTTCTGTTGTGAGCAATATTAAAGGACCTGTGGTACTTGTCGGACATTCCTATGGCGGCCAGGTAATAACGAACGCAGCCCGGGAAACGAAAAATGTTAAATCACTGGTTTATGTCGCCGCATTTGCTCCTGACGCGGGTGAAGCGGCCGCTGAACTGGCGGGGAAATTCCCCGGAGGCACGCTTGGCGAGGCGCTTTCCACGCCGGTTAAGCTGGCTGATGGTAATGTCGATCTGTCCATTGAGCAGTCGAAGTTCCACCAGCAATTCGCTCATGACGTGTCAGCTGAAAAAGCTGCGCTGATGGCGGCAGGACAACGACCCGTGACCGAAGCAGCATTAACTGAAAAATCGGGAGCCCCCGCCTGGAAAACAGTGCCCTCTTACTTCATTTATGGTGATGGCGATAAAAATATCCCTGCCCAAAGTTTGCGTTTTATGGCTGAACGCGCGGGATCAAAGCACACCGTGGTGATCAAAGGGGCATCTCATGTCGTGATGGTTTCTCATCCTCAGGACGTAGCCACACTTATTGAGGAAGCCGCGAAATAAATGTCTCTGTCCTCTCTTTGACGCCCTTCCCCGTCAGAGGCACTGTCCCGGACTTTTTTCTGCGGTGCAACCGCCGGGGTATACAGTGTCTGCTGCCTTCGAAATAAACAGAAGAGAGATCGTCCGCCTGCGGTAAAGGCGGGCGTTTTCTCTATCTTCGCGAACGAGTCCCCATTTTTAAAAATGGATACGGTTCTTTATCTGACAAGCCCCGACAGAAACAGATATCAGTGTCCAGACAGGCGGGTAATTTCTGCTTATCCTATACTCAGCTAAAGAATATTGTGGTGTAGATGAAAATATCAAAAACGCGCATAAGTCGTTGAGGTTCTATGAAATTCCCCGGCATACCGGAAAATGAAGAAGAAAGACTAAAGTCGCTTTATCTCGCAGACCTGCTTGATACCAGAGACGATGAGCGTTTTGATCGTCTTACCCGGCTTGCCAGGCGAATCTTTCAGGTACCTGTGGTCCTGATAAGCCTGCTGGATCGCGAGCGACAATGGTTGATTGCATGCGAGGGTCTCGGTGTCCGGGAAACGCCACGTAATATCTCATTCTGTGGGCATGCCATTTTGCAGGATGGCGCTTTTATCGTTAACGATGCATCTGTTGATGAGCGTTTTCATGATAATCCCCTGGTCACCGGTGAACCTTACATCAGATTTTACGCTGGCTATCCGGTGCATCTCCCTGACGGAGAAGTGGCAGGTACGCTTTGCCTCATTCATACCATCCCCCGCAGCTTTAACGACGAGGATATTGCTTCACTTAAGGATCTGGCTTTCATTGTTGAGGATGAATTTCAGGTCATCGGCATGGCGATGACCGACAGTCTGACCGGAATAGCGAATCGGCGGGGTTTTTACCGGACAGGAGAAAAACGGTTCCGCGCCCTCACTGAGCGTAATACACCGTTCAGTCTTATCTTTTTTGATCTGGATAAATTCAAACCTATCAATGATCTTTGGGGGCATGCTGAAGGCGATGAGGTTCTGAAAGTCTTCTCAGGACTGTTGTTTCAGTTCCTCAATCCCGGCGATATTGCCGGTCGGCTGGGTGGGGACGAATTCGCCGTGCTCATTACCACCCGGAGTGCTACGGAAGCTTTTTTGCATGCGCTTCGTCGGGGAGTGGACGATTACAACGAAAAATCAGGTAAACCCTATAACATCAATTACTCTTCTGGCGTTCTGCACAATGATCAGGGCCACTATTCGTCGCTTGACGAAATGATCAAAAAGAGTGACGAAGTGATGTACTCAGTGAAGCGCAGAAGACAGCTTTAAAAGGAGCGCTTTGCGCAGCAATCTTTAAGGTACCGTCGCAGCCACCGCTCTTCTTAACGTAACTGGCAATCAGCCTCACTTTACCGATGCATATCAGAGTGATAATGAGATATGCTGGTTTATCATGGAAAAATCTTAGCTGAACGCTGAATTACATCGCTAATCAAATGGTGAAAAATGAAAAAAACAATCCCAGAATATACGCCTGTTGACTTATCTCGTTGGGCCAGGAAGGAACATTTTGCGGTATTTCAGTCTTTTGCTCAGAGCACCATTAACCAGACTGTTAATTTAGACATCACCGATCTGCTGAAACATATTAAAGATGTTGGCTGGAAGTTTTACCCTACTATCATCTCCATCATTTCTGAGGTGGTAAACAGGCATACCGAGTTTCGTATGGCTATGAAGGACGATGAACTGGTTATATGGAAGGAAGTTTATCCGAGCTACACCATTTTCCATAATGAAACGGAGACATTCTCATCAATTTGGAGTTATTACGATGGCAATATGGCGCACTTCCAAAAAACCTATTCTGAGGACGTTGCACGCTACGGGAATAACCTTTCTTACTGGCCTAAGGGCGAGTCACCGGACAATATATTTTTCGTATCGGCTATTCCCTGGGCAACGTTTACCAGTTTCAATGTCAACGTTGCAAACATGAAGAACTTTTTCGCGCCCATGTTCACCTTTGGCAAATACTACGAACAGGATGGAAAGACCTTGTTGCCGCTCGCCGTTCAGGTCCATCATTCCGTTTGCGATGGTTTCCATCTGGCAAGACTGTTCAATGAAATACAAGAGATAATGAGCGACTTACCGCACCGCGCTTAAACGGGCCGCTTCTGTAGTTAAGCGAGAAACGGGTCCAGGCGATGACGATTATGTTAATGCTCTGCCCGCTTCCTGCCTTCCTCACCACATTTACCCATCTGTGCCTGGCATATGACAAAAAAAACCGCAAGCAGTTACCCGCTTGCGGCGACAGGCTCAGCAATGATGTGTTGATCAGGCAGCTTTAACTGCTCTGATTTTTTTACTGCCACCTTCATCTGACACTGCTTTCTCTGCTGCTGTTGCGGCATTAAGATCGGGAAGTTTGCTGGTACGCAGAATATGCTGCACGGCCTCTTTCTGCTCGGCGAGATAGAGCCCCAGATTTTCAGCCTGCGTTTCATCCATCTGCATGTCACTTTGCAACAGCCAGTCGGTGAACGCTTCTGCGAGGTCGAGCAGTTTGTCGTGAGCGTCAGCCTCTTTCTTACTGGCAAATGTCATTTTCTCTTCACCTTTTCTTACGACAACATATTTTGTTTCAACAGCCATTATGCACCCCCTATACTGTAATTATATACAGTATAACACTTCCCGGTTTGTGTTGCAGCCAAAAATGCGCTGGGTAAACCTGCTTAATATGTTCGGGGGCGGCCCCCCTTCAATTACAACGCCTTATCGGTAAACAGCGGTACGTTACAGGACGTCGCAACGTGGTCCAGATAGCCGCTCAGGTAGTCCGGATACGGGAACGCTTTCACAATTGTCAGCGAGTTCAGCACCGGGAAAAGGTAAAAATCGGTGATGCTTATCGGGTGTCTGGCACGCAGATAAGGCTCGATTTTAGCCAGTTCATCCACCAGCGTATCGATACAGGCCTGACTATTGGCCAGTAATGCCTCCAGATCGCCAAACGCTTTAATCTCACGCTGGGTATAGGCTTCGCGTGCGGCTGGGGTGGACAACTCTTGAAAATCTGCCCGCGTAAAACGTGGGATCGCCAGGTTAAAGACGGTGCGCGTGTTCTCTTTGCACCAGGCCTCAATCAGGGGATCGCATTCACCTTTAATCACCGGCTTGCCGTCAAGCTGATCGACATAATGGACGATATCCATGCTTTCCGGCATGTAAGCGCCCTCTTCTTTTTGCAGGATCGGCACGACCTTTCTGCCCACCATACGGGTTGGCGTTTCGACATCCCCTTCCATTATTACGCCCAGCTCGAAGGGCACCTTTTTAAGACCAAAGATCATTCTCGCGCGGATACAGAACGGGCAATGCTCATATACATAGAGTTTCATAGCGCTCTCTTTATTTATACAGTTGGATGAGGGAGGAATGACCTGACAGGATCGGGCAAATCGGGTCAGGGTTACCAGTCTAACTTTAGTAGGTTGAAGTCAGCTGAAAATCAATCTTGTAATCAGTACAATAGATGTAACCACAATGTTAATGAGATATACATATGAAGTTATTTTCCACTCAACGTACAGATGTCTGGCTGCTGACGCCCGACCTGGCAGAAAGATTCCAGCTTTTCCTGCTGGAAAATCGCTCACATTTCGCGCCCTTTGAACCATTGCGTAATGAAGACTATTTCACACTTGATAGCGTGTCCCAACGGATTGAGAGTGCGCAGAAAGATTACGAAGCAAGAAAATGTCTGCAAATCGTTTTCACGTTAAAAGGTGAAAATAACATCATCGGCAGCATTAATTTCACCAATTTTATCTTTGGGGTTTTCCAGGCGTGCTATCTCGGTTTCTCTCTCGATCACGCTCATCAGGGGAAAGGACTCATGCAAGAGGCGCTTAAAGACTCTCTGGATTATGTACAGATGCATTACGGCTTTCACCGGATTATGGCAAACCATCTTCCTGATAACGCGCGCAGCAGTAAAACGCTTGCCAGCCTCGGATTTGTCAAAGAGGGCTATGCCCACTCCTACCTCAAGATAAACGGGATCTGGCAGGACCATGTCCTCAATTCCCTTGTTCTGCCAGAAGCGGAGTCAATGTCCTGAATCGCGGTGTTACGCTGGCCGGACCTTGTTCACGAACCACATTCCGGCCAGCATCGACAACACAAACAGCACTCCCTTCCCTGCGCCCGTACCCAGTAAGACCAGCGCCGGTCCGGGACAAATACCCGCCAGCCCCCAACCCAGGCCGAACAGAACAGCGCCCATCAGCAGCGCGCGGTCTACGGTGTTATTCTCCGGCAGCCGGATCGGCGCCCCGCAAAACGACGTTTGTTTGCCTTTAGCTAACCTGAAGCCGACTATCCCCACCGCAATCGCCCCGAGCATCACGAAGGCAAGAGAGGGATCCCAGGGCTGAGAGAGATCCAGAAAGCCAAGCACCTTCTCAGGATTTGCCATCCCGCTTATCAGCAAACCCACGCCAAAAATCAGGCCACACAGAAACGCGGCAATGACCATTAACATATCTCCTCCTTAACCGAGCCAGAAACCGGCCAGCGTTGCGGTAATAATACCGACCGCCATAAAGGTCAGCGTGGCCGCAAGGGAACGTCTGGAAAAACGCGACAGTCCGCAGACGCCGTGCCCACTGGTACACCCGGATCCCAGACGCGTCCCGGCGCCCACCAGCAGGCCAGCCACGATAATCAGTGGCCACGAGGTTTGAACCGTTATCTCAGGTAAGGGAAAGAAAAGGCTGAACAGCAGAGGTGAACCGATAAGACCGGCTAAAAAGGCTATCCGCCACCCCTCGTTACGGGTCTGTTTCGTCAGCATCCCCGCCACAATGCCGCTGATCCCGGCGATTCGCCCGCAGAAATGAATCAGCAGTATGGCGGCAAGCCCGATTAACATCCCCCCCGCGAGGCTACTCAGCGGCGTAAAGTGAGCGAAATCAACGATCATGATCGGCACCTTTCTGTGGGCAATAGAGGTCATATAAGGTGTTGAGCAGCGTGAAGATCCGCGGATCCTCAATCCGGTAGAAAATCTGTTTACCTGTACGTCGGGTCTCTACCAGCTTTAAACGCCGCAATACGCCCAGTTGCTGGGACAGGGTGGGCTGACGGATCCCCACCGCCTCTTCAAGCTGCGCGACGTTCGCTTCCCCCTGGCTTAACTGACACATCAACAACAGTCTGTCCGCATTGGACAAACCGCGCAAAAGCTCCGCAGCCCCCAGTGCCGCCTGTTTCATTGCATCCTGAATATCGCTATTCGTAGTCACGATATGCACCCATAAATATACATATTTATATAATGTATTTTAGTATATTGTAAGCCGGGCCGCATAGCAAAAAAAACCGGCAGATGGCTGCCGGCATTTTTTTCTCCCCCATCTGGCCTGACCTTATAATTTCAGCTCAGGCACCAGCGCTTTTTTATCCGACATACAGCTTTGCCACGCTCTGCCCGGTTCGCCATTATCCAGCACCGACGAGGTACGATATTCTACGGTGCGGGTACGCTGATCGGGCCCCACATAGTCGAGGGTCGTCCAGCGGGTGTCGGCGTCTTTGCCCTCGGCGGTGAGTTCGATAGTCTGGTTTTTCACAATCTCGGCGCACTCTTTCGCCGCGGCCTCGACTTTACGAAACTTCTTCTCTTCGGGTGAAGTGCCCTCACCGGACATGGACATACAGCCGGTGAAGAGTAAACAGGCAAGGGTTAGAAGGCTGATTTTTTGCAGCATCACGCAGTCCTTAGTCATGAACAGGTTACTGCAAAAGCGTAGCTTATACGGCTACGCTCTTCCTGCGATCAGCATTTCCGTATCACGCTTTAACAACCGACACGCCCTGCCCAACCACCGCCTCAACCCAGCGACTGTCGGTATCCGGTTCAACTACTACGGTGTTAATGAGTGAAAGCTCGCCAATCAGGAAGGGTGAAGCGGTATTTATCTTCTCCGGCGACGCCAGCACCACCGTTTCGGCGGCCCTGCCGGAAAATGCGCGTTTGATGCACGCTTCTTCATAATCACCGGTGGTTAACCCCGCTTCCGGGTGAATACCGGTTACTCCCATAAAAAAGAGATCTGCATGGATACGTTCGATACCCTCAATCGCGGCGGCTCCCACCGTGACGATAGAGTGGCGGAACAAACGCCCGCCAATCAGGATCACCTCAACCCGGGGATGGTCCACCAGCGCCAGCGCAATACCGGGACTGTGGGTGACCGCCGTAAAGGAGAGATCCGCCGGCAAGCAGCGAACCAGCTCGGTCGTGGTCGTCCCGCCATCAATGATCACCACCTGTCCCGGTGAGATAAGCTCAACCCCCTTCTGCGCCACCCGCTTTTTGGCGTCGATGCCAAGGTGGCTGCGCTCGGCAAAGCTGGATACCGCTTTTGATGCTGGCAGCGCGCCGCCATGCACCCGCTGTAAACGCCCCTCGGCTGCCAGCTCGCGCAGATCCCGGCGAATGGTATCTTCCGATACCTGAAATTCGATGCTGAGGGTTTTAGAGAGCACCTCCCCTTCGGTATTCAGTTTTTCAAGGATCAGTTGTTTGCGTTGACGGGTGAGCATGAGAGATTCCTGAGGCTGCATGTTTGATCTTGATATTGCACGAATGTGCAGGCTATGATGGTCACTCTACCTATTCAGGAGGCATCGTGCAATCAACTCGTGCAGAAGTACGCATTCTTGACAGCAAAACGCTGTCAGATGACTGGTACACACTCAAAAAATATACCTTTGATTTGCGTCGTCGCAACGGGGAGTGGCAGCGTCAGAACCGCGAAGCCTACGACCGGGGAAACGGCGCAACCATCCTGCTCTATAACCGCGAAAAAAAAACGGTGATCCTCACCCGCCAGTTTCGCTTTCCGGTCTATATAAATGGTCACGACGGTTATCTGATCGAAACCGCCGCAGGCCTGCTTGATAACATGGCCCCGGAAAAGCGCATCAAAGCCGAAGTGGAAGAAGAGACTGGCTACCAGATTGACCAGGTGGAGAAGGTGTTCGAAGCCTTTATGAGCCCCGGCTCCGTCACCGAGAAGCTCTACTTCTACATCGCGGAATATCACGCAGGGGATCGCACCGGCGCAGGTGGCGGTATCGAGGCCGAAGGTGAAGATATCGAAGTGCTGGAATGGCCGATAGAACAGGCGCTCAGGGCTGTTGATGATGGCATTATCGTCGACGGCAAAACCATCATGCTGCTCTACCACGTCGCCCTGAAGAAGATCGTCTAACATCCGCGCACCGACAGAAAGGGATTTCTGTCATGTCTGAAACCCCATCATCTACACTTCAGAAAAGAGCAAACTGGAGATGCCCGCATGACCGACTGGAACCCTGGCCTGTATCTGCAATATGGCGCGGAACGCACCCGCCCCGCCTTAGAGTTGCTGTCCCGGATTGCGCTGGATAACGTTACCGATGTGGTCGATCTCGGCTGCGGACCGGGCAACAGCACGGCGTTGTTGCAGCAGCGCTGGCCCACGGCGCAGATAACCGGCGTCGATACCTCGCCCGCCATGCTCGCAGAAGCCAGAGCCACCCTGCCAGGCTGTCGGTTTATTGAGGCGGATATTCGCCACTACCGTCCCGAACGCACCCTGAGCGTGGTTTACGCCAATGCTTCCTTGCAGTGGGTAGAGAATCACTATGAGCTGCTGCCGCATCTGGTCTCAATGCTGAAACTGCACGGCGTACTGGCTATCCAGATGCCGGATAACGACCTGGAGCCCACCCACGTGCTGATGCGTGAGGTGGCGTTTGAACAGGATTATCCGGATCGCGGCCGGACAGCGCTCCCCGGCGTTCATGCCTATTACGATATCCTGACCGAGGCGGGCTGCGAGGTGGATATCTGGCGTACGACCTATTATCACCAGATGGCCTCCCACCAGGCGATCGTCGACTGGGTAAGCGCCACCGGCCTGCGTCCGTGGCTTCAGGATCTCAATGAGAGTGAGCAGCAGCGCTATCTGCATCGCTATCATCAGCTGCTGGAGGAGCAGTATCCACTTCAGGAAAACGGGCAGATACTGCTGGCCTTTCCGCGGCTGTTTATCATCGCCCGACGCGCACCGTAGCTACGCTTTTGCCTCTTTCAGCAGCTGCTGGATCACCTGCTCCTGCTTGTCAGTATTCCCTTCGCCGAAAGAGGCGTAACGCAGTTGCCCTTTGGCATCGAAGAAGTAGTGTGCAGGCCAGTAGCGATTGCCAAAGGCGGTCCAGATTTTATAGTTATTGTCAGTCACCACCCGGTACGGCAGCTGCCATTTGTTAATGGCTTTTTGCACCGAGGCCAGCGGTTTCTCCCACGGGTACTCCGGGGTATGGACGCCGATCACCACCAGACCCTGTGACGAATATTTGTTGGCCCAGTCGCGAACGTACGGCAGCGAGTGCTGACAGTTAATGCAGTCCCAGGTCCAGAAGTCGATCAGCACCACTTTGCCTTTTAACGACGCCGGGCTGACCGGCTCGCCGTTGAGCCAGCCTGTACCACCTTCCAGAGAGGGCATCGCGCTGGTGGTGACCGGCTGTGCCACCGGCTGAAGGGTCGGCGGAGTCTGGCTCCCTGGCGCCAGTTGCAGCAGCGTTTTCTCCAGCCGGTCGGCCAGCCCGTTTGCCCCCTGAAAGAGGCTGTTCAGACCAAACGCCGTAAACGCAACGGACATCAGCATCATCACCCCCGCGGTTTTTCGCAGCCCCTCCATCAGACCCGATTTGGCTTTCAGGCGGGCGATAAGCGCCTGCCCACTGAAGCCAAGCAGCGCGAGCATTACTGCACAGCCGCTGCCATACGCTGCCAGCAGGCTGCCGGTGGCAATCGGGCTATGACCCGCGAGACTCAGGCTGAGAATGGCCCCTAACACCGGTCCGGCGCAGGGCGACCACAGCAGCCCGACCGCCAGCCCGGCGAGCACCGCCGAGGCTAAGCCGCGGGTAGAGTTGCTCCGGGAATTGATCATATTGCCGAGGCGTAACGCTGGCCCGGCGATACGCTGCGCTAAAGATGGGAAGATCAACGCCAGGGCGGCGAGACTCAGCAGCACCAGCGCCACCCAGCGTCCCACGATGGTGGCGCTCACCACCCAGTCACTGGCGACGGCGATCAGGCTGGCGACCAGGGTAAACATCATCACCATACCGCACAGCATAGCGACAAGCTGACGCCGCTGGCCGCGAAATCCGGCGAACAGCAGAGGAATAACGGGAAGCGTGCAGGGGCTGAGCAGACTGACCATGCCGCCTAAAAATGCGATCACAAGAAACATAAACACCTCACTTACCAGTTGATAGTGAGGCCATTACAGTGTGGGGATGTGTTTGCGGTGTGTTGAGGGATAGGGTTTTTTGTCAGGTGATGTATGGGCGTTGAGCGGAGATACATTGCGGTACAATTGGCGTGATGAAGGGTACGGGTATACATGTGGCTACCGAGGTGGTTCCGTTCACCTTACGTTCCTTGCTCCTCTGGTACAAAGGAACCGGTGAACGTGCCAGGGGGGCTCGCCGCCTCCCCCCTGGCTACCCCGGCTCCCGGCAACGAAAATCGCCGCGTTGTCGCTGTATGTCTTTTAACCTACTGTAATGATTCGATTGCTTTAGCATCGCTATGTTGTAGGCCGGGTAAGGCAACGCCGCCACCCGGCGATAGGGTACAAAATCAAACCATCGGCAACGTTATCCGTGCGCAAAGCCCCCCTTCAGCCCGGTTCACCAACTGCAACTCCCCGTTCAACTGCCCCGTAAGCTGTGCCGCTATCGCCAGCCCCAGCCCCGTCCCCCCGGTTTCCCGGTTACGGGAAGACTCCACCCGGTAAAAGGGCTGCAACACCGCCGCCAGCTCATGCTCCGGAATACCCGGCCCGTTATCCTCCACGGCAATCTGCACTCTGTTATCACCTGTCGTCAGCGTCACCACTGCCTTATCGCCAAACTTCAGGGCATTATCCAGCAGATTGGTGAGGATCCGGTGCAGCGCCTGCGGACGGGTTGCAAAGGGCATGTGGTTTCTCGCCGCCGAGAACTGCACGTTTTTGCCGGTATCGCTGTAGTCACAGACCAGCGTATCAATAAAGGTATAAAGATCGACATTACGAACCGGTTCAGGCGCCACGCCGGACGAGCGCGCGTAGTCTATTCCCTCGCGCACCAGGCGCGTCATGCTGTCCAGGTCCTGGGTGAGCTTGTCGCGCAGATCCGGCTGATCGGCCATCTCCACGCGCAGCCGCATACGGGTAATGGGCGTCTGGAGATCGTGCGAAATAGCGGCCAGAATCTGCGCCCTCTCCTTGAGCGACGCCTGGATCCGCGCCTGCATGGCATTAAAGGCGCGCGCCGCCTGACGAACCTCCAGCGGCCCCTGCTCAGTGAGCGTCAGCGGATTGGGGCTGGTGGGTTCGAGCGTGTCCACTGCCCGGGTAAAGTGGGTAAAGGGCCGCACCACCTGGCGCACCGCCAGCCAGGCGCAGATCACCACCAACAAAAGCTGGATCACAAAGACCACCGGCAGCCAGCGGGCGACCGGGGGCATGCGGGGGGTGAGATCCAGCGTCAGCGGCGAGCCGTCGCTTAGCGTCAGGTGGGCCTGAATGTGCGAAACCGGCCCCGGCACCGCCGTGAAGCGCAGCGGATAGTGGGTTGCGAGCGTCTCCGTCAGGGTCCGGACTGCATCCCGTGAACGGGCATCGGCCGGAGGTGCCCCCGGCTCCCCTGGCCCCAACAGATAACGATAGTTTCCCCTCTCAAGACGCGGGAGCCATTGCGCCCGCTCATTGGCCGGCAGCCTGTCCAGAATCGCCACGCTGGTGGAAACATCATCTTCCAGATTGCCGAGCATCACGTGCCGGGCGCTGCTCATCCGCTCGGCCAGCACCAGCGTCAGGCTCAGACCATTGGCGAGCAGCAACCCCACCAGGACAATCAGCAGCAGGCGGTAATGGAGCGAGCGCGGCCAGAGCCTCATTCTTTGGCCTCAATAATGCTGACGGGCATCGAAAAGACATAGCCTTCACTACGTACTGTTTTTATATACAGTGGTGTGCGCGCATCCTCATTTAAGCGCTGGCGCACCCGGCTGACCAGGAGATCGATTGAACGTTCAAACAGCTCTGCATCCCGCCCCTGGGTGAAGTTAAGCAGCTGATCGCGGGTTAATACGCGCTGAGGATGATCGACAAATACCCGCAGCAGACGGTACTCCGCCCCGCTCAACGCCACGATGGTGCCGGTAGCATCCAGCAGATGGCGGGCGCTGGTGTCGAGCTGCCAGTCGCCAAAGGCGATGATCCGTCCGGCTTCGGTCACCTGCAGATTGGGCGGCAGCGTGCGAAACCGGCGCAGTATCGCTTTGATCCGCGCCAGCAGCTCACGCGCCACAAAGGGTTTAACCACATAGTCGTCTGCGCCCATCTCGAGGCCCAGAATGCGATCCATATCGTCATGGCGCGCGGTCAGCATCAAAATCGGCAGATCCTTATGTTGACCGCTGCGCAGCTGGCGACAGAGCGTGAGGCCATCGTCCCCCGGCATCATGATATCCAGCACCACCATATCCACGGCCTGCCTGTCGAGCACGGCGCGCATCTCCTTGCCGTTGGCCGCACCCGTGGCGCGATAGCCGGACTTCACCAGGTAATCGACGATCAGCTCGCGTATATCTCTGTCATCATCCACGACAAGAATGTGATCGGTTGTCTCCACCCTAAGCTCCTGTTTTTCAGCGATGGGCAAAAAAATAGCATAGCTGGCTTATAACTTGTCCGCATCCACCACCGCTTTGACGAAATCCTGCGGATCTTCCTGGGCCGGATTGTGGCCGATATTGCCGGTAAAGGTGCGATGCTGATACTTGCCGGTAAATTTTGCCGCATACGCCGCAGGCTCCGGATGCGGTGCGCCGTTGTTATCACCTTCGATGGTGATGGTGGGCACGCTGATGGTCGGTGCGGCCGCCAGCTTCTGCTCATCGCTGTCGTAACGGCTTTCACCCCGCTCCAGCCCAAGACGCCAGCGATAGTTGCTGATGGTCACCGCCACGTGATCCGGGTTATCCAGCGCTTTGGCGCTGACGTTAAAGGTCGCATCGCTGAATTTCCAGCCGGGGGATGCCAGGGTCCAGATCAGTTTCGCAAAGTCGTGGGTGTTGGCCGCATACCCCTTCTCACCGCGCTCGGTGGCGAAGTAGAACTGATACCACCACTGCAGTTCGGCCTTCGGCGGCAACGGTTTCGCCCCCGCCTGCTGATTGCCAATCAGATACCCGCTCACCGAAACCAGCGATTTCACGCGCTCCGGCCACAGCGCCGCCACAATATCCGCCGTTCTCGCGCCCCAGTCGTAACCGGCAAAGACCGCGCGTTTGATTTTCAGGGCGTCCATCAGGTTAATCACATCTTTCGCCATGGCCGCCGGTTGGCCATTACGTGGGGTGGTAGAGGAGAGGAAACGCGTGGTGCCAAAACCGCGGTTGTACGGGACGATCACTCTGTAGCCTTTTGCCGCCAGCGCGGGAGCCACCTGGGCATAGCTCTGAATATCGTACGGCCATCCGTGCAGCAGGATCACCGGTTCGCCGTTTTTCGGCCCGATATCGACATAGCCAATATTCAGATCGCCTGCGTCAATCTGGTGGATCTGCTTAAAGGCCGCGTGATAATCGCTGCCTGCCGCCTCGGCCTGACAGGCGGATACGGTGGCGAATGAGAGAGTTAAGGCCAGGGTTGAGTAAGCCAGTTTGTTCATCATGGTGGTTTCTCCGGGTCAGCTATTCGACCCGCTTATCTCATCACCCTGATGTATGGCGAATATGTGCAGATTTGGCCGTTTTGCAAGGCGGTGTATCGCGCTCGCGCGCAGATACACTGCGATACAAAAGGCGGCCCGATGACCCGGGAAATTACGTCAGCTGGTAATACTTGTCCGGCAGTTTGCGCGCCGGGATCTCCTGCTCGTCGTTCATCTGTAGCAAATCAATCTCCATCGCATTGCAGATGGCATCCAGCGGCAGGTCATTATTCTCGACGCCGAACGGCTCTTCCAGCTCTTCCGCCAGGGTATCGAGCGAGATAAAGGTATAGGAAATCAATACCGAGACGAACGGCGTCATGTAGTGCAGATCGCTGACCAGCGCGAACGGCAGCATGATGCAGAACAGGTAGACCGTACGGTGCAGGATCAGCGTGTAGGCGAACGGCACCGGGGTATTGGCGATCCGCTCGCAGCCCGCCAGCACGGTGGACATATCATTCAGGCGAATATTCAGGCTGTGAAAAAGGATATCCGACAGTTCACCATTGCGGCGTCTTACCGCCAGCCACTCCCCCATGATCAGCAGAATGCGGTTCGCCGGGGAGCTGGAGTCCATCGCGGCCCGCAGGTTCTCTGCTGACAGGTATTTTGAGAGCTGCCCGGCCTGGGGCTGTTTGCGCAGGGTCATGCGCAGACAGTGGGCAAAGGCGATCTGCAGGCGGACAAACTCCCCTAACGCCGGATCGTCCGGCAGCGTGTTCTTCACTTCCCGGAACAGGGAGCGCGAGGCAATCATCAACTGCCCCCACAGCTGTCGCGCCTCAACATAGCGGGCGTAACAGGCGTTGTTTCGAAAACCGAGGAAGATTGCGATGGCGACCCCAAGAATGCTGAACGGCGCGACCGTCAGCCGGATGCCCAGCGAGGTATACCAGGGCAACATCAGGATCACCACGATGGAGAGCAGAAAATTGAGGAACAGGCGGGAAAAGATTTTGGTCAGCACGGAACCGTGCCAGACAAAAATAAGACGTAACCAGTGCTGTTGGGGTCGAACGATCATAGTCAGCTTCATCGGGAAAAAAGAGCGGTGACTATTAAACGTGATCGTTATCACGGTTGCAAGTTTGTTAAAAAATGCTGTCGTTTTGCTAAGCCTGTTCAGACCGCAAGGTGTTTCATCCTGCTCGAATAAAAAGAGATTAAAGTATGTTGTAACTAAAAAAGGTAACCGGTCAGGATAACCTATGCGGGCGCTCCCCCTCTCCCGTCAGGAGAGAGGGAGGCTCCATGGCTTAGCAGAGCGGTTTGACGGCGGCGCGCATGCCCTGATGCAGAATGGCATCCAGATCCTGCGCAACCTGTTCTACCAGCCCGCTCACCTGGGTCAGGTCCTGTTCCCAATGCTCGCTGACGCTCAGTACCGCGGTCACCAGCTCGCGGGTGTTGATCTGCTGGTCATGATGCTGCGTCCACAGCTGCTGGAAACGGGTTAACCAGTGCGCGTCATCCTGCACCGGATAACTTTCGCCGTTACGTTCCGCACGGTAAAAGGCGATCAGGGCCGCCAGCGCAAAGGTCAGACGGGCCGGGAGTTTGCCGCTGGCCTGCTGCCCCGCCAGAAGCTGCGGCAGAATGCGGGTCCGGTACTTGGTCATGCCGTTCAGGGCAATCGACAGCAGTTGATGCTTGATATACGGATTGCGGAAACGGCCCGTTACCGCGCTGGCAAACGAGGCCAGCTCATCGCGCGGCAGATCCAGCACCGGAATAATCTCTTCAT
Source organism: Leclercia sp. UBA5076 (assembly GCF_002416465.1). Lineage (NCBI taxonomy): Bacteria > Pseudomonadati > Pseudomonadota > Gammaproteobacteria > Enterobacterales > Enterobacteriaceae > Leclercia > Leclercia sp. UBA5076. The sequence continues at coordinate 110,533 of NZ_DIAO01000005.1, forward strand.
GAATCGCTTTTTCGACAAAGGCGCAGATTTCGGTGTCGTTCATCGCTTCACCCACGGTATCCAGCCCTGCCTGGAATGCCACCGGCACCAGCGCGGTATGTGCGCCGTTGAGGATCGCCACTTTGCGCTCTTTGTATGGCTTGATGTCGTCAACAATCAGCACGTTCAGCGCCAGCTTATCGAGACGCAGCTCCTGTGCCAGCGATTTTGGCCCCTGGATCACAAACAGATAGAAGTGTTCAGCGGTATCGAGGAAGGCATCGTGATAGCCCAGAGAGGCTTCAAGCTCTGCCACTTCATCGCGCGGATAGCCGGTGACGATACGGTCAACCAGGGTGGAACAGAAGGTATTGGCGTCATTGATCCACTGGATAAAGGCCGCAGGCAGCGCCCACTCCTGAGCATAGCGCAGCACCAGCTCACGCAGGGCGTCACCGTTGTAGTCAATTAATTCGCACGGCACGATAACCCAGCCTTTATCGGCGGCCCCGTTGAAATGGCTGAAACGCTCGAACAGTAGGCGGGTCAGTTTTGCCGGATAGCTGACCGCAGGCGCATCCTCAAACTTATCCCCGGCGTGATAGCTGATCCCCGCTTCCGTGGTGTTAGAGAAGACAAAGCGCATCTCTGGATTATGCGCCAGCTTCAGGAATTCATCGTACTGATCGTAAACGCTGATCTCACGGTTCACCGAGCGGATAAGGCGCGCGTCGCTGACCGCTTCGCCCTGCTCGTTCAGGCCGCGAATGATGGTGGTATACAGGCCGTCCTGGGTGCTCAGCGAAGGCGGAAAATCGCTTTTGATGGGGCGCACAATCGCAATACCGGCGTTCAGGTCGGTATGCTCGTTAAGCAGATCGATCTGCCAGTCAACAAACGCACGCAGGAAGTTGCCCTCACCAAACTGGATGATACGTTCAGGATAGAGAGCACCGGGAAAATCACGACGGTTTAGTGTGTTCACAATGGGGTCCTTGTAATGATTAGTCATACAGCCTGATAAGATTGGTACGATAACTTATCAAACTTTACGACCACGAACCCCGGTTTTGATCAATTCCAGTGTGAATTGTGACAGGATCTATATGAATTTGTAGACCAGAACGCCTGCGGGGTTTACTTCTCCCTTCTCAACATCCGGTACCTCGCTGCTGTTTCATGGAGTACATCATCTGGTCGGCAGTGGTCAGCCAGCTCTTGAGATCGTCGCGGTCGTGATCGAACTCGCGCACGCCCCAGGAAAAGGAGAGCGCCCACGGATATTCGGCATGCTCGTTCCAGTTCGCCGCCTGTTCGGTTAAAAACTGCATAGCGATCCATGCCCCCTTTTCGTCGCTGTTCGCAAACAGGATGGCAAACTCATCCCCGCCGTAGCGCGACAGCACGTCGGCTTCACGAAAGGTGGAGCTCAGCAGACCGGCCATCGCCTTCAGGGCGTTGTCGCCATCTGTGCGGCCATAGCGGGCGTTTATCTGCTTAAAACGGTCGAGATCCAGCCAGGCCAGGGTTAAAGGCTCAGCCCGACGGCGGGCAGCGCGAATGGCATAGGTCGCCAGATGATGAAAGCCCCGGCGGTTGTAGAGCCCGGTCAGCGGGTCGGTGATACTGGCGCTGGCGGCGGCAAACTCCGCTTCCACCAGTGCCGCCAGGTCGGCCAGCGCCTCAATGTCAGAAGGCGAAAAAGGGCGTGGATAGTGATCGATAATGCAGAGCGATCCCACCGCGGCCCCACCGGGCAGACGCAGCGGATAACCCGCGTAAAAGCGGATAGGATCATCGTCGGTGACCAGGGGGTTATCGGCAAAGCGGGTATCGTCAAGGGTATCGGGGATCACCAGCGGTGCATCGCTAAGGACGGTATGGCCGCAAAAAGAGAGATTTCGCGGCAGGCTGGTCGGGTCGCCACCATCGGTGGATTTAACGACCACAACGTGCTCGTCAACCAGATTGATCATCGCCACCGGCACGCCAAACACGCGTCTTGCCAGCCGGGTTATACGCGCGTAGGTCGGGTGATCTTCTGGTTCAAGCAGCCCGGATTCACGCAAGGCACTGAGACGCTTTGCTTCATTGTTGGGTAGTGAGGGTGATTTCATACAGACTCCGGACGTCAGGCTTTTTAAAAGCTTAGCGCATACTGAGGCCAGTTAGTGGGCAAATATGCGGTTTTTACCATCGCGTTTCGCCTGATACAGTGCGGCGTCGGCAGCCTGTAACCAGTCCGTAACATTTCCCATCTCCCGGGTGGCGCAGGCAATGCCAATACTCATTGTGCAATGGACCGCCTCTTCCGCGACGTCACTGATAATCGCTGCCGCATCCATAATGCGGGTAGCGACTATCCGCGCTTCGTCGAGGGTGGTATCGGGCAGCAGGATCACAAACTCGTCCCCACCCAGTCGCGCCGGGGTGTCGCTCTGACGGCTGGCGATATGCAAAATTTGTGACACTGTCACCAACAGCATATCTCCCACCTTGTGGCCGTAGCGATCGTTGACCTCTTTAAAGTTATCGATATCGATAAACATCAGCGCCGAATCGTGGCAGGTTTGCTGCAATTTATGCAGCTCATGATCGATACGCTCCTCCAGCAGACGCCGGTTGGCAATGTCCAGCAGCGGATCCATCATCGCAATACGCTCCAGCTCGCGTGATTTAAAGCGCAGCCGCACGGCGATAGTGTTGGTGAGCACGCTGAGCGCCACGGTATAGATAGCAATCAACGGCAGCGTGGCATAGAGAGTGCGCTGCGACACCCACGGCACCAGCGCCATTCCCTGCGCCAGCCAGCTCCCCATAAAGACCGCCACCATCACCGCCCCGGCCTTTTTCATCAACGGGAAGCCACCCGCCGCCAGCCGGTCGGCAAGTAAGATAGTGGCAATGGCGACGGAAGGCAGCGGATTGACCGCCATCATGGCGATCCAGAAGCCGCCTGCCCCGGCGTCTAAAACCAGGTTCTGATGTTCGGTAAGGAGCGGCGTCGAAGAACGCCGGGCGCGCCACCAGGCCAGGGTTGGCCAGACAAAGGCGTTGATAGCCAGCAATCCCATAAGCCAGACGGAACGTTGCTGTTCCAGCAGGACGGAGAGAATAGGGATAAAGCAGAGGAAGGTTCCAAGCATTCGCATCAGATACATGCGTTTGATAAACCGACTGCCAGGCACGCGAGGGGATTTACTGAGTCTGTCAGTTCCGTTCATCACACGATTTTTCCGATATAATCACCCTTTTATATTATTGACGTTGAAATTTTGTATCAAGGCATTTATCAGTTTCGTGAATATATGGTGAAGGGCGTGGTCGCGCCCTGGCAAACGATTACAGCTGTTCCGAAGGCGCTGCCGCCTGTTCGGTAGTTTTTATCTCTGTCATTCGGGCGCTGGTACGATTTCGACCTGCTTTTTTCGAGCGATACAGATAATCATCCGCTTCTGTCATCAGACGATTAAACACCTCTGTGAGCTGTGACGGCTCCGACCTTCCGCTGCCCAGACCAATACTGACGGTTAAAAACAGCGTCTGCCCCCGCCAGTTGAAGGGATGTTGTTCAACCGTGGTACGAATACGCTCCGCCAGAGCATATGCGTGCCCGGCTGAAGCGGAGTTCACCACCACGGCAAACTCTTCGCCGCCCATTCGCGCCACCAGCCCTGCGTTGCCCACCGTCTCCTGCACTTTGCGCGCAAAAGCGGCCAGGACGGTATCGCCACATTCGTGACCATAGTTGTCGTTGATGCTTTTGAAATAGTCGATATCCAGCAGCATGACGGTCAGCCGCGGGCTTTTGCGCTTCCCTTCAACATTTTTAAGCGCCTCATACAGCCCGGAGCGGGAGTAAACCTGAGTCAGATAGTCGTAATCGGCACGCAGGGAAACCTGGCGGATCAGGGAATTGATCGCCGCCATGCTGACCGAGACCATAACCGGGCAGATTGCCAGGGTAGCGATCCCCAGACGGGCAGAGAACATCATCGGGGTGGTGAGCGGCGTGGTTGCCACGATGGTGATGATGGAGTTGCCAATCAGGGTGATCTCCACTGTCCCGGTGACAAAGGTCAACAGGCAGGTTGCCGGCAGCGAATAGCGCACCGCACACCAGATCAGCGCCGGCAGCGGAAACGCCAGCGCACCGGCCCCGCCGATTGCGACCGAGGCCATCACCGAGATAATCAGCAACACCACCGGCATCAAATGGCTGGCACCTATGGCCCGGTTGAACGTGGGCCAGGTCATGGTCAGCATACAGGGAACAATTAATACCCCGGTAGAAAACTGTTCGCTAAACCAGTCGGCGACCAGCGGCCAGAAGGCGCGACTGTCCACCCCGCCCGCCACCGCCGCTCCGAGCAGGGCGCTCAGCAGCGCAGCCACCAGACAATAGTTAAACAGCCGCAGGGCATTCACCGGATCCGGGGTGCGATTTTTCAGTCGCTTGTCGCGCTGGACCAACAGGGCTACGGTGACAATAAACACCATATTCGAGAGGTTAATACCCAGCGAGGAGATGCCCCAGTCGGTGGTGATGGCGTCGTATACCAGCATGGCGATATAGGACATCACGTAATAGCGAGGCCGGTTCAGGTAAGCGTAGCGGGCAAACACCCCTGCCATCACGCCATTCAGCGGCCAGAACATCGACAGCGACTCCATCAGACGAAGCTGCGCGCCGATAAAATAGAACAGCGTGGTCAATACCACTATTCCCGCCGCGTTTCGGAACGGACTGTGCGGCTGAAAAAGTGTGAATGTTCTGGCGTAAGCAGAAGACATGCAATATCAATCCATAGGGTTGCTTTTAACATTGAATACACATCCACGCGGATGAATGTTAAAAGTTTGGTATTAATGTATATCACATTAAGGGGATAACTATCATCATCCAGTTAGCAGTGCTTATCAGTTGTGCCGTCAGCCAGACGGCACAGGCAGTGCTTAATAGACTGAACGCCCCAGCTGCTGAGTCAGGTGTTCCAGCGCCGTGACGCCCGCCAGGGAGTTCCCCGCGTCGTCCAGTTCAGGGCTCCAGACCGCAATCGCCATCTCGTGAGGCACGATCGCCACTACCCCGCCACCAACCCCCGATTTCGCAGGCAGCCCCACCCGCCAGGCAAACTCACCGGCATTCTGATACATCCCGCTTGTCGCCATCAACGCATTGACCTGCCGGGCCTGCATCGGCGTGACAACGGGCTCGGACAGATGCGGGGCATAACCCTGAGCAGCCAGAAAAAGAAACGTATTTGCCAGTTCGACACAGCTCATCTTCAGGGCGCAGTAGTGGAAATAGTTTTGCAGCACCGTTGACACGTCGTTATGGAAATTGCCGAACGACTTCATCAGCCAGGCGATCGCCGCATTGCGCGCCGAGTGTTCAAACTCCGAGCGGGCAACGGCGGAATCGTAGCCGATATCACTGACGCCGGAGAGCTGACGCACGATCTCCAGCATTCTCTGGCGCGGTGCGCTCAGGCGGCTTTGCAGCATGTCGCATACCACCAGCGCCCCGGCGTTAATAAACGGATTACGCGGTTTGCCCTGTTCGATCTCCAGCTGCAACAGCGAATTGAACGGCTGACCGGAGGGATCTTTCCCCACCCGCTGCCAGATCTCATCCTCGTCATACTGACGCATCGCCGCCACCAGGCTCAGGACTTTCGAAATCGACTGAATGGAGAAACGCTCTGTGGCATCACCGGCCTGAAAGTGCTGCCCGTCCACCGTAGTGATGGCAATGCCGAGTTTGTTGCCATTGACCGAGGCCAGCGCCGGGATGTAATCGGCGACTTTACCCTTGCCCAACAGGGGACGTACTTGCGCCAGAATGGCGTCCAGCATCTGATTATTGATGTTCGCAGCCATCGGTTGCTCCTTGCTCACAGGCCAAAAACGGCCTGCGAGTATAACAGAGGCTGATGGATGGCGTCAGGCAGGCAGTCGGAACCGCGAGACAGCCTGCAACAGCAGGCCCGATTCATCATGGAGCCGTTGGGAGGCTTCGGAGGCGGTGTTGACGAGCGCATCGGTCTGGCGAGCCACCTGGTTCAGCGCCTGGAGCTGGCTGGTCATACGGTGAATACTCTCGCCCTGGCTGAGGGTGGCAACGGAGATCTCATTCAGCAGACTACAGAGATTACCCACCAGGCCAATCACCTGCTGGAGGTTATCCTCCAGCCGGGTGACGGCTTTCGAGCCATCCTCAATGCCCTGCAACGAGTGGTTAATTAACTGCTGGATGGTCTGGGTCGAGTGACTGCTTTTACGCGCCAGCAGCCCCACCTCCCGCGCCACCACGGCGAATCCACGTCCCTGGTTGCCGGCGTGGGCCGCTTCAATGGCCGCGTTCAGCGCCAGAATATTGGTCTGGAACGCCACATTATCGATGATCGCCACAATGCCGCGCATCTCCGAAGAGCGCTCCACGATGGCCGCCATCGAGGCATTGACCGTCTCCATCATCCGGTCTCCCCCTGCCGCCATCTCCCGCGCCTCGTCCGCCCGTGAGCTTGCCAGTTTTGCATAGCCGCTGTTTCCCTCGACGTGGGTTTCCAGCGCGGCAATATGCGCGGTCACCTCTTTCAACTCCTGCGCCTGACGCGCAGACTGCTGATAGAGATCCTGATTGCCCTGCGCCAGCGAGCCAATATTGGTCACCATCGAGGTGGTCGCCTCGCTGACCTGGGTCACCAGCTGTTGCAGGCCCTGTTGCAGCGTCTCCACGCTACCGCCCAGTTGCGCAATCTCGCGGTTAAACCGGGTCACGGTGGGTAGCGGTGAAGAGAGATCCCCCGCCGCCAGCAGATTAATATGAGCGATAAGACGACGCAGCGGGACGATCACCCAGCGGGACATGGCAAACCACACCGCAACCGCAATCCCCAGCAGAACAACCGGGGCCAGCAGAAAGAGTGATTGCAGACCGGAGAGACTGGCCGTCAGCCGCTGCCGCCCCTCCGTGGCGCGCTGGGCGCTGGCCTGCTGATAGCGGGCATAGTTGTCATTAAAATCGGCCTGAAACGCCTGGGCAGGTACGGCAAAGAAGGCATCGATCGATTGACCGTTGACCAGCCCGTCGGCCTGCTCACGAATAGCGTCGAAAAACAACTGGTAGCTGTTGAGCAGTGCTTCATCCCGTGGCGGATGCATCGCCTGCCACGCCTGCCAGGCCTGCTGAGAATCACGTAGCGCCTGTTGCGCCTCATCCATCAGGCTGTGCCAGCTGCCGTCGGATCCGGTCTCTTTATCCTGCATAAAATAAACTCCCGCACGGTTAAGCAGATCGCTTGCTGCCAGCAACGAGATGCGGGCCTGATCGACCTTTGCCTGTTGCAGCCAGGCCATCTGGTTGCGCTGTTCGTTGCGCTGGGCATCGCGCAGGGAGACGGAAAGTAAGACCGATGAAGAGATTTGCAGCGCGGAAAAGAGGCCGATGATACAGAAGATCCCCGCCAGCAAACCAAACTTCCGGGGAGTAATGCGGCGAAAAATTTGCATTAAGTTCATGATTTCTTCATTAACAAGGACTTAGACGTGGGCGAGTCTACGCAGTGAAAATGACAGAACTATTTCAGAATGATGACAGGCGCCCGTCGGCGCTTCGCTTGCGCGGGCCTGCGGGTTTTGTAGGCCGGGTAAGCGCAGCACCACCCGGCAGGAATACGGGCTCAACGTCAAACCTGGCAACGCCCGGCGGCGCTTCGCTTGCGCGGGCCTGCGGGTTTTGTAGGCCGGGTAAGCGCAGCACCACCCGGCAGGAATACGGGCTCAACGTCAAACCTGGCAACGCCCGGCGGCGCTTCGCTTGCACGGGCCTGCGGGTTTTGTAGGCCGGGTAAGCGCAGCGCCACCCGGCGGAACAATGGAAGCAAAGTTAAACCCGGTCTTTCCACACCGTCTGCACATTACAGAACTCATGCAGGCCAAAGTGCGACAGCTCCCGGCCAAATCCGCTTTTCTTCACCCCGCCGAACGCCACGCGGGCGTCGCTGGCACTGTAGCCGTTGATAAACACCCCGCCGCACTCAAGCTGGCGGGCAAAGCGGTCGGCCAGCTCTGGATTGGCGGTAAAGAGTGTCGCCGAAAGCCCAAAATCGCTGTCGTTAGCCAGGGCAAGCGCGTGATCGGCATCGGTTGCTACGCTAATCGCTGCTACCGGGCCAAACAGCTCCTGACGAAACGCGGTCATCGTTGGGGTCACATTCCCCAGCACGGTCGGCGCATAGTAGTTCCCTGCCCCGGCAATCTTCTCGCCGCCCAGCAGCAGGGTCGCCCCTTCGGCCAGCGTCGCCTGCACCTGCTGATGCAGCTCGTCGCGCAGATCGAAACGGGCCATCGGCCCGAGGTAGTTCTCTTCGTTTTCAGGCGCGCCCATCTTAAGGGCCGCGGTGGCCTCGACAAAGCGACGGCTAAACGCATCGGCAACACCCGCCTCGACGATAAAGCGCTTGGCTGCCGCGCACACCTGCCCGGTATTCTGATAGCGTCCGGTCACCGCCGCTTTTACCGCCAGATCCAGGTCGGCATCGTTGAGGACAATAAAGGGATCGGAACCGCCCAGTTCAAGCACGCATTTTTTCAGCGCCGCCCCGGCCTGGGCGCCAATGGCGGCCCCGGCACGCAGGCTGCCGGTCACGGTGACCGCGGCGATGCGCGGATCGGCGATCATCTGGCTTACCCCGTCATTAGTGGCGTTCAACTGACCAAACACCCCCTGCGGGAATCCGGCATCGGTAAAAATTGCCGCGATCAGGTTCGCGGCACCCTGCACGTTCGGAGCATGTTTCAGCAGATAGCTGTTACCCGCCAGAATAATCGGCACCGCACCGCGCAGCACCTGCCACAGCGGGAAGTTCCACGGCATCACCGCCAGCACCGGCCCCAGCGGACGATACTCAATCACCGCGTCCGCTACCTGGGTTGCCTCGGTATTGAGCATGGCCGGGCCATGTTCAGCATACCAGTCGCACAGCCCGGCAGATTTCGCCACCTCCCCACGCGCCTGGGCGATGGGTTTGCCCATCTCCCGGCTGATCATCTGCGCCATCTCTTCGCCACGATTGCGCAGCGCGGCGCCCAGATCGCGTAGCTTTTGCGCACGCGTCGCCACCGGCACGTTGCGCCACAGGCGAAAGGCGGTATCGGTCTGTGCAAGGGCATGTTCAACCTCGGTGACGGTCGCCCACGGCCAGACAGCCAGGGTTTCGCCGTTTGCCGGGTTAATGGACAGGGCATGGGTAGCAGAAGGTGTAGTCATGATCGGCTCCGTGTATTAACAGTTGCTACAGTGTGGCGCGATCTGCTATTTCTTAAAAATGAATAATAATAACCACCTTATTCACGAAACGAGAACGATATGGATCTGACCCAGCTGGAGATGTTTAACGCCGTCGCCCAGACCGGCAGCATTACCCAGGCCGCGCAGAAAGTGCATCGCGTGCCCTCAAACCTGACCACCCGCATCAAACAGCTGGAGGCCGATCTTGGTGTGGCGCTATTCATCCGCGAGAACCAGCGGCTGCGCCTCTCACCCGCAGGGCATAATTTTTTACGCTACAGCCGACAGATCCTCGCCCTGGTGGATGAGGCGCGGATGGTGGTGGCCGGTGATGAACCCCAGGGACTGTTTACCCTCGGGTCGCTGGAGAGCACCGCGGCGGTGCGCATCCCGGCCTCGCTGGCGCAGTTTAACCAGCGTTACCCGCGCATTCAGTTTGCGCTGGCGACCGGCCCTTCCGGGACAATGATTGACGGGGTACTGGAAGGGACGCTGAGCGCGGCCTTTGTGGACGGGCCATTAAACCACCCGGAACTGGAGGGCATGCCGGTCTACCGGGAGGAGATGATGCTGGTGGTGCCTGCCGGTCATCCAGAGGTTGCGCGGGCCGCCGACATCAGCGGGCACGATATCTATGCCTTTCGCGCCAACTGCTCCTATCGCCGCCATTTCGAGAGCTGGTTTCACGCGGATCGCGCCACGCCAGGGCGCATCCACGAAATGGAGTCCTATCACGGGATGCTGGCCTGCGTCATTGCCGGGGCGGGCATTGCGCTGATGCCCCGTTCAATGCTGGAAAGTATGCCCGGACATCACCAGGTGGCTGCCTGGCCGCTGGCGGAAAACTGGCGCTGGCTCACCACCTGGCTGGTATGGCGCCGGGGCGCGATGACCCGGCAACTGGAAGCGTTTATAGCGCTGCTAAACGAAGGTCAGCCACCAGCAGCTTCTCCATAAACAGGCTCAGGGGATCGGGGGCATAGGGAGGAAACGCCTCGCACAGCTGGTAGCCACAGCGTTCATAGAGCCGGATGGCCGGAAGCTGCTTGATCCCCGTCTCCAGCCGCAGGGTGTGGCAGCTCCGGCTTTGCGCTTCATCTTCCAGCGCCGCCAGCAGCGTTTCACCCAGCCGCTGTCCGCGATGGGTCGGATCGATATAGACCCGCTTTATCTCGCCGCTGCCATCGCCGTTCAGCACGATCGCCCCGCAGCCGACGGCGTTAAGCTGGCGATCGCGGATCACCATCATTATCAGGGCGTGGTCGGGCAACCCGGTCAGATCCAGCAGATGGTTGCTCTCTGCCGGATAGAGCGCGCTCTGGTAACGGTCCAGGGCGGCAATCAGGTTAATGATGTCGGGATGGGCGGGGGATTCAGAGGTAATGGAATACATGGCAGGCTCCTTTTGTCGTTTTTCTCCACCATAACGCTGGCCGACAAACGCAACGGCATATTTTTAACTTATAGCTGCGCCTGACCATTGCGCCACCTGCCCCGGCAGCGTTAGTTTGGTGCTTATTGCCGGTTTAAATTTCAGGAAAAACAATGAACACCAAAGCCCGTAAAGTGATGATTATCGGTGCCGGAAATGTCGGTACCTCTGCGGCGTATGCCCTGCTCAATCAAAATATCTGCGAAGAGCTGCTGCTGGTGGATATTAACCACGCCCGCAGTGAAGGCCACGCCTGGGATCTGGCGGATGCTGCCGCTTATATGCCCGGCATGATGAGCATCTCCACCCGCGAGGTGAGCGACTGTGCCGATGTGGATATCGCGGTGATCACCGTCTCCGGCGGCGCCCTGAAGCCAGGACAGACGCGGCTGGATGAATTAACCGCCACGGCCAGCATTGTGAAGAACATTGTCCCGCAGATGATGGCGGGCGGCTTTAACGGCATCTTTCTGATTGCCACCAACCCGTGCGACATCATCACCTGGCAGGTGTGGCAGCTCTCCGGCCTGCCGCGTAATCAGGTAATCGGCACCGGCGTCTGGCTGGATACCACCCGTCTGCGTCGTACCCTCGCGCAGGCGCTGGATATCGGCGCCCAGAGCATCGATGCCTTTATCCTCGGCGAGCATGGCGATACGCAGTTCCCGGTCTGGTCCCATTCGTCGGTATATGGCTCACCCATTGCCGAGGTGTATCAACGCCATACCGGCCAGACGCTGGATTTTGACGAGCTGGCCGAACGCGTGCGCAAACAGGGCTTTGAGATCTACGCCCGCAAGGGCTGCACAGAGTACGGCATCGCCGCCACTATCGCTGAAATCTGCCGCAATATCTTCACCGGCAGCCACCGGGCGCTGGCGATCTCCTGCATTCTGGAGGGTGAGTATGGCGTTGATGGGGTAGCGATTGGCGTGCCCGCGGTGCTGGCCCAGAGCGGCGTCCAGCAAATCATTGAATTAAAACTGGCGGAAGAGGAGCAGCAGAAGTTCCGCCATTCAGTAGAGGTGATTAAGGCCAATATCGCCCGCCTGCCCTGAGCCTTAAGGGGCTAAGGTCAGCGTGGCATCCAGCTGGCTTAGGGTCTGCTGCACATTCTCATCCAGACGTTTATCGGTGACGATATCGGTCAGGGAGTTGAGGTGCGCCACATTAAACAGCGACCAGGCGCCATATTTCGTGCTGTCGGCGAGCAGTACGCGGCGTCGGGCGTTGGCAATCAGATCGCGCTTCAGCGCCGCTTTCTCTTCCGTCGGAGAAGTAATGCCGCGCTCCAGATCCCAGCCGTTACAGCTGACAAAGGCGATATCCGGCCAGATATTTTGCAGCAGGCGGCGGCCATGCTCGCCAATGCAGGACTGGCTGGAATCGTCGATGCGCCCGCCAATGATCGTCACCTCAATCTGCTTAAACTCTGACAGAAACAGGGCGATATGCAGATCGCTGGTGATGACGCGCAGCGGCAGATGGGTCAGCTGGCGCGCGAGTTCAATCATGGTGGTGCCCGCATCGAGCACCACCGCGTCACCGGCTTTAACAAAACTGGCGGCGGCGCAGGCGATGGCGTGTTTCTCCGCCAGGCTGCGCTGCATCTTTTCACTGGTGGTGGGCTGGGAGGGGATAAACCGGTTCAGGGTCACGCCACCATGGGTGCGGCTGATGACCCCCTCCTGATCGAGCTTAATCAGATCCCGGCGAATGGTCGCAGGCGAGGCATCCGTTGCCGCCACCAGCTGATCCACTGTCACCAGATTGTGCCCTTTCAGGTAGTCCATTATCTGTTCTAACCGGCTATATCCCTTCATATTATTCCCGTGTGATTTGCATCGCTAACTGGATAGAAACCGTCATGCTCTCAGACTTCGCTTTACCTGTCCACGCAATGTCAAATGCGGTGCCGTGGTCAGCTGAAGTACGGATAAACGGCAGCCCGGCGGTGATGTTCACCCCGTCATAAAAACCGAGTAATTTTAACGGAATATGGCCCTGATCGTGATACATCGCCACCACTATGTCGTACATGCCTTCGTGGCACTGCATAAACACCGTATCCGGCGGACACGGCCCGAACACATTCAGCCCCTTCGCCTTCATCGCCTCAACGGCCGGGCCGACAATCTTGATCTCTTCGTCACCAAACAGACCGTTCTCCCCGGCGTGCGGGTTAACCCCGGCCACCGCAATACGCGGATTGGTGTAGCCCACCCGCTTAAGGAAGGTATCGGCAATGCCAATCACGGTTTTTACCCGATCCTGGTTGAGGGTATCAAGGAATTTGCGCAACGCGATATGGGTGGTGATGTGGATCACCTTCAGCTGATCGGTATAGAGCACCATCGCGTAATCTTTGCTGTCGGTCAGGTGCGCCAGCAGTTCGGTATGGCCCGGATAGTGGTGGCCCGCCAGATGCAGCGCCTCTTTGTTCAGCGGCGCGGTGGCAATGGCTTTCACTTCCCCCGCCATCGCCAGCTCGGTGGCGCGACGCACGCAGCGGTAGGCCAGATCCCCCGCCTGCGCCTGCACGACGCCTGGCTGTAACGCCTCGGGCTCCGCCAGCGGCTCATCCAGCACGTTAACGATCGCCGGGCCAAACTGCGCCTCGCTGACGCGGGTAATCACACGTAACTCTGCCGGGGCGGTAATGCCTTTCTCCAGCACCCGTTGCAGAGTGCGGGCGCACCCCACCACCACGACGGGCGCACCGGAGAGCTCACCCTCGGTCAGGGATTTGATAATAATTTCCGGGCCGATGCCCGCCGGGTCACCCATCGTTACAGCAATGATATTAGTCACTCATCTTCTCCTCGATAAAATGCAAAACCTCAAGCAGCGTGGTTTCAGTACCAAAACCGCCCGCTTTGGTCATAACCGGCCCCTGCCAGCGACAACCCAAAAAACGACCGAACGGCACGCACTGCGCCACCTGTCCGCGAATGGCAAAACCTTGTGCGTTGAGCGCGCTGGCAACCGCCATCGCCACATCGCCTCCGGAGACATAGAGCGCCGCCGGGCGGCGGGTCTCCAGCGCATTACGCGTCAGCGCACCCAGAAAGGCGCTGATGGTCTCCCCCAGCGCCGCGCGGCTTAATCCGCGCTGCTGGCAGAGCGTCTCTATCTGATGCCGCGCCTGGGTGTCGGCGCAGGTATGCACCACGCAGTGCTGGCCTGCCGCAAGCGCCCGGGCGATCTGCTGCTGGTATCCCGCCATCGTCCCGTTAAACACATCATTGATATCAATTAATACCGTGCTGACATTGTGCTGCCCGCGCACGCGCTGGATCTGCTTTTGCGCAATTTCGCTCATCGAACCGATAACCGCCAGCAGCTGGCGCGGCGTGGCAAGACGGCGCGCCAGGGCATCGCACAGCCCGGCAGAGCCCACCAGCAGCGGCTTTTCATCGCAGGCAAACGCCGTGTTGATAATCTGATCCAGCTCCGCGTCGGTCTGCGCATCCACAATCACCAGACGCGCATCGCTCGTGAGCGCCGTGGCAAGTTCCGCCGGCGTGACCACCCTGCTTTTAAGCCGGGTTTGCTCCGCCAGCACCTTCGCTACCTGCGCGTGGCGCACCGGGGTTTTCGGGTCGCTGGAAAACTCGGTCTCCGTCACCGGCACGCCGTTCACCAGGCAGAGGCCCTCTTCGGTGGTGCGCCCGGCGGCCGGAAATGCCGGGGCGATAATCGCCTGGCCCTTACCGCTAAGCCTCAGCAGCGCTTCCACTTCAGCGCCCGGGTTGCCGCGAAGCGTTGAGTCAATTTTCTTAATCAGCCATTTGGCCGCGTGAACGTCGGTCGCATACCGCGTCAGTTTTTCAGCCGCCTCTGATGCCTTCATCGCCCGGCTATCGCTATTAATAACCAGCGCATCGGTGTCGTCGGTAAAAGGCGTCTGAAACGCCACGCTGACTTTTTTGCCGCTTAGCGCCAGGCTCACCCCCGCATCGTTGGCACCGGTAAAGTCGTCAGCGATCACCACGATCTCTCTGTTCAGGTTGTTCACGTTCATCCCCAAAGGTTCGTCGTTCCTGTTAATGATTATATTCAATCATGATTGATTATATGTGAGCAAGATCAAGTTATTCAGTTTGCGAATAAATTATAAATTTAGAGACACGATGACTGTGATTGCCTGTTTTGAGCGAAATCAATCACAGACACAGCAACAGGAGAGCAATGTGTTAACCATTAACAGTACGATAATCAGCGGTGCGGGTGCGATCCCGGCCCTCGCGCCCCTGCTGGCAGGCAAGTCGCGCCTTTTACTGGTCACCGACGGTAATATCGCCCGTCTGGAGGCCGCCCGAGCTATCCGCGCCCTGCTGGAAGCCGATAACCGCAGCGTCAGCGTGATTGAGCGCGTGCCGCCAGAGCCCACGCATCACGACGTTCACGCTCTGCTGGCTGACATCAACGATACCGCTTTTGATCTGGTGGTGGGCGTAGGCGGCGGCAGCGTACTGGATGTAGCGAAACTGCTCTCCGTGCTGTGCCATCCGGCCTCGCCGGGTCTGGATGCGCTGCTGGCGGGTGAAAAACCCAACACGCGCCTTGCATCGCTGCTGATCCCGGCCAGCGCCGGTACCGGCTCCGAAGCTACGCCGAACGCGATCCTCGCCATACCCGAGCAGAGCACCAAAATCGGCATCATCTCCCCGGTACTGCTGCCCGATTACGTGGCGCTGCTGCCGGAACTGACCACCAGCATGCCGCCGCACATCGCCTCCTCGACCGGGATCGACGCCCTGTGCCACCTGATCGAGTGCTTTACCGCCACCGTCGCGAACCCGGTGAGCGATAACGCAGCGCTGATAGGTCTGCGCAAGCTGGTCAATAACATCGAAACCGCCTGCGCCGAGCCGCACAACCTGGCGGCGAAGCTCGAAATGCTGTGGGCATCCTACTACGGCGGCGTGGCCATCGCCCATGCCGGAACCCATCTGGTGCATGCCCTTTCCTATCCGCTGGGCGGGAAATATCACCTGCCGCATGGGGTGGCGAACGCCATCCTGTTAGCGCCCTGCATGCGCGTGGTGCGCCCGGACGCGGTGGAAAAATTTGCCCAGGTGTGGGATCTGGTGCCTGGCGCCGATACCTCCCTGTCGGTGGAAGCGAAATCCCACGCGCTGGTAGAGTGGTTTGCTGCCCTGGTGCGCCGCCTCAACCTCCCGGACAACCTCGAGACGCTGGGCGTCCCGCGGGATGATATCGCTTCGCTGAGCGATGCCGCCCTGAACGTAAAACGCCTGATGAACAATGCCCCGCGTCAGGTCAGCCATGCCGAGGTGCAGGGTATTTACCAGACCCTGTTCCCCGAACGTTAATATCGAAGGAGTGAACAATGCGTAACAAGATTGAAGGCGTGCTGACGGCGATCGTCACCCCCTTTACCGAGGATGGCGCCCTGCATCTGCCGGGGCTGAAACGCCAGATCCAGCGTCAGCTGGCGGCGGGTAATGGCATTTTCTGTGGCGGCACCAACGGGGAGTTTTTCGTGCTGACCGAAGAGGAAAAAGTGGCCGTCACCCGCGCCTGCGTGGAGGAGGTCGCCGGGCGTGCGCCGGTGGTGGCGCATATCGGGGAGATCTCCACCCGCGCCACTATTCGTCTCGGTAAGCAGATCGAATCCCTGGGGGTGGATGCCGTCTCGGTTATCACCCCGTGGTTTGTACCTTTAACCCAGGCGGAACTGATCGCCCACTACACCGCTATCGCCGATGCCCTGACAGTGCCGGTATTTCTCTACAACATTCCGGCGCGCACCGGCAATACCATTGAGCCGCAGACCGCGCGGGTGCTGGCTTCACACCCGAATATCATCGGCATTAAGGATAGCGCAGGCAGCTACGAGAGCCTGAGCGGATTCCTGAAAGCCGTAGCGGATATCGACGATTTCGACGTGCTCAACGGCCCCGACTCGCTCATCCATCAGGGCTATGTTGAAGGTTGTTCGGCCTGTATTTCCGGGCTGGCGAACGTGGCGCCGGAGGCGATCAACGCCATCTGGACGCGTTTCCATGCGGGCGATGTTGAGGGCTCGCGTAGGGCGCAGGATGGCGTGACCGAACTGCGCACGAATCTGTATAAAGTGGCCTTCTCTCCGGCGGCGGTAAAAAAAGCGCTGCAGGTGATGGGCGAAGAGGTGGGTGAAAGCCGCTACGCGGTGGCTTTCGATGCGCAACAGACTGAACAGATCCGCCAGATAGTGACGAAGTCACTGCAGTAACCGGCGTTTGATTTCGTCCATAAGAATACCGGGCACCAGGTGTGCCCAGGTTTCCTACGCCCTGAAGAGAGGCAAAGATGAACAATTTTACCGCTGAAGATACCCTGATCATCGTAGGCATCGTGATTGTCTACATTCTGTTTACCACCTGGCTGACCTTCCGGTTACGCAGTAAAAACACCGGTGATTTTATGGAAGGCTCCCGGGCGATGCCTGCCTTTATCGTCGGGATCCTGCTGATGTCTGAATATATCGGCGCCAAGTCCACCATCGGGACCGCCCAGGCGGCGTTCGAGGATGGTTTTGCCGCCTCCTGGTCAGTGATTGGCGCAGCCATCGGCTTCCCGCTGTTCGGCCTGCTGCTGGTGAAGCGCATCTATAACACCGGCAAAATCACCATCTCCGGGGCGATTGCCGAGAAGTACGGCACCAGCACCAAAAACATCATCTCCATCATCATGATCTACGCCCTGCTGCTGGTAAACGTCGGCAACTATGTCTCCGGCGCGGCGGCGATCTCCACCGTGTTGAAGGTCAACCTGCCGGTGGCAGCCTTTATTACCGCGGTTGTCAGTACCTTCTACTTCGCCTTTGGCGGCATGAAGGGGGTGGCGTGGGTGACGCTGCTGCACAGCGCCCTGAAATATTTCGGCATCCTGATCATCATGGGCTTCGCGCTCTCTAAAACCGGCGGCTTTACGCCAATGATTGAGCAGATGCCGAGCTACTACTGGACCTGGGACGGCAACATCGGCGCCAGCACCATCTTTGCCTGGCTGATTGGCACCATCGGCTCCATCTTCTGTACCCAGTTTGTTATCCAGGCGATTTCATCCACTAAAGATGTGAAGTCGGCCAAACGCTCCACCTGGGTCGCCTTCTTCTTCTGCCTGCCGATTGCCCTGGCGATTGCGGTGATTGGCGTGGCGGCGAAGTATCTGCACCCGGAGATCGACAGCCTCTACGCCATGCCGATCTTCCTGCAGGATATGAATCCGTGGCTGGCCGGTCTGGTGACAACGTCACTTGTGGCTTCGATTTTCGTCAGCGTAAGTACCGTGGCGCTGGCTATCGCTTCGCTGGTGGTGAAAGATTTCTATGTACCCTACCGCAACCCGACCCCGGAGCAGGAGTTTAAAGCGACCCGCTGGCTGTCGCTGCTGATTGGCTTCCTGCCGCTGATCTTCGTCCTGCTGGTACCGGAAGTGCTGAAGCTGTCGTTCTTCACCCGCGCCATTCGTCTGTCGATTTCGGTGGTGGCGGTGATCGCCTTCTACGCTCCGTTCTTCAAAAGCACCCGCGGTGCCAACGCCGGCCTGATTGGCGCCTGCGTGATGACCTCGCTGTGGTATCTGCTGGGCGACCCGTTTGGTATTAACAATATGTACATCGCGCTGATCACCCCGGCGGTGATTATGGTTCTCGACCGCATCATCCCGAATAAAGCGGATCGCAAAGCGCATGCCCCTGTTCAACATAATGGAGTTTGATATGTCTGTAACCGTAACCCGTGACGGGATTGTTCGCCCGCAGCCAGAGGATGCCCGCGTGGAAACGGCGATGCTGCCCTCTTCCTGCCCGCAGAACCACGCAGCCAATCTGCTGCCGCTGCCGGATGGCACCCTGATGTGCGTCTGGTTCGGCGGCACCCAGGAAGGGATCGCTGATATTTCGGTGTGGGGGTCGCGCCTGGCCCCCGGCAGCAATCAGTGGAGCGCGGCGGTGAAGCTCTCCGACGACGCCAGCCGCTCAGAGCAGAACCCGGTCCTGTTCCTCGCCCCGGACAACGTGCTGTGGCTGCTGTGGACCGCGCAGATCTCCGGCAACCAGGATACCGCCATCGTGCGCTACCGCAAGTCTGAGGATCTGGGCAAAAGCTGGGGGGAGATCGCCACCCTGCTCGATAAGCCCGGCACCTTTATTCGCCAGCCGATCGTGGTGCTGGATAACGGCAATTGGCTGCTGCCGGTCTTTTACTGCCGCACCCGTCCGGGTGAGAAATGGGTGGGTAATGACGACATCAGCGCGGTGAAAATCTCTGAAGATCAGGGGAAAAGCTGGCGCGATGTCGAGGTGCCGGAGAGCCTGGGCTGCGTGCACATGAACATTACGGCGCTGAAAAACGGCAATCTGGTGGCGCTCTACCGCAGCCGCTGGGCAGATAATATCTACATCAGCCAGTCGCTGGACAACGGCGAAAGCTGGTCGGTGCCGGAGCCGACTGAGCTGCCGAACAACAACTCGTCGATTCAGGTCACCACCCTTGCCAGCGGCGAGCTGGCGCTGGTGTTTAACCACATGAGCGCCGCGGGAGCGCTGGAACGCCGCGCCTCGCTGTATGACGAGATCGACGACGGCGACGGGCGTAAAGAGCCGGAAGTGACCGATGGCCGCGCCGCGTTCTGGGGCGCACCGCGCGCGCCGATGACGGTGGCGATCTCCAACGACGGCGGGAAAAGCTGGCCCTGGCAGCGCAATCTCGATGAAGGCGACGGCTACTGCATGACCAACAACTCGCTGGAGAAGCTCAATCGTGAGTTCTCCTATCCCAGCATCAAGCAGAGCTCCGACGGTACGCTGCATATCGCCTACACATATTTCCGTCAGGCGATCAAATATGTACGCGTATCGCCGGAATGGGTGAAGGAGTCGCAACAATGATTATCGGTCACCTTAACGCCCTGCCGCTGGCAGGGCTGCCCTGCGCTCTCAGTGAGATCCTCCGTCGCCCCGAGTGCACCCTGGCGGCACTTGCTGCCCGGGATGATGGACGCTGGCAGCCGGAAGGCTGCCCGTGGTTCTGCCATATCGGCCCGGCGCAGACCCAGCCGCAGGCGCAGCGCCATACCGAATATCACCATCAGTGGGCCGATATTCAGGTGGTGCTGGACGGCGAAGAGATCATTAACGCCGGCATGCAGTCGCTGGCCCAGGCAAACGACGAGGAGCGCAAGCCGGATCTCTTTATCGCTCCCGGTGCGGTGCATCCGGTGAGTATCACCCTGCGCGCCGGTGATTTTGCGGTGTTTCTGCCCGGGGAACCCCATCAGGCGCTGTGTGCCGTGGATGAACCCATGACCGTGCGTAAGGCGGTGTTTAAAGTGCCGCGCGCGCTGCTGGAGGGGTGATATGCGTTCAGCCATCGTCACGGGAGCCAGCTCCGGCATCGGCGAAACGATCGTAAACCGCCTGCTGGCCGAGGGCTGGCAGGTAATGGGGATCAGTCGTCGCGGTGTGGATAACCCCCATCCGCACTTCACCAGCCTGAGTGTCGATATAAGTGACACTGTCACATTTACTGCCGCGCTCAACGCCCTTCCGGTGCCACAGGCGATTGTTCATGCCGCAGGGATGATGGCTGCCGCCCCGCTCGGTGAGCTGGATCCGGCAGTCAGCGCCCGCCTGTGGGGGCTGCATATTCACGCCGCCGAGATCCTGTTCAACCACTTTGCCCCACGGATGAGCGCCGGTGGGCGGCTGGTGGCTATCGGCAGCCGTACCTCACGCGGCGCCGCGGGCCGGTCGCAGTATGTCGCCACCAAAGCGGCGCTGGTAGGCATGGTGCGCAGCTGGGCGGCAGAGCTGGCGCCGCGGGGGATCACCGCCAACGTGGTCGCGCCGGGGGCAACCCAGACGCCGATGCTGAGCGCGCCAGGTCGGGAAGCATCGCCGCCAAAAGTGCCGCCGATGGGGAGGCTGATCGCCCCGGAAGAGGTAGCGGCAATGGTAAGCTATCTGCTGAGCGCCGAGGCTGCGCCCGTCACCGGGCAGGAGCTGGTGCTGTGCGGGGGGGCGTCGCTGGCGTGATTGGTGCGGCCTGTTTGCCGGGTGGCGGCTACGCCTTACCCGGCCTACGGCGAGTGCGGCATGGAATTTGCCGGGTGGCGACTGCGCCTTACCCGGCCTACGGCGAGTGCGGCATGGAATTTGCCGGGTGGCGACTGCGCCTTACCCGGCCTACGGCGAGTGCGGCATGGAATTTGCCGGGTGGCGGCTGCGCCTTACCCGGCCTGCGGGGTTTTGTAGGCCCGTGCAAGCGCAGCGCCGCCGGGCTTATGATGCTAACGCAGGAACACGGTGCCCTTCAGATAGAGCGCCGCCTGGCCACCAATCAATACCCGGTCGCCCTTCAGCTCGCAGCGCAGATCGCCCCCGCGGGCGGAGACCTGGCGAGCCTGCATCGCGGTTTTCCCCAGCTTCTCGCTCCAGTAAGGGATCAACATGCTGTGGGCGGAGCCAGTAACCGGATCTTCCGCCACCCCTTCGCCCGGGCAGAAGAAGCGGCTGACAAAGTCATACTCATCCCCCGGGGCAGTGACGCAGACCATCTTACCCAGCGGCATCATGCCGTCGATATCCGGGGTTAGGGCCTCAACCTGCTGCTGGTTTTCCAGCACTACCATATAATCGCGCCCTGCCCGCACCTCTTTCGCCTCGCGGATACCCAGGGTGCTGAACAGCCGTTCGGGAGGATTTTCCACCGCCTCACAACCCCATGCCGGGAAGTCCAGCGTCAGCCAGTCGCCGCTGCGCTTAACCCGCAGTTCGCCGACAAAGCGGGTGGAGAAGACGATCTCCGTGTGCGGGTAGTCGAGATACTCAAAAATCACGTGGGCGCTGGCAAGCGTGGCGTGACCGCACAGGTTAATTTCATGCAGCGTGGTAAACCAGCGCAGCTCAAAACCGCTATCGGTGCGCACGAAAAAAGCGGTCTCCGACTGGTTATGCTGCTGTGCCATCTTTAACAGAACCTCATCCGGCAGCCACGCCTCCAGAGGGCAAACGGCTGCAGGATTCCCACCAAATGCGCGGTCGCTAAACGCATCGACCAGATAGAATTGTATTTCTTTCATTGGGTTAACCCTTGTTATTAGCGTAAAAACAGATGACCTTTCATGTAGAGCGATGCCTTCCCGCTCATCAGCACCCGGTCGCCCTTCAGTTCACAACGCACATCGCCGCCCCTGGCAGAGACCTGGCGGGCAAACAGCGAGGTTTTGTTCAGCTTTTCACTCCAGTAGGGGATCAGCATGGTATGCGCCGAGCCGGTGACCGGATCTTCCCACAATGCCACGCCCGGCGAGAAAAAGCGGCTGACAAAATCGTATTCGCCCTCGCCCCGGGCGGTAATCGACACTTTGTGCTCGCCGGGAGTCATGGCCTGAATATCAGGCGTAACCGCCTCAACCTGCTGACGGTTTTCCAGCACCAGCACCCAGGCACGTCCCTTACGGGCCTCGACGTAGCGGTCAATCCCCAGCGCATGGAGCATCTCTGGCGGTGGAGTCTGGGCCTCCGTCGGACAGGCCGGAAAATCGAGGGTTAACCAGTCACCGTCGCGGCTGACGGTGAGCCTGCCGGAGGCGGTATCAAAATGGACCCGGGCATCGGGATAGTCCATCTCGTTGAACAACACCCAGGCGGTGGCAAGCGTCGCGTGACCGCAGAGGTTAACCTCGCCGTGGGTGGTAAACCAGCGCAGTTCGATGCCACCTTTATGGCGCACGAAAAAGGCGGTCTCCGACTGGTTATGCTCCTGCGTCATCTTCAGCAGCGTCTCGTCCGGTAACCACTCCGCAAGCGGGCACACTGCCGCCGGATTACCGCCAAATGCGCTATCGCTAAACGCATCAACGAGATAAAACTCAATTTCCTGCATCGCTCTACCTACTGTTAACTTAATGTTGCATCCTATATTCATGGAAATTAACCGATTCCACCAGCGATTACTTTGCCACCATAGTGAGATCTGCATCACAAAATGATTGTATTTCCACCAATGTTGGTTTTAAGATCAAAACACCTCATATACGTAACCAATCCCTGACATTCCTATGACAACCAACACAGTTTCCCGCCGGGTCGCATGGCTACGGGTGGTGACGCTCGCCGTCGCCGCGTTTATCTTTAACACCACTGAGTTCGTTCCGGTCGGGTTGCTCTCGGACATCGCCAGCAGCTTCGGCATGGAGACGGCGCAGGTGGGGATCATGCTCACCATCTACGCCTGGGTGGTGGCGCTGATGTCGCTCCCCTTTATGCTGCTCACCAGCCAGATTGAGCGCCGTGCGTTGCTGATCGGCCTGTTTGTGCTGTTTATCGCCAGCCATGTGCTGTCGTTCCTGGCGTGGAACTTCACGGTGCTGGTGATTAGCCGGATCGGGATTGCCTTTGCCCACGCCATTTTCTGGTCGATTACCGCCTCGCTGGCCATCCGCCTGGCCCCGGCCGGGAAGCGCGCCCAGGCGCTGAGCCTGCTGGCGACCGGCACCGCGCTGGCAATGGTGCTCGGGCTCCCGCTGGGCCGCATCGTCGGGCAATATTTTGGCTGGCGTACCACCTTTTTCATTATCGGCCTCGGGGCGCTGTTCACTCTGCTGTGTCTGATCAAACTGTTGCCGAAACTGCCGAGCGAGCACTCCGGCTCCCTGAAAAGCCTGCCGCTGCTGGTGCGTCGCCCTGCGCTGATGAGCCTCTATCTGCTGACGGTCGTGGTGGTGACGGCCCACTATACCGCCTACAGCTATATCGAGCCGTTTGTGCAGTCGGTTGCCGGATTCAGCGCCCGCTTTGCCACGGTACTGCTGTTGCTGTTGGGTGGCGCGGGCATTATTGGCAGTCTGCTGTTCGGTAAGCTCGGCAATCGTCACGCCTCTACGCTTGTCAGCAGCGCCATTGGCCTGCTGCTGGCGTGTCTGCTGCTTCTGCTTCCCGCCTCCGGGAGTGAAATGCATCTGGCGCTGCTGAGCCTGGTCTGGGGCGTGGCGATCATGATTATTGGTCTTGGGATGCAGGTTAAAGTGCTGGCGCTGGCACCCGATGCCACCGATGTAGCGATGGCGCTCTTTTCCGGCATTTTCAATCTGGGGATTGGCGCAGGTGCGCTGGTGGGGAATCAGATAAGCCTGCATCTGTCGATGGCATCAATTGGCTATCTGGGGGCGATACCGGCGCTGGCGGCGTTAATCTGGTCGGTACTGATTTTCCGCAAATGGCCCGTCACGCTGGAAGAGCAGCCCCATCACGGCTAGCGAGGCGACCGGGTGGCGGAATGCCACCCGGTTCAATGATTAGGGGTAGGTCTGGATAATTTCCAGCACGCCGTTAATGATAAACTGCACGCCCATGCAGACCAGCAGGAAGCCCATCAGACGGGAGATCGCTTCGATACCGTCTTTACCCACCCAGCGCATAATGGCGCCGGAGCTGCGCAGACAGCCCCACAGGATTACGCCGATAAGGGCGAAGATCAGCGGCGGCGCAAGCATAATTACCCACTCCGGGAAGGCGCTGCCACTGCGCACCGTTGAGGCGGAGCTGATGATCATCGCAATGGTCCCCGGCCCTGCGGTGCTTGGCATCGCCAGCGGTACAAAGGCGATATTCGGCACCTCTTTACCCGACCTCTCCTCAAGCGCGTCCTGCGCGTCGGTGGTATCCGTCGCTTTTTGCGCCGGGAACAGCATTCGAAATCCGATAAAAGCAACGATCAGCCCACCCGCGATACGCAGGCCGGGAATAGAGATCCCGAAAGTGTTCATCACCAGTTGCCCGGCGTAGTACGCCACCATCATGATCGCGAAGACATACACGGACGCCATGAGCGACTGGTGATTACGTTGCTCACGGTTCATATCCCCCGCCAGACCCAGGAACAGCGCAACGGTAGTTAACGGGTTAGCCAGCGGCAGCAGTACCACCAGCCCAAGCCCAATTGCTTTAATTAAATCAACCATTTTACTGAGTTGTCCTTATCCAAATATAACCGGGCAAGTATAAGGTTAAACAGCCTGTTTCAGCTACGCACACATCGTAAGTAATATTTTCGTTACGAAATCAATTTATTCTGGTGATAGATAGAAGGGCAAAACGGGCAAAAACGTGAGCTGAATCACTTTAGCAAATCGTGTCATAAGCAAATGCATTCAGTTGACTTATAGTTGCCTGAGCAATAATATCTGCCGTGATTAAACTACTTGCCAGGGCAACCATTGTGAAAAGCACCAGTGACCTCTTCAACGAAATCATTCCGCTGGGTCGCCTTATCTATATGGTTAACCAGAAGAAAGATCGCCTGCTCAATGACTATCTGTCGCCGCTGGATATCACCGCAACGCAGTTTAAAGTGCTCTGCTCTGTGCGCTGCGAAGTGTGTATTACCCCGGTTGAGCTGAAGAAAATCTTATCTGTGGACCTCGGCGCGCTGACACGAATGATCGATCGGCTGGTCTGCAAAGGGTGGATTGAACGCCGCCCGAATCCGAATGACAAACGCGGCGTGCTGTTGCAACTGACCAGCAACGGCGCGGACATGTGTGAACAATGTCATCAATTAGTAGGACAAGAGCTACACCAGGAACTAACAAAAAACTTAACGGCAGACGAAGTGGCAACTCTTGAGCATTTGCTTAAGAAAATCCTGCCGTAAACAGAAAGAGGTATGACGATGTCCAGACGCAATACTGACGCCATCACTATTCATAGCATTTTGGACTGGATCGAAGATAACCTGGAGTCACCGCTCTCGCTTGAAAAAGTGTCTGAGCGCTCAGGTTACTCAAAATGGCACCTGCAACGGATGTTTAAAAAAGAGACCGGCCACTCATTAGGCCAGTACATCCGCAGCCGCAAATTAACGGAAATCGCACAGAAGCTGAAGGAAAGTAACGAGCCGATCCTCTATCTGGCTGAGCGTTACGGGTTTGAATCGCAACAGACCCTGACCCGCACGTTCAAGAACTACTTCGATGTGCCGCCGCATAAATACCGTATTACCAATATGCATGGGGAATCCCGGTATCTGCTTCCGATCAATCACTGTAACTGCTAATCGCCTGTATTAAGAGCCTGGTGGGTTAGGCTCTAAGACGTATCGAGGAAATCATGAAACTATTCGCTTCCGCCGCCTTTACCGCTTTGGTGCTGGTCTCAGGCCAGAGTTTTGCGGAGCAAACGCCATCCGTGCCGCAGCCACACAGCCGTGACACGATGATTCTGCCGACCGCTAACGGTCAGTCGCCCCACGATTTTAACCATATGGGCGCAGGCAGCGACAAATCAGACGAATTAGGGGTGCCGTACTACAATCAGCACAATTAATTCGTTTTGCCCCGCCCCGCGCGGGGCTTTTTTTAGCTTCTCACCCGCGCCGTCCGGCGCACACGAAAACCAAAGACATTAATATAGAGCCCTGCCATCACCAGAACCGCCCCTGCAAGCTGCAATGCGCCGAGCTTTTCATCCAACAGCAGCGCCGCGCTGGCGATCCCCACCACCGGCACTAACAGCGACAGCGGCGCCACCCGCCAGGTTTCGTAGCGTCCGAGCAGCGAGCCCCAGATGCCATAGCCGATAATGGTGGCGACAAAGGCCAGGTAGAAAAGCGACAAAATGGTGGTGACATCGAGAGTGACCAGGCTGTTAAGCATGACCGTCGGGCCATCCATCAGCCAGGAGGCCAGCATAAAGGGGACAATCGGGATGAGCGCGCTCCACACCACCAGCGACATCACCGCCGGACGCGTCTCCAGCTGCATGATCTTTTTGTTGAAAATGTTTCCGCAGGCCCAGCTGAACGCTGCCGCCAGGGTCAGTAAAAAGCCCAGCAGCGCGACGTGCTGCCCGTTGAGGCTGGCTTCGGCAAGCACCAGCACCCCGACCACCGCCAGGACAATACCTGCCAGCTGCTTGCCCTGCAGCCGCTCGCCAAACGCCAGCGCCCCCAGGATAATGGTGAAGAACGCCTGAGCCTGTAACACCAGGGAAGCCAGCCCGGCGGGCATGCCGAAGTTGATGGCGCAAAACAGAAAGGCAAACTGACCAAAGCTGATGGTCAGACCGTAGCCCAGCAACAGACGAAACGGGATTTTCGGGCGCGCGATAAAAAAGAGCGCCGGGAAGGCTACCAGCAGAAAGCGTAAACCGGCCAGCATCAGCGGGGGCATATTGTGCAGCCCGACTTTGATCACTACAAAATTCAGTCCCCAGACCACCACGACCAGCAACGCCAGCAGCCCATCTTTGCGCGTCATACCCTGCCCCTGTTTATTAAATTTTTGTAAACACTTATCAAAGTAACGAAAAAAACGGGCGAGGAACAGATCATTAATTCTGACAGGCAGGCAAAGCACTTAGGGATAAATTGGGTGCTATACAAGATGCTTATGGCGTGATAATCCTGATAGATATTACAAAAATTTACATGCATTTGTCGGGCAGGAAAATGAAACAGTCTCTCAGGCGTTCAACCGCAGCGCTGCTGGCCTCATCGCTATTACTCACCATTGGCCGCGGCGCTACGCTGCCGTTTATGACCATCTATTTAACCCGCGTCTTCAACATGAGCGTGGAGAATATTGGTTATGCCCTGACGGTGGCCCTGACGATTGGCGTGGTCTTCAGCTTAGGGTTTGGCATTCTGGCCGACAAATTCGATAAAAACCGCTATATGCTGATCGCCATTACAGCAGTGGCGTTGGGCTTCCTGGCGATCCCGCTGGTAGATAATGCAGTCATGGTGGTGCTGGCATTCTCGCTGATCAACTGCGCCTATTCGGTCTTTTCCACGGTGCTGAAAGCCTGGTTTTCCGATGTGCTGAGCCCGGCAGAAAAGGCGCGCGTTTTCTCGCTAAACTACAGTTTTCTGAACATTGGCTGGACCATTGGACCGCCGCTGAGCACGCTGCTGGTGATGTACAGCCTGCAACTGCCGTTCTGGGTTGCCGCCTTCTGCGCTGCGCTGCCGCTGGTTTTAGTTCAGCGCTATGTGCAAAAAAGCGTGGCGGCCGACGGTGAAAACGCCCCGGTGCCGTGGCAGCCGTCAGTGCTGCTTCGTGACCGGGCACTGTTCTGGTATACCCTCTCCGGGCTGCTGGCCTCCTATGTGGGCGGCTCATTCGCCAGCTGTATCTCTCAGTATGTACTGGCGGCCGATTACGACAGCGATTTTGCCCAAAAGGTGGTGGCCGTGGTGCTGCCGGTGAATGCCGCGCTGGTGGTCTCCCTGCAATACATCATTGGTCGCAAACTGTCGGCACGTAATATTCGCCCGCTGATGACCCTGGGTACCCTGTTTTTCGTCCTGGGTCTGGCGGGGTTTATGCTCTCCGGCGAGAATCTGGTCTACTGGGGGATTGCCGCGGCGGTGTTTACCATCGGCGAAATTATATATGCGCCAGGTGAATATATGTTGATCGATAATATCGCCCCGCCGGGCATGAAAGCGAGCTACTTCTCCGCCCAGGCGCTCGGCTGGCTGGGTGCGGCGTTTAACCCGATGATCACCGGCCTAATATTGACCCATCTCCCGCACTGGTCGCTGTTTGTGATAATGATGATCGCCATCGTGCTGGCGTGGATGATGATTTTACGCGGGATGCGGGTGAAGGCGTGGGTTGAAACGCCCAATTTAATATAGCGCAGAGCTTTAGTAGGCCGGGTAAGGCGCAGCCGCCACCCGGCACACATATCGCACCGAAATTAATGGTGCAACATCTCCTCAACGACCTGCTCTTTATACATTTCGTTTGGATAGTAGGTTGGCCAGTTGTCCATCTCTTTTAATAACGCCTCGTGGGAGGTGTTGCCCATAAAGATATGGAAATGGCTGGACTGGCGCGGGCCGATAATATGGTCGCTGAACTGGACAAATTTCGGCGCCTGGCTGCTGACGTCCTTACATTCAAACAGGTAGCGCACCCCTTTCTTACCGGAAGCGTAGGTCAGGATCTTGTAGCCGCTAGAGACATATTCGCAGCTGGCGACCTTTTTCCCGCGATGAAATTCCATCACATTATTTTCGATGCCGATGCTCTCTACGTCGGTGGCGTAACCGGTGCGGTAGTAGGCTTTTACCTGATCAAAAGTTTTACTCTTGTCTTTCTCCGCCTTCTTTTTGAATACCGGGTCGAGATCGCCGCTCAGCAGAAACGGATAGACCGACTGCCAGACGCCATCCCAGTTTGAGAGCGGGCGATCCTTTACATCTTTATCGTCAAACACGCCGTTAGCCGCTTTTTGTTCCGCCTCGGTCATCTGATGTCCGTGGGAATGGGCATACAGCTGGCCGCTGACCAGCAGCGCCCCCAGAGTTATTGCAAACTTACCAATA
Source organism: Leclercia sp. UBA5076 (assembly GCF_002416465.1). Taxonomy (NCBI): domain Bacteria; kingdom Pseudomonadati; phylum Pseudomonadota; class Gammaproteobacteria; order Enterobacterales; family Enterobacteriaceae; genus Leclercia; species Leclercia sp. UBA5076. The sequence continues at coordinate 139,589 of NZ_DIAO01000005.1, forward strand.
TGTCCTGCCAAAATAATATCCTCACTCCGTTTAAGTGAGTGAGGATGTTATAGTATAACATTGCGCAAAACAACCCTGTTAAATTGCGACCAGACCGCGGACACCCTCCTGCTCCATATTCTCCCCGCGCCCGCGCTGGATAATGCTTCCCCGGGACATGAGCAGATAACTGTCAGCCAGCTCGGCGGCAAAATCATAGAACTGTTCCACCAGCAGGATCGCCATATCTCCCCGGCTGGCGAGCTGGCGGATCACCTGGCCGATCTCCTTGATAACTGACGGCTGAATCCCCTCTGTCGGCTCATCCAGAATCAGCAGCTGCGGACGGCTGGCCAGCGCCCGGCCAATTGCCAGCTGTTGCTGCTGTCCGCCTGAAAGATCCCCGCCCCGACGCTGCTTCATCTCCTGTAATACCGGAAACAGCCGCCAGATCTCGTCGGGCACCTGCTTCGCCTCGCGAGCCGGAAAGCGCGATAAGCCGAGCAGCAGGTTCTCCTCCACCGTCAGGCGGGGAAAAATGTCCCGCCCCTGCGGCACATAGGCGACGCCCGCCTGCACCCGCTGGTGCGGTTTTGCCTGGGTGAGATTTTTTCCCTGCCAGAGGATCTCCCCGTTGCGCGCCGGGATCAGCCCCATCAGACACTTCAGCAGCGTAGTTTTACCTACGCCGTTGCGCCCGAGCAGGCAGGTGACTTCGCCGGGCAGCGCCTCAAAGCTGACCCCGCGCAGGATATGGCTCCCGCCGTAATACTGATTGAGTTCATTAACCTTAAGCATCCGCGCTCCTTAGCGTCCAAGATAGACTTCAATCACCTGTTCGTTGGCCTGCACGTCGCGCAGCGACCCCTCCGCCAGCACCCGGCCCTGATGGAGCACCGTCACGTGATCGGCAATGGTTTCAACAAAACCCATGTCATGCTCCACCACCATCAGGGAGTGTTTACCCGCCAGGGTGCGGAACAGCTCGGCGGTATACTCGGTTTCGGCGTCGGTCATCCCCGCGGCCGGCTCATCGAGCAGCAGGAGATGCGGCTCCTGCACCAGCAGCATGCCGATCTCCAGAAACTGCTTCTGGCCGTGGGACAGCAGCCCCGCCCGGCGATGCCGCTCCCCGCCGAGGCGCAGCAGGCTCAGCATCTCGTCGATCCGGTCCCCCTGCTCGCTGCTCAGCCGGGCGCGCAGGCTGGCCCACACCGATTTATCCCCTTTCATCGCCAGCTCAAGGTTTTCCCATACCGTCAGGGCCTCAAACACTGTTGGCTTCTGGAATTTGCGCCCGATGCCCTGGCGGGCAATGGCTATCGGGTCGAGGGTGGTGAGATCCGTTGTCTGATCGTAAATCGCCCGCCCGCTCTGGGGCCGCGTTTTACCGGTGATAACATCCATCAGGGTGGTTTTCCCGGCGCCGTTGGGACCAATCACGCAGCGCAGCTCCCCCACGCCAATATTAAGCGACAGATCGGTAAGTGCTTTAAACCCGTCAAAGCTGACGTTGATCCCCTCCAGCTGCAACACCGGGTCGGTTTGATCGCGGTAACGATCTCCGGGAAGCTGGCGGGTAAATAACGCTTCGGCTGGCTGCATTATTTATCTCCTTTGCGTAACAGGCCCGTGACCCCGCGCGGTAAAAACAGCGTGACGGCAATAAAGATCAGCCCCAGAAACAGCTGCCAGTATTCCGGCATCACCACGGTAAAGAGGCTTTTCGCGCCGTTGACCAATGCCGCGCCAATTACCGGGCCGATCAAGGTTCCGCGTCCGCCGAGGGCCACCCAGATCGCCGCTTCGATGGAGTTGGTAGGCGACATCTCGCCGGGGTTGATAATGCCCACCTGCGGAACGTAGAGCGCCCCGGCCAGTCCGCACAGCACCGCGGACAGGGTCCAGACCAGCAGTTTGAAACCGCGGGGATCGTAGCCGCAGAAGGTGAGCCGGTTTTCCGCATCCCGCACCGCCGTCAGAATGCGACCAAACTTGCTTTTCGCCAGCGCATAGCCCACCGCCAGCGAGGCGGCCAGCAGTAGCACGGTGGCAATAAACAATCCGATACGCGTGGTGGTGGCGGTCACGGAAAAGCCCAGCAGCGTGGTAAATCCGGTAAACCCGTTGTTGCCGCCAAAGCCCGTTTCATTGCGGAAGAACAGCAACATTCCGGCGAAGGTCAGCGCCTGGGTCATGATCGAAAAGTAGACCCCCTTAATCTTCGAGCGGAAGGCAAACCAGCCGAACAGCAGCGCCAGCAGGCCCGGAACCAGCACAATCAGCACCAGCGCCCAGGCGAAATGTTGGGTGCCCCACCAGTACCAGGGCAATTCGCTCCAGGAGAGGAACGACATAAACGCCGGTAATCCGTCGCCTGCGGCCTGACGCATCAGGTACATTCCCATGGCGTAGCCGCCGAGGGCAAAAAAGAGACCGTGGCCGAGCGAGAGCATCCCGGCGTAGCCCCACACCAGATCAAGGGCCACGGCGACAACGGCGTAACAGAGAATTTTGCCTACCAGGGTCAGCATCCAGGTCGAAACGGCCAGCGGATGGCTGGCGGGCAGCAGCGCCAGAAACGGCAGCACCAGCAGTGCCGCCAGAATCACGGCGCCGAGTATCGGTACGCTGCGCGGCGCCTTGCGCGCCAGCGTTAAGGTCAGTGGCTGGCTCATCAGTCAATTACCCTCCCTTTCAGTGCAAATAACCCCTGCGGGCGCTTCTGAATAAACAGAACGATCGCCACCAGAATCACGATTTTGCCGAGAACGGCACCCATCTGCGGCTCAAGGATCTTGTTGAAAATCCCCAATCCAAAGGCGGCCGCCACGCTGCCAGCCAGTTGACCCACACCGCCGAGTACCACCACGAGGAAGGAGTCAATAATGTAGCCCTGACCCAGCTCCGGCCCGACGTTCCCCAGTTGCGACAGCGCCACGCCGCCGAGCCCGGCAATCCCGGAGCCGAGCCCAAAAGCCAGCATATCGACGCGCCCGGTGGGCACTCCGCAGCAGGCGGCCATGCTGCGGTTCTGCGTTACCGCCCGCACGTTCAGCCCCAGACGGGTTTTGTTGAGGATGAGCCAGGTGAAAAACAGCACCAGCAGTACAAAGCCCAGCACCACCAGTCGGTTCCACGGCAGGATCAGGCCGGCATAGACCTGCACGCCGCCGGAGAGCCATGCCGGGTTTGCCACTTCGAGGTTCTGGGCCCCGAAGAGCATGCGCACCAGCTGGATCAGCATCAGGCTGATACCCCAGGTGGCGAGCAGCGTCTCCAGCGGACGGCCATACAGATGACGGATCACCGTGCGCTCAAGGGCCATACCTACCGTCGCCGTCAGCATGAACGCCACCGGCAGCGCCACCAGCGGATAAAAGGTGAGCCATTGCGGGGTAAACTGCGCCATCGCCTGCTGCACCAGCCAGGTGGCGTAAGCCCCGAGCATCAGCATCTCCCCGTGCGCCATATTGATCACCCCCAGCAAGCCATAGGTGATCGCCAGCCCGAGCGCGGCCAGCAGCAGAATGGAACCCAGCGACAGCCCCATAAACGCCTGCCCCAGCAGGTCGCTTATCGTCTGACGATGCTGGATCTGGCGCAGGCTTTCCGCCGCGGCCTCGCGTACTTCACCATCCGGCTCCGTCTGGGCGTGGGTATAGGGCAGCAGGCGGGCCTGCACTTCCGGATCGCTCGATTCTCCCAGCAGCGTCACCGCCTGCTTGCGCACCGCGGCCTGCGGGCTGGTCAGTTGCAGACTGGCGACGGCGAGGCTCAGCACCTCCCGCACCCCATCGTCCTTTTCACTTGCCAGCTGGCGTTGTAAAAACGGCAGCATCTGCGGCTGGGGATCGCGCTGAAGCTGGCGCGCCGCCGCCAGCCTTTCGGTGACACTGTCACCTGTCAGCTGATGAGTCGCGAGCGCGGTGGCGGCCAGCACCCTCAGGCGGTTAGTCAGACGCACCGCTTTAGGTGAGCCCTGCGCCTGAGCCGCATCACCGAGGGCGATTAACCCGCCCGCCTGGCGGGTAAAAGCGTGTTTGTTGTCGTCGACAACGACATTCTCTTGCTTCAGCGCCCGCAGCAGCGGCAGCCTGGCCGGATCCGGCGCGGCGGCCCACTGCTCCAGCAGAACGGCCTGCTGGCTGCGGCTGGCGGCAACAAAGTTATCGGCGTCCGTTGCCTGCGCCATCCCTGGCAGCAGTCCGGCAAGCCATACGAGAGCGAAGATCGTGCGCATGACGTTCATGGCTTTACCTCTCTGATCCGGATTCAGTTGCTGGCGGTTTTAATCGGCGTATCGGGTTTTTTGTCGTTTCCGGCGATGAACGGGCTCCACGGCTGGGCGCGTACCGGCGCTTCGGTCTGCCACACCACGTTAAACTGGCCATTGCCTTCGATTTCACCGATCATCACCGGCTTATGCAGATGGTGGTTGGTGGCATCCATGGTCAGGGTGAAGCCCGACGGGGCTTTAAAGGACTGGCCCGCCATCGCCGCACGCACTTTATCCACGTCGGTGGTGCCCGCTTTTTCTACCGCCTGGGCCCACATGTGGATGCCTACGTAGGTGGCTTCCATCGGATCGTTGGTCACGACCGTATCGGCGTTTGGCAGCTTCTGCGTTTTGGCCCAGTTTTTGTACGCCGCAACGAAGGTCTGGTTGGCCGGGTTATCCACCGATTCGAAGTAGTTCCACGCCGCCAGGTTGCCCACCAGCGGTTTGGTGTCGATGCCGCGCAGCTCCTCTTCCCCCACCGAGAAGGCGACAACCGGTACCTCGGTAGCTTTTACGCCCTGGTTCGCCAGCTCTTTGTAGAACGGCACGTTGGAGTCGCCGTTGATGGTGGAGACCACCGCGGTTTTGCCAGCGGCGGAGAATTTCTTGATGCTGGCGACGATGGTCTGGTAATCGCTGTGGCCGAACGGGGTGTAGACCTCTTCGATATCTTTATCCTGGACCCCTTTAGAGTGCAGGAAGGCGCGCAGAATTTTGTTGGTGGTGCGCGGGTAGACGTAGTCGGTGCCGAGCAGGAAGAAGCGCTTCGCCGACCCGCCGTCTTCACTCATCAGGTACTCCACCGCCGGGATAGCCTGTTGGTTAGGCGCTGCCCCGGTGTAGAAGACGTTCGGCGACATCTCTTCCCCTTCGTACTGCACCGGGTAGAACAGCAGACCGTTCAGCTCCTCAAATACCGGCAGGACCGATTTACGCGACACCGAGGTCCAGCAGCCAAACACCGCCGCCACTTTATCCTGGCTTAACAGCTGGCGAGCCTTCTCGGCAAACAGCGGCCAGTTGGAGGCGGGGTCCACCACCACCGGCTCCAGTTTTTTACCCAGCACGCCGCCTTTGGCGTTGATTTCGTCGATGGTCATCAGCGCCACGTCCTTAAGCGGCGTTTCGGAAATCGCCATCGTTCCGGAGAGGGAGTGCATGATGCCAATTTTAATGGTGTCGGCGGCCTGCACGCTGAAACTCATCCCCATGGCCACCACAGAGGCCGACAAAGCAAAAGCTTTTAACAAGGTACGACGATGCATAATTTTCACTCCTGAAAAGAAACGCTGTGCGAAATCGTCCGTTACGGCGTGGACGCAGAAAAAGCATTCAGGATGAGACAGAGCAAAAAGGATGCCAGATCGAATAGAGAGCAGAATCAGTGGGCTGGAGAGGATTTTTGAAGCAGGCGCGGATCAGAATGGCACAGCGTTGCACTTTATTAATGCAACGCTGTGAGAAGCGGTTACCAGACTTCGCTGGCGATTTGCGTGACCAGACGCACCTTGTCCCACTGCTGCGCTTCGGTCAGGGCGTTCCCCTCTTCGGTGGAGGCAAAGCCGCACTGCGGGCTGAGGCAGATCTGATCTTTCGCGACATACTTCGCCGCCTCTTCCAGACGCGCTTTCACCCCTTCCGGGTTCTCCAGCTCGCCGCTTTTGGTGGTGATCAGACCCAGCACCACCTGCTGCTTGCCCGGACGGATAAAGCGTAACGGGGCAAAATCGCCGCTGCGATCGTTGTCGTATTCCAGGAAGAAAGCATCGACGTTGACGGTACCAAACAGAATCTCGGCCACCGGCTCGTAGCCCCCTTCTGAAATCCAGGTCGAGCGGAAGTTGCCGCGGCAGACGTGCAGCCCGATGGTCAGATCGTCCGGCTTGCCCTCCAGCGCCTTGTTCAGCACACGGGCATAGGTACGCGCCAGCTGGTCCGGGTCATCGCCCCGCTCACGGATCTGACGGCGCTGATCGTCCGAGCAGAGGTAGGCCCAGACGGTGTCGTCCAGCTGTAGATTACGGCAACCCGCGTCGTAGAAGGCGTGGATAGCATCGCGCCAGGTCTGCGCCAGATCGTCGAAGTAGACCTCCAGATCCGGGTAGACCGTAGCGTCGATGACCTTACGCCCACCGCGGAAATGCAGCACGCTCGGGCTTGGGATGGTCATCTTCGGCTGGGCATTACCGCTGATGCTTTGCAGATAGCGGAAGTCGTCGAGCATCGGATGGCTGCCGAAGCCCAGTTTGCCGGTGACGCGCACGCCGTGGGCTTTGGTCTGCACGCCGTTAAACTGAATGCCTTGCTCAGATTCGTAGCGCTCCACCCCCTGCAGGCCGTCGAAGAAATCAAAGTGCCACCAGGCGCGACGAAACTCGCCGTCGGTCACCACCTGCAGGCCGCAGGCGCACTGCTGTTCAACCACGTGGCGAATCGCCTCGTCTTCTACCGCACGCAGCTGCTGCGCGTTAATCTCACTGCTGGCGAACTGGATCCGCGCCTGCTTGATGGCGTCGGGACGTAAGAAGCTGCCTACCACATCGGCACGGTACGGGGCGTGTTGTCGCTGCATGATTTTCTCCTTTAACTGCCGCCAGGTAGTTGCCGACAGTGATAATTCATCTCTTGAAGTTTTAGCCTTCTGGACGGCTAAATGTCTAAAAAAGATGTCACAGTGTCGGACTGGCGGCAAACGAGAAAAATTCACTGGTGTTGAAAAAAATTCATGTTGCGGCTGATAAGCAAAAAAAACCGCCAGAGACTGGCGGTAAATGCTTGCATGGATAGATTTGTATTTTGCTATCTACGGACCCGGTATTCCATACCAGGCTGCGGATCGTAAATAAGCTAGCATGGGGAAGATAAATAAAGACTAAACAACGTTGCGCTATAGCTGCGGGCTGTTTGCTCTTTTAAATTGCCAGGCGCGGGATAAAAGCCAGAGAAGGGTGCAGGCAACCACCGGCACCAGCCAGTCGAGCAGGCTGGCGACGTTCCAGACCTGCCAGTCAAACCCGCCCCACCACGGCATATTGGCGCGCTTGCCGTGACCAAACAGGGCAATCCAGCGGTATTCAGCCTGAGTCTGTTCCCGGGCGACAAACCACAGCGAACCCAACGCCCCGCCCGTGCCCCACCGATTCCATTTCAGACCGCACAGACACTGGACAATAAGTGCCGCTAATGCGTGCATAAAAGGGGAAAAATCCATTACGTCTCCAGCCACTCCCGTTGTGCATTGTTTTCCAGTTTAATCTTTTACCTTTAGACAACATAGCTGTGCACGCTTTACATAAAAAACCGCCCGAAGGCGGTTATTAAATTTTTATAGCGGTCTCCTGGTGATATCAGGGTCATCCTCGACCAGCGGGTCATTCACATCAGGTGTGTCAGGAATATCATCATCAGGAAGCGGTTCATCATCAGGAAGAGGATCAACGTAATCTGGACGATCGGTCATAAAACCTCCGTCAAACTTGGTTATGAGAGTCTACTTAGACTTACCCGGTTTCTGTTTGGACTGGTCATCTTTCGGGTTCTTTTGAGACTGCTTAGATTGATCTCTGTTTGAACCTTGCTCATTGGATTTCATTTTGAACTCCTGTTGGCATATGCGGCAAATCGCCACCTTTAAAATATAAGGCATGCTTATGGTTATATCGAGCGAGGCGGGAGGATAAACAGAAGGTTCAACTGAGCTGGCAGATGCATCTTTCAGGTGAAAAAGCCGGGCACTGCGCCCGGTTCTGTTTTCAGCCTGAAAAAGCGCTTACGCACTCAACCCGCGATTCCCCACCACTGTTCAATCTGCGGATCGTGCCCCCGCCACTGGCGATAAAGTTCAGCTAAATCAGTACGATTCCCGCGGGACAAAGTCGCCCTACGGAATCACAAGCATATTGCTTACCTTCAGACGTTGTCCGGGTGCTGCGTTGCGCTATGCGCTTATAGTCCCAGGTATGGGGATTTCAGATGCGAAAAAGCCCCGGCTAAATGCCGGGGATTAAAGGGGTTGGCCTGACCTCGCGGATAATTCCAACTTACCGCCGTCCATTGGCGACGAGGCCAGTGGCGCGGGATGTTATAGATAACAGTTAATTGGAAATTAGCTCTTAGTGCTCATATTGGTGGTGGTAATGGATCACTGATTACTTTTGCCTCACCGTTGTCGCAAATATCATCGCCCTGGGTCAGATTCCAGATACGAGTAATGATTTGGCCCATTTCCAGACCTTCGGTTTCACCATGGGTATAATAGTCGCCAGCGGGTCAATATCGTGGGCTATCGCGAATCATAACGACGACTGGGTGTAAGTGGACAAAAAAACCGGGCATCGCGCCCGGTTCTGTTTTCAGCCTTAAAAAGCCCTTACGAACTCAACCCGCGATTAACCAGCATCGGTTCAATCTTCGGATCGTGCCCGCGCCACGCGCGATAAAGTTCAGCTAAATCAGTGCTGTTCCCACGGGATAAAATCGCCTCGCGGAATTTTTGCCCGTTTTCGCGGGTCAGTCCACCCTCTTCCACGAACCACTGATAGCCGTCATCGGCCAGCATTTGCGTCCAGAGATAGGCATAGTAGCCCGCCGCGTAGCCGCCACCGAAGATATGGGCGAAATAGCTGCTGCGATAGCGCGGCGGCACGGCCGGGAGATCCAGCTGTTCGCGTTCCAGCGCCGTGGCTTCGAACGCCTCCACATCTGCTGGCGCTTCGCTGGCGGTTATTCCGTGCCAGTTCATGTCCAGCAGCGCGGCGCTGAGCAGCTCGGTCATGTCATAGCCTTTATTAAACTGGGTGGCGCTGACCATTTTCTCCCGCAGGGCGTCGGGCATCGGCTCCCCGGTTTCGTAATGGCGGGCATAGTGGGCAAAGACCTCGGGGTGGCTGGCCCAGTGTTCGTTTATTTGCGACGGGAACTCTACGAAATCCCGCGGCGTATTAGTGCCAGAGAGCGTGGCGTAACGCTGGCTGGCAAACAAACCGTGCAGGGTGTGGCCAAATTCGTGGAACAGGGTGATCACATCATCCCACGAGATTAGCGCTGGCTGGCCTTCAGCTGGTTTTTGATAGTTGCAGACGTTGTAGATTACCGGCCGCGACCCGGCTTCATGGGATTGCTCGATAAAGTTACCCATCCACGCCCCGCCGCCTTTCGAGTCGCGGGCGAAGAAGTCACCGTAAAAGAGCGCCATCCCTTCTCCGTGGTGATCGAAGATCTCCCAGACTCTCACGTCAGGGTGGTAGACAGGGATATCCCTGCGCTCGGCAAACGTAATGCCGAAAAGGCGGGTCGCCGCCCAGAAGACGCCGTCTGTCAGCACCGTATTGAGGGCAAAATAGGGTTTGACCTGCGACTCGTCCAGGGCGTACTTCGCCAGGCGCACACGTTCGGCATAGAAGGCCCAGTCCCAGGCCTGAACCTGAAAATGGCCCTGCTCTTCATCAATCACTTTCTGAATGTCGGCCTGCTCCTGCAGGGCGCGACCGCGCGCGGCAGGAACGATACCCCGCATAAACTGCAGCGCGGCGCCGGGGGTTTTCGCCATCTGATCGGCAATTTTCCAGCTGGCGTAGCTACCATAGCCCAGCAGTTCAGCCTGACGCGCCCGGAGCGCCACCAGACGTGCGACCACCTCGCGGGTATCGTTGGCATCATTTTTTTGCGTGCGCAGCCAGCCCGCTTTGAAGAGGTTTTCTCTGGTCTGACGATCGCGTAGCTGTTGCAGAGCCGGCTGTTGCGTGGTGTTCAGCAGCGGAATGAGCCAGCGATCGCTGAGTCCCTTCTCCGCTGCGGCCTCGGCAGCCGCGGCCTGTTCCGCCGGGCTCAGGCCATCCAGTTGATGCTGATAATCCACCACCAGCCCACCCGCCTTGTCTGCCGCCAGCAGACGCTGGTTAAACTGGCTGGTCAGGCTGGCTGATTCGGTATTGAGCATTTTAAGCTCCTGCTTTTGCGCCTCCTCCAGCCGGGCCCCGGCCAGAATAAAGCGCTGATGAAGCACCTCAATCAGCCGCAGGGACTCGGCATCCGGCGCCATCGCCTGGCGGTCATTATAGATGGCATCCACCCGGGCAAAGAGCGCGTCATTCAGCCAGATATCGTTAGAGAGCGCCGCCAGTTCGGTTGAGATCGCCTCTTCCAGTTGCTGCAGATAATCATTGGTGTGCGCCGAAGTCATGGCAAAGAAGACGCTGCTTACCCGGCTCAGCAGCTCGCCGCTTTTCTCCAGCGCCAGTACGGTATTGGCAAAATCGGGGGCGTCTGCGGAACCGGCAATCGCCGCGATCTCCCTGCGCTTCTGACGAATGGCTTCGTCAAAGGCCGGACGATAGTGTTCCTCGCGGATCAGATCAAAATGTGGCGCCTGGTACGGCAGCAGGCTGCTTGTGAAAAACGGATTAGTGCCAGACATAACAGACTCCTGAATAAGGTGAATTTCACCAGAGTAGGCCAGCCCGGCATGGGCTGCAATCTCTGTGGCCTTGAGGGCACGAAAAGTAACCTTACTCTGCGTCAGATCACATGCTATGGTAGTACTACACAAAAAGCGTTGAGGAACAGTGACATGATTATTTTAGTTACCGGGGCGACAGCAGGATTTGGTGAAAGCATTACGCGTCGCTTCGTCGCAAACGGCCATAAAGTGATTGCCACAGGCCGCCGTCAGGAGCGTCTGCAGGAGCTGAAAGAGGAGCTTGGCGACAGCATTCTGACCGCCCAGCTTGACGTGCGTAACCGTGCATCTATTGAAGAGATGATTGCCAATCTGCCGGCACAATGGCGTGACATCGACGTACTGGTCAACAACGCCGGGCTGGCGCTGGGTCTTGAGCCTGCGCACAAAGCCAGTGTGGAAGACTGGGAAACGATGATCGACACCAACAACAAAGGCCTGATCTATATGACACGCGCCGTGCTGCCTGGCATGGTGGAGCGCAACCGTGGTCACGTGATCAACATCGGCTCGACCGCCGGTAGCTGGCCTTATGCGGGCGGCAACGTCTATGGCGCGACCAAAGCCTTTGTACGTCAGTTCAGCCTGAACCTGCGCACCGATCTGCACGGCACCGCTATCCGCGTGACGGATATCGAGCCGGGTCTGGTCGGCGGAACGGAGTTCTCCAACGTTCGCTTTAAAGGCGATGATGACAAAGCCGGTAAAACCTACGAAAACACCACCGCCCTCACCCCGGATGATGTCACTGAAGCCGTCTGGTGGGTGGCGACGTTGCCGAAGCACGTCAACATCAACACCGTTGAAATGATGCCGGTGACGCAGAGCTTTGCTGGCCTGAGCGTTCATCGCGGATGATCTTTCCCCGCCCGGCTTGCGGGCCGGGTCTGGGATACCGGGTAAAAGAATGGTAGTATTTCCGGGTTAACCCTCTGAGAAATCACATCGAATGGCCGCTGAATCGCAACTTAATCCGACACAACCCGTAAATCAGCAAATTTATCGTATTTTGCGCAGCGATATTGTGCATTGCCTGATCCCGCCGGGCACCCCTTTATCAGAAAAAGAGGTGTCGGTACGCTTTGATGTCTCCCGTCAGCCGGTTCGCGAAGCCTTTATCAAGCTGGCGGAAAATGGCCTGATTCAGATCCGCCCCCAGCGCGGCAGTTACGTTAACAAGATCTCCCTCAGTCAGGTACAGAACGGCTGTTTTGTCCGCCAGGCCATCGAGTGCGCCGTGGTCCGTCGTGCGGCAACCCTGGTCGACGATCATCAGTGCTATCAGCTGGAGCAGAATCTGCATCAGCAGCGTATCGCCATTGAACGTAAACAGCTGAATGACTTCTTCCTGCTCGACGACGAATTTCATCAGAAGCTGGCGCAAATTGCTGGCTGTCAGCTGGCGTGGGATACCATCGAGAACATCAAGGCGACCATGGACCGGGTGCGTTACATGAGCCTTAATCACGTATCACCGCCAGAGATGCTGCTGCGCCAGCATCTGGATATTTTCCATGCCCTGGAAAAGCGTGACGCCGATGCGGTAGAAAAAGCGATGACCCTGCATCTGCAGGAAATTGGCGAGTCAGTGCAGTTAATTCGTCAGGAAAATAGTGACTGGTTTAGCGAAGAGTAACGAAAATGAATGCCGCCATAGCGGCGGCATTCGGCATAATAATTAGCCCGCGATATAGTGGGCCACAGCGGCTTTCGCCCCCTTCTCCAGCAACATTTGATACGCCCCGGTTACCGCCTCGACAAAAGTCGCATCCTGCGGCAGTTCATTACCAAAGATCGCCTCAATACCCATCAGCGCCTTCACGCGGGATACCCCTTCAGCACTGCCGTTTACCGCCGCCTGGATCACCGGCAACAGCGGATCGCACACCTCGATGGCTTCGCCGCGCTCATCCACGCCGCCGACATAGCGCATCCAGCCGGCAATACCCAGCGCCAGTAGCGGGAATGGTTTCTGGTGCACACGGTGCCAGCGCACTGAATCAAGCATACGCTGCGGCAGCTTCTGGCTGCCATCCATCGCGATCTGCCAGGTCCGGTGGCGCAGCGCCGGGTTACTGTAACGGTCGATCAGCAGATCGGCATAACGCTCCAGGTCTACACCGGTCACTTTCAGCGTCGGCGCCTGCTCGTTTAACATCAGCGCACGGGCGGCGCGCTTGTAGTTCGCATCCTCCATGCAGTCGTTGATGTGTTGATAGCCCGCCAGATAGCCCAGATACGCCAGGAAGGAGTGGCTGCCGTTCAGCATGCGCAGCTTCATCTCTTCAAACGGAATAACATCCGCCACCAGTTCGGCCCCGGCTTTTTCCCACGCCGGACGACCCGCAACAAAGTTGTCTTCAATCACCCACTGGCGGAACGGCTCGCAGGCCACACCTGCCGGATCGCGCACACCGGTAATCTCTTCAATTTTATTCAGCGTGTCGGCAGTCACGGCGGGCACGATACGGTCGACCATGGTTGACGGGAAGGTGACGTTGGCTTCGATCCACTCCGCCAGCTCAGCGCTGACCGCGCGGGCATAGGCGCAGGTAACATTGCGCATGACGTGGCCGTTCTCCGGCATATTGTCGCAGGACATCACGGTGAAAGCGGGCAGCCCGGCGTTTTTACGTCGCGCCAGCGCTTCCACCACCACGCCTACAGCCGAAACAGGCTGATGAGGACTCTGCAGATCGGCTGCGATCAATGGATGATCCAGCATCAGCTGCCCGGTCGCCGGGGCGTGACAGTACCCTTTTTCAGTAATGGTTAACGAGACGATCGCCACCTGCGGTTCACAGAGGGCGGACAGCACCGCTTCAAGACCATCCACCTGGGCATGCAGCGCCTTTTTGACCACGCCCACCACCCGCGCTGTCCACGCATCAGCGGACATTTCAGCAACGGTGAAGAGATTATCCTGCACCTTAAGATCGGCTATCTGCTGCTCGCCGCCAATCAGATTGACCTCGCAATAGCCCCAGTCACTGCCATGTTCGGCAGCGAGGATATCGGTATAAACCGCCTGATGCGCGCGGTGGAAGGCGCCAAAGCCCAGATGCACGATGCGCGTTTGCAGAGTATCCCGGTTGTAGTGAGGAAGCGTAGCTTGCGCCTGTAATAACGGATTTTTCATGATAGTACTCGTTAATGTATTTAAGCGATAAATCCGGGCCGGCTTGACTCCGTGACCCGGCTTACTAACCCAACTAGAATGGTAGATGGCATAAAAAAAATCTCTGCCGTTAACCATACTGATTGTTGATATAGCGATATTGATTTACGTTAACTTTTCGCCATCTGGTGTGACATCAATTAAAAGTTGTGTGACAGCATTTGAAAAAAAACGCAATGCTATGAACCATTGATGCGAAGGAGACAGCGGGATAGTCATTAACGCAGGCTTTGACAGGGTTAAAAAAGACTCCCCTGCGTATAACAGAGGAGTCGTCAGCAACTACGAGATGGCGCGGTGTTTACCGTTGATCTTTAGCGCAGCAGCTTTATCGTCCGCAGCATCGTCCAGCGCGCTCAGCTCGCGATCGCAGACCTCAGGCATCAGCAGGGCTGAGATCAGGCTGATGAAGGAGTAAACCATCACCATCACCACGATTGGCCACCAGGAGCCGGTCATGTTGCAGAAGATCCCCGCCAGTACCGGACCAAAACCAACTGCAATCAGACCACCCGCCTCTTTGGAAATCGCCATCCGGGTGAAGCGGTTACGGGAACCAAACATCTCGGCCATGGTGATGTTCTCCAGAGCAAAGAGCCCCAGCACCGCGAAGTTATGGATCACGATAATCGAGGTCATGATCACGCCAGGGGTGTACGATTTGTCGACAATAATCGACAGCATCGGGTAGGCCAGAATAATGGCGGAAATGCTCAGCAAAATATAAGGCAGACGACGACCAAATTTATCTGACAACCAGCCCAACAGCGGGATAGTAATAAAGCCGAGAATAGAGCTTATCATCAGGGCGTCGGTCGGGATGGCCTTATCAAACAAGAGCGTCTGGACCAGATACCCGGCGAGGAACGTCTGGATCAGGCCAGAGTTACCCGCCTGGCCGAAACGCAGACCGGTCGCCAGCCAGAATGATTTGCTTTTCAGCATCCCACCCAGGGTATTTTCTTCAACCGCAGCCTGCACAGACGCCTCGTCGGTATTAACCTGCTCAAATACCGGGCTTTCCTTGAGGTTCAAACGCAGCCAGATGGCAAAGATCATCACCACCACGCTGGCAAGGAAAGGCACACGCCATCCCCAGGCCAGCAGCTGTTCACGGTCGAGGGCAAAGAACATGACTGCCCAGATCGCCGTGGCGCTCAGGGTCCCGCAGTTAGTCCCCATCGCCACCAGAGAAGAGATGATGCCGCGTTTCCCTTTCGGCGCATATTCCGCCAGCATCGTGCCCGCACCGGAGATCTCCGCCCCTGCGCCCAGCCCCTGGATAACACGCAGTGTCACCAGCAGCACCGGCGCGAAAATACCAATTTGCGCATAGGTCGGCAGCGCACCAATCAGCGTGGTACAGATCCCCATCATGGTGATGGTGATAAACAGCACCTTCTTGCGCCCCACGCGGTCGCCCATTTTGCCGAAAACAAAAGCGCCAATGATACGGGCAATATAGCCTGCCCCATAGGTACCCATCGCCAGAATCAGCGCCATTGCCGCGGACTGTTCAGGGAAGAAGATTTCGTGAAAGACTAAGGCCGCGCCCAGCGAATAAAGCTGGAAGTCCATAATTTAAAGCGCTGTTACAGGTCTTTGTGGGATTGTCCTTAATTCCTGAGTATTTAACAGTAACTTGCCGCTGGTGAAATGCATCCATTTGTTCTTTTGCATATCACCTGCGGTACTTTTATGCCCCACCCATGCCCCAAAGAATTTCTTTGCATAAGTCCTTCGAGAAATCCCACCCTTCTTTGACGAGGCGAAACTCCCTGGCAGTATCTTTACCGATCCGTTGTATATTTTCAGGGTGCGCAATACTTCCTTTGCCGCAGACCGCTATGTGCCATGAGCGGACGTTGCCAGGATGAAAATAAATGACTGTAATTCAGTCCTGTCTCTTCTGACGAGAAAGAACTATGGCCGGCAGGTTTTTTTCAATCCATGACACAAGTCCCGACAATTCATCAGTCAGGGACTGCCCTAGTTCCGTGAGGTTATAGATGACATGAGGTGGCACAACGTCGAAGGACGTTCTCTGAATAAACCCGTCTGCTTCAAGGGTACGTAAGGTCTGAGACAACATTTTCTCACTGACTCCAGGGGCTTTCCTGCGAAGCTCACTGTACCGATGCGTACCGCTTCGCAAGGCCATAAGAACCAGTACCCCCCACAGGCTGGTAACGTCTTTCAATACTTCTCTGGAGGGGCATTCAACGGAATGAAGCACTCCTCGCCGTAAACTTTCTTCAAGCCCGATGACCGGAATGTTATCTAGTTTAAACACGTCGCTCATTTGCATACCCAGTCAGTGAGATTTAATGTTGCAGGATCATTATACTCTGTCCTGCAAACACCGATTATCAAGAATTTAATGACACAATGGCCCGGCCTTTCATTTGACCATTCAGAATACGTTTCATATAAGTATCAAGATCGATGAGACTAATCTCTGTAAACATTTCCTCATTAAGGTCTACTTTCCAGTCCGTTGCCAGATGCTGCCATACCGGTAACCGTTCTTCCATTGGGATCCATACTGAATCAATACCATTGACCTGAATCCCACGATTGATGAACGCAAAAATGGTAAGATCCAGTTCAATACCGTTCACAAGGCCGCAGGTTGTGGCAATACCGCCATATTTTAATTTTTTGATCAGTGTTGAAAAGACCTGACCACCAACAGAATCAACTACTGCGCTATATTCAGGCTCAAGGAGCTGAACACCTTTGACCTCAGCATTCTGGAAATCATCAACCAGAAATACCTTTTTGGCACCCAAATTATACAAGTAGTTAGCATGCTGTCTGGTCATACTGACTGCATGTACTTCATAACCCAGTTTAGCCAGGATTTTTACAGCAATAGACCCTACACCACCCGAAGCTCCACTGACAATTACGGGACCATCAGTTGGTACAACGCCTTTTTTAATTAACTGCCAGACAGATAATCCAGCAGTAAATCCGGCGGTACCAATTATCATTGCTTGTTTTAAAGTTAATCCCTCAGGGAGAGGTATGGCCCACTCAGACGGAATTCGAATATATTCAGCATGTCCACCATCGCTGTTCATTCCCAAATCAAACCCGGTAACAATAACTTCATCTCCAGGATTGAAGTGTTTATCTGAGCTGGCCACTACCACTCCGGCAGCGTCAATACCTGTTACATGGGGATAATTTTGTGTAATGAATTTAGCCCCGCTCGCAGACAAGGCATCTTTGTAATTAAGTGAACTGTAAGCAACTTTAATCGTAATACTCCCTGCCGGGAGTTGACTTGCATTTAAAACCTGAACTTCAGAGATAAACTTCCCATCTACTTCTTTAACAACAAATGCTTTATAAGTTGAGTTCATTAATTTAAATCCTGGTATGAATAAAGACGTTGAATCCTAACCCGACTCTAACCAGACCACCAGTACGAACAAAAAAGTTAGTATGCTTTATTTTATAACCATCTGAAAAATTTGGTTTTTAAACACTGACCTTTCATGAGTATTGTGTCACTAAATGACATATTAAAAAACGCTTTTGAGTATACCCAGAAAGAGGCTTCGCATCTTAACAGTTGCCATAACTGTGACTTAAACTGTCATTTGATAATAATATTAATGAACTCAGAGGCTGATGTGATGAGTAAATTTTACTTCCGCTTTTCGCTCATCGCGGACCGTACAGCCGACCAAAACGTCCGCTTTGTGCCAATAGCGGACGTTGTTAAGCTCATGCAGTATAGATTCACGAAGAACAGACGTTATATTTTGTCCTGATTGACACGAGATGAAAGCTCCTGATGGCTCTCTTTTCGCTCGCTGTAACGATCCGCAAGATAACCGGTTTGTCCCTTAAGCAGCAGTGTGATTTTAAACAGCTCCTCGGCTACATCGACGATGCGGTCATACCATGACGAAGGTTTCATTCGGCCGTTTTCGTCGAACTCTTGCCATGCCTTGGCTACGGATGACTGGTTGGGGATCGTAAACATCCGCATCCAGCGGCCCAGAATACGCATCTGGTTCACTGCATTGAAGGACTGGGAACCACCGCAGACCTGCATTA
This sequence comes from Leclercia sp. UBA5076, assembly GCF_002416465.1. Classification (NCBI taxonomy): domain Bacteria; kingdom Pseudomonadati; phylum Pseudomonadota; class Gammaproteobacteria; order Enterobacterales; family Enterobacteriaceae; genus Leclercia; species Leclercia sp. UBA5076. The sequence continues at coordinate 157,559 of NZ_DIAO01000005.1, forward strand.
CCGCAAGTGTTTTGCCTTGCGAAGGACGAACCGCGCCTTCACTTAAGGGTATCCAGTCAATCTGCGCCTTCATAACTGCGCTCATAGCCCCGTGCCGCTCCGGAGAACTCCACACCATCCCGTCACACCATCTGACCAGACCGCGTAGCTCGGTGACTTTAGGGTGCGTGTCCGGCGCATCATCCGGCAGGGGTAAACCGGAGGGGTTAAAGAGTTTTACCTCCGCGCCCATCGCCGTCAGCAGGCGACCAGCTTCTTCCGCGGCAAAACGGCTGTAGGAGCGCTCTCTTACTGAACCATACAGGATCAGAATCCGTGGCGGCTCCTGCAGGTGCAGGCGTTCAGCAATGTGTTGATCAAAGCATTCAGTATTCAGGGCAGGAAATTGTTCCATTTTTCTCCTCCGGAGAGAACAGGTGATTTTAAAATTATTACATATGATTTAACATATGTGTATTCTAAAGGGAACGGAGAGAAAAATGCTACAACCTGTTCAGCTTTTCAAAATCCTGTCGGATGAAACTCGGCTCGCCATCGTCATGCTTCTCAGGGAGTCCGGAGAACTGTGCGTCTGCGATATCTGTGCGGTCACCTCCGAATCGCAGCCCAAAATCTCGCGACATATGGCTATCCTGCGCGAAGCCGGGCTGGTTCTTGACCGTCGTGAAGGCAAATGGATCCACTATCGCCTGTCACCCCACATACCGGCATGGGCAGCTGAGACAATCACTACGTCCTGGCAGTGTATGCGGGAGGAAGTACGTGAATGGCTGAATAAATCAGCCTGCACCTCCTGCTGAGAAAGAGAAACACATTCACATAAACACATATAAAGGAGTCTGAGATGCTTTTGGCAGGGAGTATATTTTTACTGACGCTGATACTGGTGATCTGGCAACCCAGAGGCCTGAGTATTGGCTGGAGCGCAAGTATCGGGGCTGTGCTGGCGCTGGTAACCGGTGTCATCCATATCGCTGATATTCCCGTTGTCTGGAATATCGTCTGGAACGCGACAGCGGCATTTATTGCGGTCATCATCATCAGCCTGTTGCTCGATGAGTCCGGCTTCTTTGAATGGGCCGCACTGCACGTCTCCCGCTGGGGTAACGGACGTGGCCGCCTTTTGTTTACCTGGATAGTCTTGCTCGGGGCTGCTGTTGCTGCGTTATTTGCCAATGACGGCGCCGCACTAATCCTGACGCCGATTGTAATTGCGATGCTGCTCGCACTGGGGTTCAGCCAGGGCACGACACTGGCCTTTGTCATGGCCGCAGGATTTATTGCAGATACGGCCAGCCTGCCGCTCATTGTTTCTAACCTGGTTAATATCGTCTCGGCAGACTTCTTCGGTCTGGGCTTTACGCAGTACGCCTCCGTTATGATCCCCGTGGATGCGGCAGCGATTGCGGCCACGCTGGTCATGCTGCATCTCTTCTTCCGCAGGGATATTCCGGCAACGTATGACGTTTCGCTGCTGAAGAAGCCTGCCAGTGCAATCAAGGATCCGGCAACCTTCAGGGCGGGCTGGATTGTCCTGTTATTGCTGCTTGTCGGTTTCTTTGTTCTGGAGCCGCTGGGGATCCCGGTCAGTGCGATAGCGGCGGCTGGCGCAGCAGTGTTGTTTGTGGTGGCGAAACGAGGCCATGCCATCAACACCGGGAAAGTCCTGCGCGGTGCGCCATGGCAGATCGTTATTTTCTCGCTGGGCATGTATCTGGTCGTCTACGGTATGCGTAACGCAGGACTAACTGAATATCTTTCTGCCGTACTCAATATGTTGGCAGACAAAGGTTTATGGGCTGCCACGTTTGGTACCGGTTTTATGACTGCGTTTCTGTCGTCTGTGATGAATAATATGCCGACGGTGCTGATTGGTGCGCTGTCGATTGACGGGAGTACGGCGACTGGCGTAGTGAAAGAGGCAATGATTTATGCCAATGTGATTGGCTGCGATTTAGGCCCGAAAATCACCCCGATTGGCAGTCTGGCAACCCTGCTGTGGCTGCATGTGCTTGCCCAGAAAAATATAAAGATTACCTGGGGATATTATTTCCGTACCGGCATTGTCATGACTGTGCCGGTGCTGTTTGTCACTCTGGCCGCGCTGGCGTGGCGGCTCTCTGTCACTTTGTAATGAGATACTGATATGAGCAACATTACCATCTATCACAACCCGGCCTGTGGCACTTCACGCAACACGCTGGAGATGATCCGTAACAGCGGCAACGAACCGACGATAATTTATTATCTTGATACGCCCCCGACCCGCGATGAGCTTATTAAACTTATTTCAGATATGGGAATTACGGTGCGTGCATTGCTGCGTAAGAATGTTGAGCCTTATGAACAATTGGATCTTGATGAAGAGAAATCTAGCGATGAGCAGTTGATTGATTTCATGCTTAAACATCCGATCCTGATTAATAGGCCGATTGACGTTACGCCGCTTTGCACTCGACTTTGCCGCCCTTCAGAAATGGTCATGGATATTCTACCGAAAAGCCATAAAGGAGCGTTTATTAATGAATATGCCGACAAATTCATCGAACACAAAGGCAAGCTGGTTAATTAAACTACCAACTACA
>NZ_DIAO01000009.1:0-195082 GCF_002416465.1 Leclercia sp. UBA5076
GAACTGCCAGGCATCAAATTAAAAAACCCCGTACCTTATGGTGCGGGGTTTTTTGCTTTTCCACCCTGGCGGGCACAATCAACAATCTCTGGCTAAAATAACAAGATACGCATCGTCAGCGAGGTTATTTTGCCGAACCCCCCCTTTAACTATCAACAAGATTTCGCCAACATAAACTTTCGCGACCATCCTGAGCTTTACCAGGTAGGGCGGGGAGAACAAGGCGTTCTGCTGGTTGAACCTTACAAAAGCGAAATTCTGCCCTACTGGCGATACAAAAATGCTGAGGTTGCGACAAAATCTGCGCAGGAAATATACGCACTCTTTGAGCAATACCGTCAGCAAGACGATTTTGTGGGCATGGATATGGCCAGAAAATTCATCCAGATGGGATATACCCGCGCCAGACGCTACGCCAACCACAAAGGCGGAAAAAAGTACGATGATGAATGCAATGTTCGTCCACTGGATCACGATCCCGTTAAAGCCGAAGCCGCAAAAGTATTCAAAGGATGGTGGGACAAAATTCGCGCCGATGAGGATTATTTACAGAGAAAACAAGCGCATCAAAAAAAGTGGGGCTGATGATGTTATCCGTGTCAGGACGCATTTTGTGACGGAGATAACAAAATTAAATGAAACATAATAGAAACAATTATTTTACCTAACGTTAAATTTTAAATCTGGTTTTACTGGAGTGGGTGCTTTGGCCCGCATTGTAAGACAGGGGATTTAAAATGACAGAAACCGTAGCAAGTACAGATACGGATAGTAAAAAACTGGCAGAGGACGATACTCGCCGCAGGATTTGGGCAATCGTCGGTGCATCTTCAGGCAATCTGGTTGAATGGTTCGACTTTTACGTGTACTCGTTTTGCTCGCTCTATTTTGCCCATATCTTCTTCCCATCCGGCAACACCACTACCCAGCTTCTGCAAACTGCAGGCGTTTTCGCCGCAGGCTTTTTGATGCGTCCAATCGGCGGCTGGCTCTTTGGGCGTATTGCCGATCGAAAGGGGCGAAAAACGTCCATGCTGATCTCCGTCTGCATGATGTGTTTCGGCTCCCTGGTTATCGCCTGCCTTCCGGGCTATGACACTATCGGCACTTGGGCTCCAGCCTTACTGCTGTTGGCGCGTTTGTTCCAGGGACTTTCCGTTGGGGGGGAATATGGCACAAGCGCGACATATATGAGTGAAGTTGCCGTGGAAGGGCGTAAAGGCTTTTATGCCTCATTTCAGTACGTCACCCTGATCGGGGGACAGCTCCTGGCAATTCTGGCCGTCGTGATCCTGCAACAGGTTCTGAGTGATGAAGATCTCCGTGCCTGGGGATGGCGTATTCCTTTTGCGCTTGGCGCCCTCCTTGCCATTGTGGCGCTGTGGCTGCGCCGTCAGCTGGACGAAACGTCGCGTAAAGAGGTAAGGACGTTAAAAGAGGCAGGTTCTTTTAAGGGCTTGTGGCGTAACCGGAAGGCCTTTTTAATGGTGCTCGGCTTTACGGCTGGCGGTTCGCTCACCTTCTATACCTTCACTACCTATATGCAGAAGTATCTGGTTAATACAACGGGTATGCACGCTAACGTGGCGAGCATGGTCATGACGGTGGCGCTCTTTGTCTTTATGCTCACCCAGCCCATTATCGGTGCGCTGTCGGATAGAATCGGTCGTCGTAGCTCAATGCTGATTTTCGGCGGGTTGTCGGCAATATGTACTGTGCCCATTCTCACTGCACTCCAGCATGTCACATCTCCTTATGCCGCTTTTGCACTGGTGATGGTCGCATTGGTCATTGCCAGTTTTTACACCTCGATCAGCGGCATTCTTAAGGCAGAGATGTTTCCGGCTCAGGTGCGTGCACTGGGCGTTGGGTTATCTTATGCGGTGGCTAACGCGCTGTTTGGCGGCTCAGCGGAATATGTAGCCCTGTCATTAAAATCGGTGGGGAGTGAGGCAATCTTTTTCTGGTACGTCACGCTGATGGGGGCGCTGGCATTTATGGTTTCTTTAATGCTGCACCGCAAAGGGAAAGGCGTGCGTCTTTAATGATCCGCCATCTGCCAGACGGCATAGCCGGTAGTCGCACCGGCTATGTCCCAGGCAAAATCTTTCCAGCTCCAGCCGCTCCCTGCCGGGCGGCTGTCCCAGAGCTCTTTCGATGCCCCCAGACTGACCGAAAACATCAGGCCGTATGCAGCGCTGCAGTCGCGGCTGTAGCCCTGGCGCTGTGCATATTCATTACCCGCAGCCGAGAGCATCGCCGAGGCTAAAAAGTGTTGCGCCTTATCCTGACCCGACCAGCTATCCTGAGCCATATGGCTGCATCCGCCCAAAACCAGGCAGCCCATTAACAGCAAATAACGCACAACGACCTCCATAAAAAAGCCCCGTCAATGACAGGGCTGAAGATTACAGGATGCGGCTAATCAACCGGTCGATTCGGATGCGACGTAAACGGCGAATTAGCTTACGCACTTTCACCGGATAGTCAGCGATACTTTGCAGATCGCGATAATGGTTAACCACAGTGGTGTGCGTGCGGATCAGATCCAGTTCACGGTCGCGCGGAGCAGCCAGCTCCTGGCGGGGATCGTGGATCAAAATCGCATTTTCTAGATCCAGTCGCCACGCGCGGGGATTGAGGTTATTGCCCGTCAGCAGCATCCATTCATCATCAACCCACATGCCTTTCAGGTGATAGCTGTTATCTTCATCTTTCCACAGACGCACAACCAGCTGATCGGTATTCACATAGTACTGCAGGCGGCTCAGGAAGCGGCGCAGGTTGATCTCATAGAGATAAGGCAGGGCGCCGATGATCTTAAATGGCTGATCTTCAGGAATGAAGAAATCGTTCGCGGTTTTATCGCCAACGATAATTTCCACCTTTTTACCGTCGCGTAACAGCTGAATGATGTTACGCACCAGCACCGCCGGCAGGTTGAAGTACGGTGTACAGATGGTCAGCTTATGTTCTGTACACGGCATCAGATGGAAGATGGTCTTGTTGAGCAGGCTGGATTTACCCAGCCCAACCAGTGGGGTCACTGCAAGCTGTTCATTATCGGCATCGCCCTGGAAATGGAACATGGCATCGCGCAGTTCCTGACGGAAAAGGCGGATCTCATTTTTGATCTCCGGGCTTTTTGGTCGCTGCGGATCGTCAAGCCGATTCACGCCGCGGCCATGCACCAGATGTTGGTCCACCCACTCAAACATGACGTCAGCCATGCGGGCATTACGCACCAGGTGATAACGATCGTAACGGTATTTATCCAGTTGATGCAGATAGACATCGTTCAGACTCGCGCCGCTATAGAGCACGCTGTCATCAATGATAAAGCCTTTGAAATGGAGAACGCCCAGAGCTTCGCGGGTGTTAACAGGAACACCATAAACGGGGACATCTACGCCGGGGTTTTCCTGCGCCATGCGGCAATACCAGTCGGCATTGGTGTTGGACGCAGCGGCGCCAATACGACCGCGCTGGGCGCGATGCCAGTCGACCAGGATACGGACATCCAGCTCAGGGCGCTGGCGTTTGGCTTCGTACACGGCGCGTAAAATGGCGCTGCCGCCCTCATCCTGTTCAAGATAAAGCGCGATAATGCAGATACGATGCGTTGCGCTGGCAATTTTTTCCAGTAGCGTCTCCCGAAAGTCGGCGGGAGCATAAAAAAACTCTACATCATCAACTGACTGAGAAATCTTCGGTAGTTGAGCAAGGTGTTGTTGATGTTTATTACGCTTAAATTTTGACAACATCACAGTGCGTTTCTTCTCTGTTCATTGAAGGATTATATGTACTATGTAGACAACAGAAGCGGGCAATCATACCACCAGTGCCGTTTAAAGTGGTCAACATTTCCAGTACCTTACTCTTGTTTACCTGATGGCATAAGCTGCAGAGTCAACCCGACGATCCCATCTTCAAGCTGGATATCAACGGTAAAGCCCAGCTTTCGCGCCAGGGCGACCATGCCACGGTTGTTAGGCATGGTAATGCCATTGAGGCGGATCAGTCCGTGATCGCGCGTATAACTGATCAGTTTTTCGAGTAATCGTCTTCCCAGCCCAAGACCTTTCAGATCGGAGCGAACAAGCACCGCAAACTCCGCATCAACGTTATCAGGATCGGAGATGGCACGTGTGACGCCAAGGATTTCATCGCCCTCTTCAGTGCGTCGGACAGCAACGAAAGCCATTTCCCGATCGTAGTCGATCTGCGTCATATTGGCTAAATCTTCGTGGGTAAATTCGTTGATTTCGCTAAAGTAGCGGTAATACAAATCTTCTTTTGTGACCTGGGCGATAAAGCGCTGAAGCTGGGGTTCATCTTCAGGAAGGATAGGGCGGAACAGCGACAGTTCGCCATTTTTCATCTCCACCCACTCTTCAAGCTGATGGGGGTAAGGGCGAATAGCAAGCCGGCTTTCGCGATCGCCGGTATAGGCCGCCACATCCATCGTCACATCCAGCGCCGTCAGTTCGCTGCCGGATACCAGTAAAGGATGAATATCCAGACGCTGGATTTCCGGGCTATCGACAATCAGGTTCGATACCTGCACCAGGAACTGGCTCAGGGCGGCGATATCCAGCGGTCTTAAGGCACTGCGTCCACGGATCTTTTTGCTCTTAATCCCCTGAATCACCAGATAACGCGCCAGGTTCATGTTCAGGGGCGGCAGGGCAACCACCGCCTGCTCTTCAGGGCGCCACTCCACGCCCCCTTCGCCCAGCATAATCAGCGGACCGAAGACCGGATCGTGTTCCACTACCACCCGTAGCTCCTGCGCGCCGGCACGATTAGCCATGCTCTGCACCAGCAGGCCGTGGATCCGCGCCTGGGGCCAGGCCATTTTAACGCGATCGATAATGGCATCCGCCGCCTGCTGGACTTCCACCGCGGTACGCAGATACAACATCACCCCCTGAACTTCAGATTTATGCGGGATATCTGGCGAACGCAGTTTCAGTGCTACCGGATAACCGATCTGCTCGGCAATATGCACCGCTTCCGCGCTGTCGCTGGCGATCCAGGTGGGCAGTGTATGCAGGCCATAGGCGGTGAGGATCGGCTGTACCTCATGGGTATCCAGCGAACGCGCGCCGTCATCAATGGCACGCTGCAACAGGTCGTGAGCATGACCCGTATTGGCGGTCAGGTTTCCCGGCAGGGCAGGCGTCTCCCGCAGCTGTTTCTGATTGCGCCGGTACTCCACCATATGCATAAAAGCGGTGATAGTGCCTTCCGGGGTACGGTAAGTGGGGAGGCCAGCCTCGCTGAACAGACGTCGCGCCTCCTGAGATGAAAATTCACCGCACCAGTTGGTCAGAAGCGACACATACTTTCCACGCGGATGCTTCTTCACAATATCAATCAGCGCACGAGCGCTTTCGCTGCCCGGGGCTACGGCACTAGGGGAGTGAATAACCATCAGGGCATCAAAATCCTGGCTGTCCAGCAGGATATTGAGTGCCATGAGATAGTGCTCGCTGCTGGCATCGTCGCGTAAGTCGAGTGGATTACCCGGCTCCACGCCGGACGGCAATGCCTCACGCAGGCGCTGCATTGTCTCTTCGCTGAGTGTGGCCAGCTTACCGTTACGCAGCCACAGTTCATCCAGCGCCAGCGCGGCCGGTGCGGCCCCGTTACTGATGATCATCAGCCGTTCCCCGCGCAGCGGGCGCATATGGCTGAGCGTTTCGACAGCGGAAAAGAGTTCGTGGGTGTCCTGAACACGCAGCAAGCCGGCACGCTGGATAGCGGCATCCCATGCCGGATCCATGCCTGAATGAGAATGCAAAAGACGTTGGGCGGCCGGGCTACGCCCGCTTTTGATCACCAGAATCGGTTTGTTGCGTGAAGCGCTACGGGCTGCCGAGACGAAGCGTCGCGCGTCGCTGAGATGCTCAAGATAGAGCAGGATGGCGCTGGTTTTACTATCGCGCGCCAGAAAATCCAGCAGCTCGTCAACGTCAATGTCCAGACCGTCGCCCAGCGCGATGAAATAGGAAAAGCCCATTTCGCGCTGCTGGGCCCAGTCGAGGATAGTATTAGAGACCGCCGCCGACTGGGAAATAAAGGCCAGCTTGCCTTTACGTATCGGGACGGGAGAAAAGCTGGCATTCAGCCCCTGCCACGGTGCCAGCAGACCCAGACTGTTTGGCCCCAGCAGTCGCATCTGGTAGCGCGTCGCGCAGGCCAGCAGCTCCGCCTGTTGTTCAGGGGGCGAAGAGAGAATAATGCAGGTTTTGCAGCCCTTCTTCCCCAGTGCGTCGAGCAGGGCGATGTTACGTCGGGCGTGGGTGCAGAGCACCGCGAGATCGGGAATGAAGGGCAGGCTCTCCACATCCGGCCAGGCAAGGACACCCAACACCGCCTTATACGCGGGGGTAACCGGCAGTATCGGGCCATTAAAGCCGCCAGCGAGCAGGTTACGCATCATCAGATAACCGGCGCGTTCAGGCTTCATCGACGCGCCAATCACGGCAATGGATTTAGGGCGGAGTAAGGCTTCTAGCCCGCGCTGGCTCATACAGATCTCCTGAAAAGGCGAGTGACCTGATGATTTTAAACGCTTTCCGGCTCCGCCGCTGTGATGCTTCCCTTATGAATGGTTTTTCCGGCCAGATAACGTTCGCGAAAGCGTGAGAAGTGATCGCCCAGGGCGCCTGCCGCCTGAACGTCCCCCGCCAGATCCAGCAGGGCAATGGCCACTTCGGCAGTACAATACTGGCCTTCTGCGTGGGCTTCACGCAGCCGGTAAGCCGAGACGCGCGACAAATCGACGGAGATCACCGGCAGCGCATCCAGATAGGGGCTTTTGCGAAACATTTTACGCGCTTCAGTCCAGGTGCCATCCAGCATGATAAACAGCGGCGGTTTGCCGGCGGAGGGCGCGGTAATTACCTGGCGCGTCTCACCGGCGTAGGAGGCCGGAAACACTACCATCGGTTGATAGTCGGGGCTGGCGACCAGATCGAGCAGCGCCTGAGGTGGCTCAGTGCGTGACCACTGGAAGGCTGCGGTATCCGGTAGAATATCGGCGATCAGCCGTCCGGTGTTGCTGGGCTTCATCGGTTCGGTATCGAACATCACCAGGCAGAAACGGCTTTGAGCATGGCTGGGCGCCAGCGTCGCGCAGAGACACTGCCTGAGCGGCAGCAGACAGCGCTGACAGCGACGAATGCGGTTACCACGGGCAAGAAAAGGGCGAGTCGCACGCGCCAGGCGTTGGGCGCGCAGTTGCAGTACGGCGTTATCAGTCATGGGAAGGAGCGCAGAAAAAACGCCATTCTCGCAGAGGCGAGGGCGGGGCACAAGTTACGTGCCCCGGAATGTCAGAGGGATTCGTTCAGCCAGCTATCAAAAGGTGCTTTCGGAACGGCACCATTGAGCATATCGACGACTTCACCATTTTTGAAAATCATAATGGTCGGGATACTACGAATGCGGAAGCGGGAGCTCAGTTCGCGCTCAGCTTCGGTGTTCACTTTCACAAAACGCATTTTACCGCTACGCTCTTCGGCGACATCTTCAAAGATCGGCGCAAAGTTACGGCAAGGGCCGCACCAGGGTGCCCAGAAGTCTACAACAACCGGCAGATCATCCTTCAGCAGTTTATCCAGAGTTTCGCCGGTAGCATTAATCACGTCACCATCGAACAATTCATGACCGCAGCGTCCGCATTTTGCTCCGTCATCAATGCGATCTTCCGGAATGCGGTTAAGAGCCTGGCAGTTGGCACATACGGTATTCATAACTAACCTCAGGTAGAGCAGGGGGACAAATCGGCAACATGCCGGTTATGTTTCCAATATGTTACATATTATCAACGACCCTGTTTGAAACGACAATGCGTTTTGTTCAATGAGAACAATAGTCACAGGCTTTTATACGAAGTAATGGCTATGCGCCGGGACATCGGGTAATCTGCGCGCTTCGCGCAGCGCTGGTGGAGAAAAGCATGAACGACGAACTGAAAAACAAAAGCGGCAAGGTCAAAGTGATGTATGTCCGCAGTGACGATGACTCTGATAAACGCACCCAAAATCCGCGTACCGGAAAAGGTGGCGGACGTCCAGGGCCATCTCGTGCAGACGGTGGCCGTCGCCCCGCCCGCGATGAGAGAAGCAGCCGCGGTGATGACCGCAAACGTGACGACCGTAAGCGTGATGATTTCAAACGCGACGATTTTAGCCGCGACGCCTCACCGTGGCGTACCGTCTCCCGCGCGCCGGGCGACGAGTCCACAGCGCCCGTCGATCACGGCAGCATGGCCGGTAAAACGGTTATCGATCCGGAAGTGATCCGCCGTCAGCGTGCCGAAGAGACGCGCGTCTATGGCGAAAACGCCTGTCAGGCCCTGTTCCAGAGCCGTCCTGATTGCATCGTGCGCGCCTGGTTCATCCAGAGCGTCACGCCGCGTTTCAAAGAAGCGCTGCGCTGGATGGCGGCCAACCGCAAAGCCTACCATGTGGTGGACGATGCTGAGATCACCAAAGCGTCTGGCACCGAACACCATGGTGGCGTCTGCTTCCTGATTAAGAAACGTAACGGTACCACCGTTAAGCAGTGGGTCAGCCAGGCTGGCGAAGATGATTGCGTGCTGGCCCTGGAAGACGTGGGTAACCCGCACAACCTCGGCGCCATGATGCGCAGCTGTGCCCACTTCGGCGTGAAAGGCGTTCTGTTGCAGGATGCGGCTCTGCTGGAATCCGGCGCAGCAATCCGTACGGCGGAAGGCGGCGCGGAGCACGTTCAGCCGATCACTGGCGACAGCGTGCTGGAAGCGATTGAGCAGTTCCGTCAGGCGGGCTATGCCATCGTGACCACCTCCAGCCACAAAGGCACCACGCCGCTGTTTAAAGCGACACTGCCCCGTAAGATGGTGCTGGTGTTGGGTCAGGAGCGCGATGGTCTCTCCGATGCGGCACTCTCCAGCGCCGATCTGAGCGTCTCTATCGATGGCACCGGCAATGTAGAAAGCCTCAACGTATCCGTTGCGACCGGCGTTCTGCTGGCGGAATGGTGGCGTCAGAACAAAGCATAATCCCGCTTTGTTCGTCGTTCGTAGGCCCGGCAAGCGTAGCGCCGCCGGGCAATGTGCCGGGTGGCGGCTTCGCCTTACCCGGCCTACAACAACTTACTCGCTTTCAGCCGGTAACTCCGGCATCCAGTCAATCGGCGTTTCGCCCTGTTTCTCCAGCCACTCATTCGCCAGCACAAAATGATTGCAGCCAAAAAAGCCGCGATGGGCTGACAGCGGTGACGGGTGCGGCGCTTTCAGCACATGATGGCGCTGAGTATCAATGATCGACCCTTTCTTCTGCGCATGCGATCCCCAGAGCAAAAAGACCACGCCTTCCCGGTGCTGGTTAATCAGGCTGATGACCTTGTCGGTAAATGTCTCCCACCCGAGGCTGGCATGAGAATGGGCCTGCCCGGCGCGAACCGTCAGCACGGTGTTGAGCAACAGAACGCCCTGACGCGCCCAGCTTTCCAGGTAACCATGTGAAGGTCGGGTAAACCCCGGTACGGAGGCTTCCAGCTCCTTATACATATTCAGCAGGGAAGGGGGGATAGCAACGCCCGGACGCACAGAAAACGCCAGGCCGTGTGCCTGACCCGGTCCGTGGTAGGGATCCTGTCCCAGGATAACCACTTTGACATCTGCCAGCTCGGTAAAACGAAAGGCGTTGAACACATCTTTCTGGGGCGGATAGATGGTGATGCCGTCCTGACGTTCCGCGGCAACGGTATTCAGAGTATTAACGAAGTAAGGCTGTTTTTTTTCATCGGCCAGTACGTCGTGCCAGGTTAAAGGTGCTGTCATCTCGCTCTCCTGCGAATTTTCACTGTCTTTAGCTTAACTGCATATGACGAGGGAACAAAACTGGCGAGCCAAAAATGTCATTGCACTGAAAAATATTGAAAATTTACACGGAATTTTGAAGCCAATTGCGAGGTTAAAATTGATATAAAACAATAATCTCCGTTTATCACCCTTTTACTGGTGTGGTTTTTGTTGATTTAAGTCAAGGAATGGCGAGGGTTTGACTGATATATATACACTCAAGCAACAATGGTTTTACCAATTGCCCGGACGAACGGGCGACACCCAATATTGTAGTGTAAGGGAGACATCACATGATTACTGGTATCCAGATTACTAAAGCTGCAAACGACGACCTGCTGAACTCTTTCTGGCTGCTGGACAGCGAGAAAGGCGAAGCGCGTTGCGTATGCGCAAAAGCAGGCTTTGCTGAAGATGAAGTTGTTCAGGTTAACGCGCTGGGCGAGTTCGAATACCGCGAAATCCCTATGGAAATCAAACCTGAAGTCCGCGTTGAAGGCGGTCAGCATCTGAACGTTAACGTGCTGCGTCGTGAAACGCTGGAAGATGCTGTTAAGCATCCGGAAAAATATCCGCAGCTGACCATCCGTGTTTCTGGCTACGCGGTACGCTTTAACTCACTGACTGCCGAACAGCAGCGCGACGTTATTGCCCGTACCTTTACTGCCAGCCTGTAATCGTTACCAGCGTACAGATAAAAAAAGCCGGGTTAGAACCCGGCTTTTTTATTACTCTTCTTTCTGTGTCACCGGCGCGCTGCCGCTAGGCTTACGACGCTTGCCCACGTTTTTGGTATCACGGTGGCGTTGCTTCACGCGCGGTTTCTCTTTCTCTTTCGCCTTTTTCTCGGCACGTTTAGCGAGCACTTTCTTGGACGGTTTGCCCGTCATTTTTTCGCTCGGCGCACGGGTGCTCGGACGCAGTTCGTCGATCACGCGGGCCTTCAGCGGCTCTTCAACGTAACGACCAATTTTTTGCAGCAGCAGATGGTCATGCGCTTCGACCAGCGAAATGGCTGTCCCTTTACGCCCGGCACGACCGGTACGGCCAATGCGGTGGAGATAGGTATCCGCAGTGCGCGGCAGATCGAAGTTGAACACGTGGCTGACATCAGGAATATCAATACCGCGCGCAGCAACGTCGGTCGCCACCAGCACGTTCACGCGGCCATCGGTCAGACGTTTGATCGCTTCGTTACGTTTAATCTGCACCATCTCGCCTTCGAGATAGCAGTTATTGATACCCGCTTCACGCAGCCAGGTCGCCAGCTCGTGCACACGCTCACGTTTCCGTACAAAGACGATAGAGCGGGTGGCTTCAGGCTGTTTCAGCAGGTGGATCAGCAGCGCGGTTTTATGCTGAATATCATCGGCGCGGTAGTACCACTGATGGATCTTCTTGCGCTCGCGGGTGGACGGGGTGGCGGAAACCTCAACTGGGTCCTCCAGAAGACGCTCAGCAAAATCTTTAATTGCATCGCCTTCCAGCGTCGCGGAGAAGAGCATAGTCTGCTTACGCCAGCGGGTCTCACCGGCAATGTGTTCGATATCCTGCGCAAAGCCCATATCCAGCATACGGTCAGCTTCGTCAAGAATTAAGGTTTCAACCGCACGGCAGTCGAAGTTCTCTTCTTTGATGTATTGCAGCAGACGCCCGGTCGTCGCAACGACGATATCCTGGTTCTCACTGAATACTTCGGCGTGGTTCATATAGGCCACACCGCCGGTAATGGTTGCGATATCCAGGTGGGTATTCTTCGCCAGCTCACGGGCATGATCGGTAACCTGCATCGCCAGTTCACGGGTCGGGGTGAGGATCAGAATACGCGGCGGACCTGATTTCTTACGCGGAAAATCCAGCAGATGCTGCAACGCAGGCAGCAAATAGGCTGCCGTTTTACCCGTGCCGGTTGGCGCAGAACCGAGCACGTCACGGCCCTCCAGTGCAGGCGGAATTGCCGCTTCCTGAATAGCGGTCGGGCGTGTGAAGCCTTTTTCCTGGAGCGCGTCCAGAAGGCTTTCATCGAGTTCAAGTTCGGAAAAAGTCGTTACAGTCATGTTCTACCTCTGTGTGGGGCGCTGATTATAGACGTTACGGCTGCAATCTTCATCTGTTTGTGTGGATATCCCTTTTCCGTCGTTACGCTTTCACCTATGCTACTCCCGTTTCACTTTGAAGGTTGCTCCGACATGTCTCAACTCAAAGCGCAGCTGCGCCGCGATGGTTTTACTTTTAAGCAGTTCTTTGTTGCCCACGATCGCTGTGCAATGAAAGTCGGCACTGATGGCATTTTACTGGGGGCATGGGCACCGGTAGCAGGCGTTAAACGTATCCTCGACATTGGCAGCGGCAGCGGATTATTAGCCCTGATGCTGGCGCAGCGTACCGAACACGCTGTCACGCTTGACGCGGTTGAACTGGATCCCCAGGCGGCTGAGCAGGCAGCGGAAAACGTAGCGGAATCCCCCTGGGCTTCGCGCGTATCTCTTCATTGTGCGGATGTTCTTGCCTGGGCGCCAGAACAAACGGGCCGCTATGACCTGATTGTCAGCAATCCTCCCTATTTTGAACCGGGCGTAGCCTGTGCTACACCCCAGCGAGAGCAGGCCCGGTATACCGACACGCTCGATCATGGCGCGCTGTTAGCCTGCGCTGCCGGGTTGATCTCCGAAGAGGGATTTTTCTGCGTGGTATTACCGGAGAGCGCAGGCAGTGCATTTATTGCCAGCGCGCTGGAGATGGGCTGGTTTTTACGCCTGCGCACCGATATTGCGGAAACCGACGGCAGGCTGCCGCACCGGGTGCTGCTGGCGCTGTCGCCGAAAGAGGGAGAGTGCTTCAGCGACAGGCTGGTGATACGTGGGCCAGATCAGCGTTATTCCGATGACTACACGGCGCTGACCCACCCCTTCTATTTATTTATGTGAGCCAGCGGTGAGAGCACCGACGGGCCGGAATGCTCAAGCTGCTCCGGGTAGTCGAGCGTGTAGTGCAAACCGCGGCTCTCTTTGCGCATCATTGCGCAGCGCACAATCAGCTCCGCCACCTGAACCAGATTACGCAGTTCCAGCAAATTATTGGATACGCGGAAATGGGCGTAATACTCATCAATTTCCTGCTGCAGCATGGTAATACGGCGCAGGGCGCGCTCCAGACGTTTGGTGGTGCGCACAATGCCGACGTAATCCCACATAAAGAGGCGCAGCTCGTGCCAGTTATGCTGGATCACGACCAGTTCATCCGGGTTCTCCACGCGGCTTTCGTCCCAGTCCGGCAGGTTTTCCACCTGGCGGGCGTAAGGCATGCGCTTCGTGATATCTTCCGCCGCTGACCAGCCATACACAAGGCACTCCAGAAGCGAGTTTGATGCCATTCGGTTCGCGCCATGCAGGCCGGTGTAGCTCACCTCGCCGATGGCGTACAGGCCGTCAACGTCGGTCCGGCCATGATCGTCGACCATCACGCCGCCGCAGGTATAGTGCGCCGCGGGCACCACCGGCATCGGCTCTTTGGTGATATCGATGCCGAGCCCCAACAGTTTTTCATAGATGGTCGGGAAGTGCTGGCGAATAAAGGCTTCGGGTTTGTGGCTGATATCCAGATACATGCAGTCCACGCCCAGGCGTTTCATCTCATGATCGATAGCGCGGGCCACGACATCACGCGGCGCCAGCTCGCCCCGCTCGTCGAAATCCTGCATAAAGCGCGTGCCATCCGGGCGTTTTAAATGCGCGCCTTCACCGCGTAGCGCTTCGGTCAGCAGGAAGTTGCGTGCCTGCGGGTGGAATAGCGCAGTGGGATGGAACTGGTTAAATTCCAGATTGGCCACGCGACAGCCTGCTCGCCAGGCCATGGCAATACCGTCCCCTGAGGAAATATCCGGGTTGGTGGTGTACTGATACACCTTAGAGGCACCGCCGGTTGCCAGTACAACCGATTTTGCCCGACAGGTTTCCACCTTCTCTCTATTACGGTTCCAGACCCAGGCTCCCACAACGCGCCGCGTGCCCGGCAGACCAATCTTATCGGAGATGATCAAATCCACCGCGTTGCTGCGTTCCAGCACCCGGATGTTGGGATGGCTTAACGCCTGGCTGACCAGCGTCGTTTCGACTGCTTTACCAGTGGCATCTGCGGCATGCAGGATCCGGCGATGGCTGTGTCCGCCCTCACGCGTCAGGTGGTAACTCTCTTCTCCATTGGCCTGCACGTGGGTATCAAACAGCACGCCCTGATCGATCAGCCATTGCACGCAGTGGCGGGCATTACTGGCGACAAATTCAGCCGCGTGTCGGTCCACGATACCGCCACCTGCAATCAGGGTATCTTCGACATGGGAGTCGATACTGTCAGTTTCATCAAACACCGCAGCAATTCCGCCCTGGGCATAGAAGGTAGAACCTTCGCTAACAGGACCTTTGCTGAGGACAATCACTTTCTGGTGTGGGGCGAGTCGCAGCGCCAGTGAAAGGCCGGCGGCACCGCTGCCGATAATCAGTACGTCACAGGTGAGTTCGGAAATTGCGTTCATGATGTGTGTTTAATTTACTAAACAGTGTTTGGCCAGCATAGCACCTGAATGCGATGAATCGCACGTTTTTTTTAAGAGTTGTTGCAATGACTAAACAAAGGCTGGACAGCGATAAGGGACTAAAAGGGCGAAAATATTTTGCGTAGCAGATCGTTAGCTTCAGATTTTGTGGTGAAATAAAGCCCGTCTTGCGTTACCCTGCAAGCGGTAAAAGACCATTTCTTAGCAGAAACTGGGTACGTATCGGTATCAGACTTATAATGATAGAAAATGAACGGTCTGCGACGTGATTAACAAAAACAAAGGCGTGACGGAACTAATTGAAATAAAGACCCTCAAAGCAACTGCTTGCTCACAGTGCAGTGTTTGGAGTGGCGTTTCGATAACGCGTGGAATTTAGGTTTGGGGAGACTTTACCTCGGATGAGCGAGCAGTTAACGGACCAGATTCTGGTTGAACGGGTCCAGAAGGGAGATCAGAAAGCCTTTAACCTACTGGTGGTGCGCTACCAGCATAAGGTGGCGAGTCTGGTGTCCCGCTATGTACCGTCAGGGGATGTTCCTGATGTGGTACAAGAGTCTTTCATTAAGGCCTATCGTGCGCTGGAATCTTTCCGGGGAGATAGTGCTTTTTATACCTGGCTGTACCGTATTGCCGTCAATACGGCTAAGAACTACCTCGTCGCTCAGGGCCGACGTCCGCCTTCAAGCGATGTCGATGCTATCGACGCTGAAAATTTTGAAAGCGGCGGTGCGTTGAAAGAAATTTCGAACCCTGAGAACTTAATGTTGTCAGAAGAACTGAGACAAATAGTTTTTCGCACCATCGAGTCGCTCCCGGAAGATTTACGCATGGCAATTACGTTGCGGGAGTTAGATGGCCTGAGCTATGAAGAGATAGCCGCTATCATGGATTGCCCGGTCGGTACGGTTCGCTCACGGATCTTTCGTGCGCGAGAAGCTATTGATAATAAAGTTCAACCGCTAATCAGGCGTTGACGATAGCGGGATACTGGAAAAGGTATTAGGCATGCAGAAAGAACAACTTTCCGCTTTGATGGATGGTGAAACGCTGGACAGTGAGATGCTCAACGAGCTCTCTCGCTCTCCTGAGATGCAAAAAACCTGGGAGAGTTATCATCTCATTCGCGATACTCTGCGCGGCGATACCAGCGATCTCCTCCATTTTGATATCTCAGCTCGCGTAATGGCGGCCATAGAGAACGAAGCTGTTTCTCAGGCCACCCCGCTAATCCCCGAAGCCCAACCTGCACCGCACCTGTGGCAGAAGATGCCTTTCTGGAACAAAGTGCGCCCCTGGGCGAGTCAACTGACTCAAATGGGTGTGGCTGCTTGCGTATCGCTTGCAGTTATTGTGGGCGTCCAGCACTATAACACTCAATCTGAAGTGAGCCAGCAACCAGAAGCGCCAGTGTTTAATACACTTCCGATGATGGGCAAAGCCAGCCCGGTAAGTCTGGGTATTCCTTCTGATGCCTCGGCCGGTGCCGGTCAGCAGCAGCAGGTCCAGGAGCAGCGCCGTCGTATTAACGCGATGTTGCAGGATTATGAATTGCAGCGTCGTCTGCATTCTGAACAGCTTCAGTTTGAACAGGCGCAAACGCAGCAGGCTGCTGTGCAAGTGCCAGGAAACCAAACTTTAGGAACGCAATCGCAGTAATGAAGCAACTTTGGTGCGCCATGTCTCTGATGGCGGGTAGCCTGTTGTTCACTGTCAACGCCTCGGCTGATGTATCGTCCGGGGCGTTGTTGCAGCAAATGAACCAGGCCAGCCAGTCACTCAACTACGAGCTGTCTTTTATCAGTATCAATAAGCAAGGTGTAGAGTCGTTACGCTATCGCCATGCCCGTCTTGATAAACAGCCGCTTGCCCAGCTTTTGCAGATGGATGGTCCGCGCCGCGAAGTCGTGCAGCGTGGCAATGAAATCAGCTATTTCGAGCCGGGTCTCGAACCCTTTACGCTGAATGGCGACTACATTGTTGATTCGCTGCCTTCGCTCATTTATACCGATTTTAAACGGCTCTCCCCTTACTACGACTTTATCTCCGTAGGACGTACCCGTATCGCCGATCGGCTCTGCGAGGTGCTGCGGGTGGTCGCCAGAGACGGAACACGTTACAGCTATATCGTCTGGATGGATGCAGAGACCAAGCTGCCAATGCGGGTCGATCTGCTGGATCGGGATGGTGAGACGCTGGAGCAGTTCCGGGTGATCTCTTTCACCATCGACGATCAGGTCGGTAACAGCATGCAGAATCTGGCAAAAGCGAACCTGCCGCCGCTGCTCTCCGTCCCGGCGGGGGATAACGTCAACTTTAACTGGGCGCCCAACTGGATCCCGCAGGGCTTCAGTGAAGTCTCCAGCAGTCGACGCCAGCTGCCCACCATCGATACCCCGGTTGAATCCCGTCTTTACTCCGACGGCTTGTTCAGCTTCTCGGTTAATATCAACCGGGCAACACCGGTCAGTGCCGATCAGATGTTGCGTACCGGGCGTCGCACCGTCAGCACCACAATACGGGATAACGCAGAGATCACCGTTGTCGGTGAACTGCCGCCGCAAACGGCTAAACGTATCGCCGACAGCATTAAATTCAGGGCTGCACAATGATCAAAGAGTGGGCAACGGTCGTTTCATGGCATAAGGGCGTCGCGCTGGTCAGCTGCGACGTCAAAGCATCCTGCAACAGCTGCGCCTCCCGCGCCGGTTGCGGCAGCCGGGTGCTGAACAAACTTGGACCACAGACCTCACACACGATCAGCGTGCCCAGCGCAGAGCCGCTGGTGGAGGGGCAAAAAGTCGAGTTAGGAATCGCTGAAGGTAGCCTGCTTGGCTCGGCGATGCTGGTCTATCTCTCCCCGCTGGTGGGGTTGTTTGCCCTTGGCGGTCTGTTCCAGGTACTGTTTGGGACCGATCTCGCCGCCATGTGCGGCGCAGCGCTGGGCGGCGTAGGCGGTTTTTTACTGGCTCGCGGCTTTTCCTCCCGTCTTGCGGAGCGTGAAGCGTGGCAGCCCGTTATTCTCAGCGTCGGATTGCCACCCGATCAGCTGCGTGTCGACACGCTCTCTTCAGAAGCCCGGTGATGTTACCGGGCTTTGTTTTATTTACATCTCATAAAAGAAAACGCCAGATCTTCGCGCTAAGCTTGCTGGAAGAGCATTTCCTGGTGACGGAGATGTAGTGTAGAATGCTGCGTTTTCGCACTGAAAAACGTCAGGCTAAGAACAGCGGCCTCCAGGAATTCGTAAGGCATAATTATTTAACTATATGAAGAACATACGTAACTTTTCGATCATTGCTCACATTGACCACGGTAAGTCGACGCTGTCTGACCGTATTATCCAGATTTGCGGTGGCCTGTCTGATCGTGAAATGGCAGCCCAGGTACTGGACTCCATGGACCTGGAACGCGAACGCGGTATTACCATTAAAGCGCAGAGCGTTACGCTCGACTATAAAGCGTCTGACGGTGAAACCTACCAACTTAACTTTATCGACACCCCAGGCCACGTTGACTTCTCTTATGAAGTTTCCCGTTCGCTGGCGGCCTGTGAGGGCGCGCTGCTGGTAGTGGATGCGGGGCAGGGCGTAGAAGCCCAGACCCTGGCGAACTGCTATACCGCGATGGAAATGGATCTCGAGGTGGTGCCGGTTCTGAACAAGATCGACCTGCCAGCCGCCGATCCTGAGCGTGTGGCGGAAGAGATCGAAGATATCGTCGGCATCGACGCGACCGACGCCGTGCGCTGCTCGGCAAAAACCGGCGTGGGTGTAACCGACGTGCTGGAACGTCTGGTGCGTGACATCCCGGCGCCGGAAGGCGATCCGGAGGGGCCACTGCAGGCGCTGATCATCGACTCCTGGTTCGATAACTATCTCGGCGTTGTCTCGCTGGTGCGTATTAAAAACGGCACCATGCGTAAAGGCGACAAGATCAAAGTGATGAGCACCGGACAGGTTTACAACGCTGATCGTCTGGGTATCTTCACGCCAAAACAGGTCGACCGTA
The DNA here is from genome assembly GCF_002416465.1 of Leclercia sp. UBA5076. NCBI lineage: Bacteria > Pseudomonadati > Pseudomonadota > Gammaproteobacteria > Enterobacterales > Enterobacteriaceae > Leclercia > Leclercia sp. UBA5076. The sequence goes on from NZ_DIAO01000009.1 coordinate 18,423, forward strand.
CCGAGCTGAAGTGCGGCGAAGTAGGCTGGCTGGTTTGTGCGATCAAAGACATCCTCGGCGCGCCAGTGGGCGATACCCTGACGGGCGCCCGCAACCCGGCAGAAAAAGCGCTGCCAGGCTTTAAAAAGGTGAAACCGCAGGTTTACGCCGGTCTGTTCCCGGTCAGCTCTGACGATTATGAGAACTTCCGTGACGCGCTCGGCAAGCTGAGCCTGAACGATGCTTCCCTGTTCTATGAGCCAGAAAGCTCGACGGCGCTGGGCTTCGGCTTCCGCTGCGGCTTCCTCGGCCTGCTGCACATGGAGATCATTCAGGAGCGTCTGGAGCGTGAATATGACCTGGATCTGATCACCACCGCACCAACGGTCGTGTACGAAGTCGAGACCACCTCCAAAGAGGTTATCTACGTCGACAGTCCATCCAAGCTGCCGCCGCTGAATAATATTCATGAGCTGCGCGAGCCGATCGCCGAATGTCACATGCTGCTGCCGCAGGAGTTCCTCGGTAACGTCATCACGCTGTGTATCGAAAAACGTGGTGTGCAGACCAACATGGTTTACCACGGTAACCAGGTGGCGCTGACCTATGAAATCCCGATGGCGGAAGTGGTGCTCGACTTCTTCGATCGTCTGAAGTCAACTTCACGCGGTTATGCGTCGCTGGATTACAACTTCAAACGCTTCCAGGCCTCCAACATGGTGCGTGTGGACGTGTTGATCAACGGCGAGCGCGTCGATGCGCTGGCGCTGATCACCCATAACGACAACGCCCCGTATCGCGGTCGCGAACTGGTCGAGAAGATGAAAGATCTCATCCCACGCCAGCAGTTCGACATTGCGATTCAGGCGGCGATTGGCAACCATATTATCGCCCGTTCTACGGTGAAACAGCTGCGTAAAAACGTTCTGGCAAAATGCTATGGCGGTGACGTCAGCCGTAAGAAGAAGCTGCTCCAGAAGCAGAAAGAAGGTAAGAAGCGTATGAAGCAGGTCGGTAACGTTGAGCTGCCGCAGGAAGCGTTCCTCGCCATTCTGCACGTTGGTAAAGACGGAAAATAACCCTTAAGGAGTTGGCATGGCGAACATGTTTGCCCTGATCCTGGTGATTGCCACACTGGTGACGGGGCTGTTGTGGTGTCTGGATAAGTTTATCTTTGCTCCGAAACGTCGCGAACGTCAGGCCGCCGCGCAGGCTGCCACGGGCGACCAGTTGGATCCGAATACCCTGAAGAAAGTCAGCCCTAAGCCGGGCTGGCTGGAAACGGGCGCTTCGGTCTTTCCGGTGCTGGCCATTGTGCTGGTGGTACGTTCGTTTATCTATGAACCTTTCCAGATCCCATCCGGTTCGATGATGCCAACGCTGCTGATCGGTGATTTTATTCTGGTCGAGAAGTTTGCTTATGGCATTAAAGATCCGATCTACCAGAAAACGCTGATCGAAACCGGCCATCCAAAACGCGGCGATATCGTGGTGTTCAAATATCCGGACGATCCGCGTCTGGATTACATCAAACGTACCGTTGGCGTACCGGGTGATAAGGTAACCTATAATCCGGTTTCTAAAGAGGTGACGGTTCAGCCTGGCTGCAGTTCCGGCACCGCTTGCGGTAGCGCATTACCGGTGACCTATTCCGGCGTTGAGCCAAGCGACTTTGTGCAGACCTTTGCCCGTCGCAACGGCGGCGAAGCGACCAGCGGTTTCTTCCAGCTGCCGAAAGGCGAGACCAAAGAGAACGGTATTCGTCTGAACGAGCGTAAAGAGACCCTGGGCGATGTGACGCACCGTATCCTGACCGTCTCCATCGCGCAGGATCAGCTGGGTATGTACTATCAGCAAAAGGGGCAGCAGCTGGCGACCTGGATCGTGCCACCGGGACACTACTTCATGATGGGTGATAACCGCGATAACAGCGCGGACAGCCGTTACTGGGGCTTTGTGCCGGAAGCGAACCTGGTGGGTAAAGCCACCACCATCTGGATGAGCTTCGAGAAACAGGAAGGCGAATGGCCAACCGGCGTACGGTTAAATCGTATTGGCGGCATCCATTAATTCCTGATAAATGAGCACGTAGCCTCTTTAACCAGAGGCTACGTGAATTATTTCACTGATAAATCTCTTCTGACTAACGACAACCCCTGTCGTTGCGTATAGAATATTCCCCCGAAGTTTAAGGTTGGCGCTGATTCAGTGCCACGGCACACGAAACCGCGTTGGCTTTCTCAGGACGGTTTCGTGTGCTGCATTTTTGACGCATTTATTCTATTGGTATCGCATGAACCCCATCGTAATTAATCGGCTTCAACGGAAGCTGGGCTACACTTTTCAGCATCAGGAGTTGTTGCAACAGGCATTAACCCATCGCAGTGCCAGCAGCAAACACAATGAGCGACTCGAATTTCTGGGCGACTCCATTTTAAGTTTTGTTATTGCGAATGCGCTTTATCACCGTTTCCCGCGTGTGGATGAAGGCGATATGAGCCGCATGCGCGCAACGCTGGTACGTGGCAATACGCTTGCCGAAATTGCCCGTGAATTCGAACTGGGTGAATGCCTGCGACTCGGGCCTGGCGAACTGAAAAGCGGCGGCTTCCGTCGTGAATCTATTCTCGCGGATACGGTCGAAGCGTTAATCGGTGGTGTTTTCCTCGACAGCGATATCCAGACGGTGGAGCAGCTGATCCTGAACTGGTATCAGACGCGTCTGGATGAGATCAGCCCGGGTGATAAACAGAAAGATCCAAAAACCCGTTTGCAGGAGTATTTGCAGGGTCGCCATCTGCCGCTGCCATCTTATCTGGTGGTGCAGGTTCGTGGCGAAGCACACGATCAGGAGTTTACCATCCATTGCCAGGTCAGTGGCCTGAGTGAACCGGTGGTTGGCACAGGTTCAAGCCGTCGTAAGGCGGAACAGGCTGCCGCCGAACAGGCGCTGAAAATGCTGGAGCTGGAATGAGCGAAGAAAAAAGTTATTGTGGATTTATTGCCATCGTCGGACGTCCGAACGTAGGCAAATCAACCCTGCTGAATAATCTGCTGGGGCAAAAGATCTCTATTACCTCCCGCAAGGCGCAGACCACGCGTCACCGCATTGTCGGTATCCATACCGAAGGGGCATATCAGGCGATTTATGTCGATACCCCGGGTCTGCATATGGAAGAGAAGCGCGCCATTAACCGTCTGATGAACAAGGCGGCGAGCAGCTCTATCGGCGACGTTGAGCTGGTGATTTTTGTTGTCGAAGGTACCCGCTGGACCCCGGACGACGAGATGGTGCTGAACAAACTGCGTGACGGTAAAACGCCGGTGATCCTCGCGGTCAACAAAGTGGACAACGTGCAGGAAAAAGCCGATCTGCTGCCGCATCTGCAGTGGTTGGGTAGCCAGATGAACTTCCTCGATATCGTCCCGCTCTCTGCCGAGACCGGTCTGAACGTCGACACCATCGCGGGCATCGTGCGCAAGCATCTGCCGGAAGCGATTCATCACTTCCCTGAAGAGTACATCACTGACCGTTCTCAGCGCTTTATGGCGTCTGAAATCATTCGCGAAAAGCTGATGCGTTTCCTTGGCGCGGAGCTGCCGTACTCTGTCACCGTTGAAATCGAACGTTTCCAGACTAACGAGCGCGGCGGATATGACATCAACGGGCTGATCCTCGTTGAGCGCGAAGGGCAGAAGAAGATGGTGATTGGCAATAAAGGTGCCAAAATCAAAACCATCGGTATTGAAGCCCGTAAGGATATGCAGGAGATGTTCGAAGCGCCGGTTCACCTGGAACTGTGGGTGAAAGTGAAATCTGGCTGGGCCGATGACGAGCGCGCACTGCGCAGTCTTGGTTACGGCGACGACGTATAAGCCACTAAAACGTGGATGGATGGCAAAGAGCCTTTGTCCTTCACAGTCGTCCCTGGAGCGAAACCAGCCTGATGCTGGACGTCTTCACGGAAGAGTCAGGCCGCGTGCGCCTTGTTGCCAAAGGCGCACGTTCTAAACGTTCTAATCTGAAAGGTGCTTTGCAGCCCTTCACACCGCTGCTGGTGCGCTTTGGCGGACGTGGTGAAGTGAAAACCCTGCGCAGTGCTGAAGCCGTCTCTCTGGCGCTCCCTCTCTCTGGTATTACGCTCTACAGCGGTCTGTATGTTAACGAGCTTATTACGCGCGTGCTTGAACATGAGACCCGCTTCTCTGAACTCTTTTTCGATTATCTGCACTGTCTTCAGGCGCTGGCAGGCGTGAGCGGCTCGCCCGAGCCTGTGCTGCGCCGCTTTGAGCTGGCGTTGCTCGGGCATCTGGGATACGGCGTCGATTTTCTGCACTGCGCGGGCAGCGGCGAGCCAGTCGAAGACACCATGACCTACCGCTATCGCGAAGAGAAGGGCTTTATCGCCAGCGTGGTTATCGACAACAGCACCTTCACCGGGCGGGATCTGCGGGCGCTGGCGGAACGCGAATTTCCGGACGCCAGCACTCTGCGGGCGGCAAAACGCTTTACCCGTATTGCGCTCAAGCCGTATCTTGGTGGCAAGCCCTTAAAGAGCCGCGAATTATTCAGGCAGTTTATGCCAAAGCGTAAATGAACAACGAGAAACCGAGGATTGTCATGGCTGAATTACTGTTAGGCGTCAACATTGACCATATTGCCACGCTGCGCAATGCGCGCGGAACCGCCTATCCTGACCCGGTCCAGGCGGCCTTTATCGCCGAGCAGGCGGGTGCCGACGGCATTACCGTGCATCTGCGCGAGGACCGTCGCCATATTACCGACCGCGATGTGCGTATCCTGCGCCAGACCCTGGACACCCGCATGAATCTGGAGATGGCCGTCACCGAAGAGATGCTGGCGATCGCTGTAGAAACGAAACCGCATTTCTGCTGCCTGGTGCCGGAAAAGCGCCAGGAAGTGACCACCGAAGGCGGGCTGGATGTGGCCGGTCAGCTGGATAAGATGCGTGACGCCTGCAAACGTCTGGCCGATGCCGGGATTTTAGTATCCCTGTTTATCGATGCCGATGAAGCGCAGATCAAAGCCGCCGCCGACGTTGGCGCGCCGTTTATTGAGATCCACACCGGCTGCTACGCCGATGCCGAAGACGAAGCGACCCAGGCGAAAGAGCTCGATCGCATCGCCAAAGCGGCAACCTACGCGGCGGGTCTGGGTCTGAAGGTGAATGCTGGTCACGGTCTGACCTATCATAACGTTAAGGCCATTGCGGCGATCCCGGAGATGCATGAGCTGAACATCGGCCATGCGATTATCGGGCGCGCGGTGATGAGCGGTCTGAAAGAGGCGGTGTCAGAGATGAAGCGTCTGATGCTGGAAGCCCGCAAGTAATGGCTATCCTCGGCTTAGGCACGGATATTGTTGAGATCGCCCGCATCGAAGCGGTGATTGCCCGCAGCGGCGATCGCCTTGCCCGTCGGGTGCTCAGCGATAACGAGTGGGCCATCTGGGAAGCGCACCAGCAACCGGTGCGTTTTCTTGCCAAACGTTTTGCGGTGAAGGAGGCGGCGGCAAAAGCCTTCGGTACCGGCATCCGCAACGGTCTGGCGTTCAATCAGTTCGAAGTCTTTAACGATGAGCTGGGTAAACCGCGCCTCAGGCTGTGGGGCGAGGCGCTAAATCTGGCAGAAAAGCTGGGCGTGGCGAACATGCATGTGACGCTGGCGGATGAACGCCATTACGCCTGCGCCACGGTGATTATCGAAAGTTAAATTTTATCGGCGTGGTGCATCAGAACGAACTTGTCCCACAGCTGCTCTTCCGATTCAGGATGTGCCGGATCTTTCAGGATAGTATTGGGGATCGGGCACACCTTCTGGCAGGTTGGCGTCTCATAATGGCCCACGCACTCGGTGCAGCGGTCGCTGTTAATCTCGTAAATGCTCGCTCCCATTGAAATTGCCTGGTTAGGGCATTCGGGTTCGCACATATCGCAATTGATGCATTTTTTGGTGATTAACAGCGCCATCAGGAAATTCTCAGAAACAACACAAACAGGGCGGGCATTATACGCTCATTGTCTGTTCAAACCAGTTTTTTTACCAATGCCTCGCTGTGGCGAATACGTTCCGGGGCATGCTCCAGATCCTGCTGAACCAGCGCCATAAACAGCAGATCGGTCAGCATCATCTGCGCGCTGGTGGACGAGATCGCCGCGCTGCGGGTGGCCTGCTCTTCGGCAATGGTATACAGACAGCGTGTGGCCCGCTGCTGCAGGGCATTGGGGGTAAAGCCGGTGATCGCCAGAATTTTGCCCCCCACGCGCAGCGCTTCATCAGCGGCCAGATTAATCTCGCGGCGTTCGCCAGAATAGGAGAGGGCCAACAGCAGATCGTCAGGCTCCATCGCCTGTACGGTAGCCAGCAGGGCATGCATGTCCTGTTCGACAATGGCAATCACACCGATTTTATTGAGCTTCCAGCCGAAGTTACGCGCCACCAGCCCCGAGGCGCCGATGCCGGTTAGGATCACCCGTCTTGCCGCCCGCAGCATGGCCACGCTCTCCAGCAGCTTCTCTTCGCTGTTGACGTCGAGGGTGGCATGCATCGCCGCCACGTTCTCTTTGATGAGCTTTTCCCCGACCAGGCGCATCGGATCGTCGCCGCGGATCTGGTTATGAACCGGCATGGATTGCGGATTCGGGTTGCTGGCCAGCGCCTCGCTGAGTGCCAGTTTCAGGGCGGGGAAACCTTTGAAACCAATCTTTTGCGCGAATTTCACCACGCTTGACTGGCTCACGCCCGCCTCGCTGGCAAGCTGCTGAGAGCTTAAATGGCGGGCACGATCGGGCTGCGAGAGTAAAAAATCCGCCAGCTTTTTATCGCTCTGGGCAAAACCCGCGTATCGCTGGCGGATGCGAATTAGACAGTTCATAGGGACTCCTGGCGAAATGTGATGACTGCAGCAAATGCGAATTCTGCTCGCCTGAATGAATTTTATATTCCATGATAATGCGATTATTATGAATTAAAAATTCTTGAGGTACAAAAAAATGAATCTCGGCTCACTGGTATCAGAATCCCGCAACCCACAAACCCTGGACCTGGACGCACTCTCCACGCTTGACCTTGTTCATCGCTTCAACCAACAGGATACGCTGGTCGCGCAGGCAGTGAAAGAAACATTGCCCGAGGTGGCGAAAGCGGTGGATGCCGCGGCAGATGCGCTGAAAGCGGGGGGACGCATTATCTATATGGGGGCGGGCACCAGCGGGCGTCTGGGGGTGCTGGATGCTTCAGAGTGCCCACCCACCTTCGGCGTACCACATGGCCTGGTGATCGGCCTCATCGCCGGTGGGCCGGGAGCGCTGCTGAAAGCGGTGGAAGGGGCAGAGGACAGCAAGCAGCTCGGTGAAGACGATCTCAAAGCGCTTAACCTGACCGCGCAGGATCTGGTGGTCGGGCTGGCGGCCTCCGGGCGCACGCCGTACGTCATTGGCGGGCTGGAGTATGCGAACCAGACCGGCTGCACTACCGTGGCCATCTCCTGCAATCCAGGTTCCCCCATCGCCCAGGTGGCGACGATCGCTATCTCGCCGGTGGTAGGCCCGGAAGCGCTGACCGGCTCCACCCGCCTGAAATCCGGCACGGCGCAAAAGCTGGTGCTGAATATGATCTCCACCGGGGCAATGGTGAAGTTCGGTAAGGTCTACCAGAACCTGATGGTGGACATGAAAGCGACCAACGTGAAGCTCATTGACCGGGCGTGCCGCATGGTGGTCGAAGCCACAGGGAGTTCCCGCGAAGAGGCGGAAGAGGTGCTGAAACAGACCGGGTACGACGTCAAACCGGCCATTCTGATGATTTTAAGCGGGCTGGATGCCGCTGCGGCGCGCGCCAGGCTTGACGCGCATCAGGGATTCTTACGTGCGGCATTAGAAAACTAAAGAGGCGTACATGGAAAAAACAGTAGCGCTCGCCAGCGGTATTCTTGCGGGGATCGGCGGAGAAAAAAATATACGGCGTCTGGAAAACTGTATGACGCGGGTGAGGGTGGAAGTGCAGGATGACGACAAGCTCGATCCGGCCACCCTGAAAAAACTGCCTGGCGTCAGCGGATACGTAAAGCAGGGGGAGCAGCACCAGCTCATCGTCGGGCCGGGTAAAGCCGCGCAGGTAGTGGATGCCATGCGCTCCCTGATGGGCGGGGCGGTGATTGATGATGCCGAGCGCACCAAAGCGCAGGCAAAAGCGAAATATAAAGCCCCGATGAGCGATGCGCTACGCATGCTGGCAAATGTCTTTATTCCGCTCATTCCGGCCTTTATTGCCTCGGGGCTCATCACCGGCATTATCAATATCCTCAAACGCCCGGACATTGTCGGGGATTTTGCGACCCACTATCCAAACCTGCTCGGGATCCTCGGCATTTTCGGCAGCGCGGTCTTTGCCATCATGAACATTCTGGTGGGGGTTAATACCGCCAAAGTGTTTGGCGGCTCGCAGGCGTTAGGCGGGGTGATGGCCGGTATTCTCTCCAGCCCGCAGCTGGCGCAGATCACCCTGTTCGGCGAAGCGCTGCAGCCGGGGCGCGGCGGGGTGATCGCCGTGCTGCTGGTGGTGGTGCTGATGTGTTGGCTCGAGAAAAAGCTGCGTAATGTTCTGCCAGGCTCCCTGGAGCTGATCCTCAACCCGCTGTTGACCACGCTTATCACCGGCAGTATCGCCATCATCGCCCTGCAGCCGCTGGGAGGCTGGATCTCGGAGTCCATTGCCCACGGTGCCTCCTGGGCTATCGATCGCGGTGGGTTCCTGGTGGGGGCAGTGCTATCGGGTACCTTCCTGCCGCTGGTGCTGACCGGTTTACATCAGGGGCTGGTGCCGATCCACGTTGAGCTGGTGCAGGCGCACGGTTACAACGCCCTGCTGCCTATTCTGGCGATGGCCGGGGTCGGACAGATCGGCGCGGCCATCGCGGTGCTGATGAAAACCCGCAACGCACGCCTGAAAAAGGTGATCAAAGGGGCGCTGCCGGTCGGGCTGCTGGGCATCGGCGAGCCGCTGATTTTTGGCGTCACCCTCCCGCTCGGCAAGCCGTTTATCGGGGCCTGTCTGGGTGGCGCGGTCGGTGGGGCGCTGATCGGTTACTGGAAAGTGGCGACCGTCATCACCTTTGGTATTTCCGGATTACCGCTGGCATTAACCATCGTGACCGGAAAAGTCATGCTCTATCTGTTAGGCTATCTGGTAGCGGTGATCGCCGGGTTCCTGTTTACCTGGCTGTTAGGGTTTAACGATCCAGAGGAGTAAGGTTTGGCAAATAACGAGCGTCGTGTTGTCTTTTTTGACCTGGACGGAACGCTGCATCAGCAGGATATGTTCGGCACCTTTATGCGCTATTTACTGCGCCGACAGCCCCTGAATGCCCTGCTCGTATTGCCCTTGCTGCCAATCATTGGCGGCGTGTTGCTGGTGAAGGGGCGCGCCGCTCGCTGGCCGATGAGCCTGTTGCTGTGGGGGTGTACCTTCGGCCACAGCGAAGCCCGGCTTAAACAGCTGGAGAAAGAGTTTGTCACCTGGTTTCGCAAACATGTCACCGCCTTTCCGGTGGTGCAGGATCGGCTGACAAACTACCTGGACGCCAACGATGCCGACATCTGGCTCATCACCGGCTCGCCGCAGTCGCTGGTGGAACAGGTCTACTTTGATACCCCCTGGCTGCCGCGCGTTAACCTGATCGCCACCCAGATTGGCCGCGCCTATGGCGGCTGGGTGCTGACCATGCGCTGTCTCGGGCATGAGAAGGTGGCACAGCTGGAGAAGAAAATCGGCACCCCACTGCGGCTCTACAGCGGCTACAGCGACAGCAAACAGGATAACCCGCTGCTCTACTTCTGCCAGCACCGCTGGCGCGTTACGCCGCTGGGCGAACTTCAGCAACTGGAATGATTTTGTGATTATGCATAGCGGGTGTGTATAATGCGCCCGCTTTTCAGACTGGAGTATGCTGCGTTGTCCGACCCTGAACTTAATCATGAATACTGGATGCGCCATGCGCTCCAGCTTGCCCAACGTGCCTGGGATGAAGGCGAAGTCCCGGTCGGTGCCGTGCTGGTACACAATAATCAGGTGATCGGCGAGGGCTGGAATCGCCCGATTGGTCGCCATGACCCCACCGCCCATGCCGAAATTATGGCCCTGCGCCAGGGCGGACTGGTGCTGCAAAACTACCGCCTGCTGGACACCACCCTGTATGTCACTCTCGAACCTTGCGTCATGTGCTCCGGCGCCATGATCCACAGCCGGATCGGTACAGTGGTGTATGGGGCTCGGGATGAAAAAACCGGTGCGGCAGGTTCGCTGCTGGACGTGCTCAGCCATCCCGGCATGAACCATCAGGTCAAGGTTATTGGAGAGGTGTTGGCACCAGCGTGTTCGGCGATGCTAAGTGACTTCTTTCGAATGCGGCGTCAGCAGAAAAAGCAGCAAAAGGCAGAATTGAAGTTATCGGGTGAGTAAGCTCCTCCGGTGCCACCACCGGATAGGCCTGGGCCAGCTGCTGGGCTGCCTGCGCCTCTTTCTCTTTCTCCATCAGATACCCCACCAGGCTTATCTGGTATTTGCGGATGTTTTCCACGTAGGCGTACGCCTCGTGGCCGCGCGCGTAGCCATAGGTCAACTTGCTGTAATAAGGCTTCTGGCTCAGCAGCGGCAGACGCTGTTTTACGTCTGACCAGCTGTCGGGGTTGCCTTTGGTTTTCGCGGTCAGGGCGCGGGCGTCGATCATGTGGGCATAGCCCATGTTATAGGCCGCCAGCGCAAACCAGATCCGCTCCTCTTCCGGGACGCTCTCCGGCACTCTGTCCATCATCGCCTGCAGGTAGCGCGCGCCGCCGCTGATGCTCTGCTCAGCATCGGTACGGTCGGTTAGTCCCAGGCTTTGGGCGGTATTTTTGGTCAGCATCATCAGGCCGCGTACCCCGGTTGGCGAGGTGGCCAGTGCGTCCCAGTGAGACTCCTGATAAGAGATGGCGGCCAGCAGTCGCCAGTCAATCTCCTGGGCATACTTCACAAACAGGGGCTTCAGCGTCGGCAGGACATTATCCACCGCCCGCAGGAAGCTGCGGGTATCGACATAGTCGAAGCCCTCCCCGTGACCGAGGTATTTCTCCTCCAGACGCGCCAGCGTGCCGTCTTCATTCATCCTGTTAAAGAAATCGAGCATGGCGGCGGAAAGCGTCTGGTCGGCGTCGAGAGGGCTGAACCAGGTGACAGGCTGCTCGTCAGTGACGTCCAGCGCCACGGCCAGCTCCGGGTGAACGCGCTGGAACAGGCTGATGGCAACCGAGTCGGCGATGGTGTAGGGCAGTTTCCCGTCTGTCACCTGCTCCAGCAGCGCCGTGGTGCCGAGCTTCTTATCAACCTTCCAGCTAAGTTCAGGGTACTTTTTTTCTTTCAGCGCCCGAAGGTCGTCAATGACAACATGGCCCGGGGCAACGGTGAGCTGCTCGGCGGTGAGCCCGGCAAGCGTGCGTGGTCGCAGGCTGCCCACGCGATAGACCAGCTGCTGCGAGACAGAGTAGTAGGTTGGGCCTGGCTGATAGTTTTTGCTGCGCTCGCTGTTATAGACCAGGCCAGCAGCCAGCATGTCAGCCTTATCATTGTCCAGGTCGTCAAACAGCTGGCTGATGTTCTGGCGTACCGTAATTCTGAGCTTTACGCCCAGATAGTCAGCAAAATGCTGCGCCAGCTCGTAATCCAGCCCAATGACTTTATCGTTGATCGCACTGTAGGTGAGGGGAGAGGCCACGGTACTGACGCGCAGCTCCCCCCGCGCCTGAATGGCGGCGATGCGATTTTCGGCTTTACCGAACCAAGGGATTGAAGGCCACAGGGCCGCTGCCAACAGCAGGGTCACGATGCCGATGAACAGATAATTAATCTTTAATTTTTTCAATAAGTTGATTCTATGCGCTGTGTATTATTCTGTTGTTTATTGGCCATAGTAAAAACAAGTATTACCAAAGATTTCGCGGCATTTTGCGTAAAGTTGCGCCACTTGGCAACTTATTAGCGGGAAAGGCAACACCAATGGTTAAATGACGACGACGATTTTATTACGACGCAAACGGTTTCGTCGGCGCGCAGGATCCACTATAATGGCGCCCGTTTTCCCCCCTTGCGCACACTGTAAGCGCCTCCGGCGCTTCGAAGACGAGAGACTTATGATGGAAATTCTGCGTGGTTCGCCTGCACTGTCTGCCTTCCGTATCAATAAACTGCTGGCACGTTTTCAGGCGGCCGACCTTCCGGTAAGCAATATTTACGCTGAGTATGTCCATTTTGCTGACCTGAATGCTCCCTTAACGTCAGAGGATTTAGTCCGGCTTGAGCGCCTGCTGAAGTACGGGCCAAGCCTGAGCAGCCATACCCCGAACGGTAAACTTCTGCTGGTTACGCCTCGTCCGGGTACCATCTCCCCCTGGTCTTCTAAAGCAACCGACATCGCCCATAACTGTGGTCTGAGCCAGATTAATCGTCTGGAGCGGGGCGTGGCCTATTACGTTGAAGCCGCAAGCCTGACTGATGAACAGTGGTCAGCCGTGTCAACAGAACTGCACGACCGCATGATGGAGAGCGTGTTCGCCTCTCTCGACGATGCGCAGCAGCTTTTCTCTCACCATCAGCCTGCGCCCGTGCAGAGCGTGGACCTGCTGGGTGAGGGCCGTCAGGCGCTGATTGACGCCAACCTGCGTTTAGGCCTGGCGCTGGCAGAAGATGAGATTGACTACCTGCAGGACGCGTTCATTAAGCTGAACCGCAACCCGAACGACATCGAACTCTATATGTTCGCGCAGGCCAACTCAGAGCACTGCCGCCACAAGATTTTCAACGCCGACTGGGTTATCGACGGCGAGCAGCAGCCGAAGTCGCTGTTCAAAATGATCAAAAACACCTTCGAGCAAACCCCTGATCATGTGCTGTCCGCCTACAAAGACAACGCCGCAGTTATGGAGGGTTCCGAGGTGGGCCGCTTCTTCGCCGATCGCGAAGCGGGGCGCTATGACTTCCATCAGGAGCCGGCGCATATCCTGATGAAGGTGGAAACCCATAACCACCCGACGGCTATTTCGCCGTGGCCAGGTGCCGCCACCGGCTCCGGCGGTGAAATCCGTGACGAAGGTGCAACCGGCCGTGGGGCAAAACCAAAAGCGGGTCTGGTCGGTTTCTCCGTCTCCAACCTGCGCATCCCGGGCTTTGAACAGCCGTGGGAAGAAGATTTTGGCAAACCAGAGCGCATTGTTACCGCGCTGGATATCATGACCGACGGCCCGCTGGGCGGCGCGGCGTTTAACAACGAATTTGGTCGTCCGGCACTGAACGGTTACTTCCGTACCTACGAAGAAAAAGTGGACAGCCACAACGGCGAAGAGCTGCGTGGCTACCATAAGCCGATCATGCTGGCGGGCGGGATCGGCAACATTCGCGCCGATCACGTGCAGAAGGGTGAGATCGTCGTGGGTGCCAAGCTGATCGTGCTGGGCGGCCCGGCGATGAATATCGGTCTGGGCGGCGGGGCAGCCTCCTCTATGGCATCCGGCCAGTCTGATGCGGATCTCGACTTCGCCTCCGTACAGCGCGACAACCCGGAGATGGAGCGCCGTTGCCAGGAGGTGATCGACCGCTGCTGGCAGCTGGGCGATGCCAACCCGATCCTCTTTATTCACGACGTGGGCGCGGGCGGTCTCTCCAACGCCATGCCGGAGCTGGTGAGCGACGGCAACCGCGGGGGCCGCTTCAACCTGCGCGACATCCTGAGTGATGAACCCGGCATGAGCCCGCTGGAGATCTGGTGTAACGAATCTCAGGAGCGCTACGTGCTGGCCGTTGCCCCGGATCAGCTGCCGCTGTTTGACGAGCTCTGCCGTCGCGAGCGCGCCCCGTATGCGGTAATCGGTGAAGCCACCGAAGAGATGCACCTCTCCCTGAGCGATACCCACTTCGACAACCAGCCGATCGATCTGCCGCTGGACGTGCTGCTGGGCAAAACGCCGAAGATGACCCGCGACGTACAGACCCGTAAAGCGAGCGGCAAAGCCCTCGACCTGCAGGGTGTGACCGTTGCCGAAGCGGTAAACCGCGTTCTGCATCTGCCGGCAGTGGCGGAGAAAACCTTCCTTGTCACCATCGGTGACCGTACCGTGACCGGCATGGTCGCCCGCGATCAGATGGTGGGCCCGTGGCAGGTCCCGGTGGCGAACTGCGCGGTCACTACCGCCAGCCTCGATAGCTACTATGGCGAAGCGATGGCGCTGGGCGAACGCTCCCCGGTGGCGCTGCTGGACTTTGCCGCTTCTGCCCGCCTGGCGGTAGGTGAAGCGCTGACTAACATCGCCGCCACCCAGATTGGCGACATCAAACGTATCAAGCTCTCCGCCAACTGGATGGCCGCAGCCGGTCACCCGGGTGAAGACGCCGGGCTGTACGAAGCGGTGAAAGCGGTGGGTGAAGAGCTCTGTCCGGCGCTGGGCCTGACCATTCCGGTGGGCAAAGACTCCATGTCGATGAAAACCCGCTGGCAGGAAGGTAACGAGCAGCGCGAGATGACCTCTCCGCTGTCGCTGGTGATCACCGTCTTTGCCCGCGTGGAAGATGTGCGCCACACCATTACCCCGCAACTCTCTACCGAAGACAATGCCCTGCTGCTGATCGACCTGGGTAAAGGTCATAACGCACTGGGTGCCACCGCGCTGGCGCAGGTTTATCGCCAGCTGGGTGACAAAGCGGCAGACGTGCGCGATGTGGCGCAGCTGAAGGGCTTCTACGACGCCATTCAGGCGCTGGTGGCCCAACGCAAACTGCTGGCCTACCACGACCGTTCCGACGGCGGCCTGCTGGTCACCCTGGCGGAAATGGCCTTCACCGGCCACTGCGGCGTGGAAGTGAATATTGCCTCTCTGGGTAACGATAATCTGGCTGCGCTGTTCAACGAAGAGCTGGGCGCCGTCATTCAGGTACGGGCGGCAGATCGCGAGGCGGTGGAAACGCTGCTGGCGCAGCACGGCCTGGGCGACTGCGTCCATTACCTGGGTAAAGCAGTGACCGGGGATCGCTTTGTTATCGACGCCAACGGCCAGGCCGTCTTTGCCGAAAGTCGCTCCACGCTGCGTATGTGGTGGGCGGAAACCACCTGGCAGATGCAGCGTCTGCGTGATAACCCGGCGTGTGCCGATCAGGAGCACGAGGCGAAAGCCAACGACAACGATCCGGGCCTGAACGTCAAACTCTCGTTCGACATTAACGAAGACATCGCCGCGCCGTACATTGCGAAGGGTGCGCGTCCGAAAGTAGCTGTCCTGCGTGAGCAGGGCGTGAACTCCCACGTTGAGATGGCGGCCGCCTTCCACCGTGCAGGCTTCGATGCCATCGACGTTCACATGAGCGACCTGCTGGCAGGGCGCACCGGTCTGGCCGATTTCCAGGCGCTGGTGGCTTGCGGAGGCTTCTCTTACGGTGACGTGCTGGGCGCGGGCGAGGGCTGGGCAAAATCCATCCTCTTCAACGAACGCGTCCGCGATGAGTTCGAAACCTTCTTCCACCGTCCACAGACCCTGGCGCTGGGCGTCTGTAACGGCTGCCAGATGATGTCTAACCTGCGTGAGCTGATCCCGGGCAGCGAAGCCTGGCCGCGCTTTGTGCGTAACCAGTCCGATCGCTTCGAAGCGCGTTTCAGCCTGGTGGAAGTGACCCAGAGCCCGTCTCTGCTGCTGCAGGGAATGGTGGGATCGCAGATGCCGATCGCTGTCTCCCACGGTGAAGGGCAGGTTGAACTGCGTGATGCCGCGCATCTGGCGGAGCTGGAAAGCAAAGGTCTGGTGGCGCTGCGCTTTGTCGACAACTTCGGCAAGGTAACGCAAAACTACCCGGCAAACCCGAACGGCTCTGCCAACGGGATCACCGCGGTGACCAGCGAAAGCGGTCGCGTCACGGTGATGATGCCGCACCCTGAGCGCGTATTCCGCACCGTCAGTAACTCCTGGCACCCGGAAAACTGGGGCGAGGACAGCCCGTGGATGCGTATCTTCCGCAACGCGCGTAAGCAGTTAGGTTAAGAGATCGTTGTTGTGCCCGGGGGCGCTTCGCTTACCGGGCCTCCAAAAGCCGGATAAATTTTGTAGGCCGGGCAAAGGCAGTGCCGCCCGGCAATTCCTCAGTGTCGCAAATGTGCGACAACTCACATTCTGCGGTGTCGCCAAAAGGCGACACTTAAGTTTTTGATTTTTATAATGGTAGTAAGGATTCTGCCAGAGTGTTGCTGATTAGCGACAGATACCCTGAAAATCATCACGCGCTGAATAAGTACGTAAAACTCTATAAATTCATATTTTTCAACACATTAATATTTTTATTTGCATTTTGGCACATCTGTTGCATAATAGTAACCAGTGGCTCATTCACCTTCTTATGTCAGCCCCTTCGGGACGTGCTACATAAACTTCGAATGACGCACAAAAAGGTGCCTGCCGTCCAACTACTGATCATAGCGTTGCTTTATCAGACCCAGGGCGAAACGTCGAGTTAGGCACCGCCTCATTCCGCAACAAAGCCGGGTTTTTAACCCGGCTTTGTTGTATCTGAACGCATGTCCGGCTAGCATCCCCTTACCCCCTCGCGACAGAGAGTAATGCGTTGAAACGCTGGCCAGTTTTCCCTCGCTCCTTACGACAGTTAGTCATGATGGCCTTCCTGCTGATCCTGCTGCCTTTGCTGGTGCTGGCATGGCAGGCGTGGCAGAGCCTGAACGCGCTCAGCGCGCAGGCGGCGCTGACCAACAGAACCACCCTGATTGATGCCCGCCGCAGCGAGGCGATGACCAATGCCGCCCTGGAGATGGAGCGCAGCTACCGGCAGTATTGCGTCCTCGACGACAGAACGCTGGCCCGGGTGTACCAGGATCAGCGTAAGCGCTACAGCGATATGCTCGACGCCCATGCCGGTGTACTGCCCGACGATAAGCTCTATCAAACGTTGCGCCAGGATCTTAACGCTCTGTCCCAGCTGCAGTGCATTAACAGCGGGCCTGATGCCCAGGCCGCTATGCGACTGGAGGCCTTTGCGAATGCCAATACCGAGATGGTTCAGGCGACCCGGTCGGTGATCTTCTCCCGCGGGCAACAGCTCCAGCAGGAGATTGCCGAGCGCGGCCAGTTCTTTGGCTGGCAGGCGCTGGTCCTTTTTCTGCTCAGCCTGCTGTTAGTGGTGCTCTTCACCCGGATGATCATCGGCCCGGTTAAGGGCATTGAGCGGATGATCAACCGGCTGGGGGAGGGGCGCTCGCTGGGCAATACCGTGGCCTTTACCGGCCCGCGCGAGCTGCGTTCGGTCGGACAACGTATCATCTGGCTGTCGGAGCGGCTGTCATGGCTCGAATCCCAACGTCACCAGTTTTTACGCCATATTTCCCACGAACTGAAAACGCCCCTTGCCAGCATGCGTGAGGGCACCGAACTGCTGGCCGATGAGGTTGCCGGGTCGCTGACCCCGGAGCAAAGAGAGATTGTCGAGATCCTTGATGCCAGCAGCCGCAACCTGCAAAAGCTGATTGAACAGCTGCTCGACTACAACCGTAAACTGGCCGACGGCATCCCGGAGCTTGAGCGCGTAGAGCTCGCACCGCTGGTGGATATGGTGCTGTCTGCTCACAGCCTGCCTGCTCGCGCTAAAATGATGCATACTGAACTGGCGCTGGCGACACCCGCCTGTTTAGCCGAGCCGATGCTGCTGATGAGCGTGCTGGATAATCTTTATTCCAATGCGGTGCACTATGGTATTGAATCCGGTACCATTTATGTTCGCAGTTTTACGCGCGGCTCGCGAGTCTGTATCGATGTCGCCAACACCGGAAGCCCGATCCCCGACGATGAAAAAGCGATGATCTTTGAACCCTTTTATCAGGGTAGCCATCAACGAAAAGGGGCGGTGAAGGGAAGCGGCCTGGGGCTGAGTATCGCACGCGACTGTATTCGTCGTATGCATGGAGAGCTTAACCTTGTCACTGACGACCGTACCGATGTCTGTTTTCGCATCGAACTGCCGCTTGAGTCGGAAAAACCACTAAAATGAATCTAAATCTGGTGAGTATGTCACACGTCTTTTCCCGCGCCATTAACGCGGTATTTTCCGGTCACTCTCTCTTTCTGAGCCTTCCCTGCCTGCTGCTGGCCGGGTGCGTCACTAGTACGCCGACCAGTGCCATCAGCGACAAGCAGGGTGAAAAATTGCCTGAGCATCAGCTGGCGGACTTCCTGTCTACCGATTGCAATAATATCTGGCAGCTGCACGGTCAGGAGACCGACAGCAACCCGCTTTACTGGCTGCGCGGCATGGATTGCGCAGATCGCCTCTCACCCGCCGCCGCGCGCGCAGAGGCGAGGGGATGGGACGATGATACCTGGCAGGAGAGTTTTAAGCGCGGGATCCTGCTGGCCAATGCCAAAATTAATCCCGTGGAGCGGCGCCAGTTGACCACCCGGCTGGATGCGCTGAGCCCGCAGATCCCGGCCCAGGTGCGCCCGCTGTATCAGCTGTGGCGACACGGTCAGGTGCTGCAACTGCAGCTGGCAGAGGAGCGTTTCCGCTACGGTAAGCTGCAGCAGACCACCGACGGTGAACTGGATACCCTGCGCCAGCAGCAGCAATACCTGCGGGCGCAGCTGGACACCACAACCCGCAAGCTGGAAAACCTGACCGATATTGAACGGCAGCTCTCCACCCGTAAGCCGGTCAGTAACTATCTGCCGGACGCGCCGAAGAGTGCCGCGTCGCCCGCCGGCACCGAGGGTGATGCGACAGAGCCGAAAAGCGATGCCCCGAAACAGGAGGACGTAAAGCCATGACAAGCCGAAAACCTGCGCATCTTTTGCTGGTGGATGACGATCCCGGTTTGCTGAAGCTGCTGGGGATGCGTCTGGTGAGCGAGGGTTACAGCATCGTGACCGCCGAAAGTGGTCAGGAGGGGCTGAAAGTGTTGGGCCGCGAGAAGATCGATCTGGTGATAAGCGATCTGCGGATGGACGAAATGGACGGCATGCAGCTCTTCACCGAGATCCAGAAGCTCCAGCCCGGCATGCCGGTGATTATTCTTACCGCCCACGGCTCCATCCCCGATGCGGTGGCCGCCACCCAGCAGGGGGTCTTTAGCTTCCTCACCAAGCCGGTGGATAAAGACGCGCTCTACAAAGCGATTGATGATGCCCTGGAACACGCCGCCCCCTCCGGCGACGAAACGTGGCGGGAGGCGATCGTTACCCGCAGCCCGATTATGCTGCGTCTGCTGGAGCAGGCGCGCATGGTGGCGCAGTCCGATGTCAGCGTGCTGATTAACGGCCAGAGCGGCACAGGGAAAGAGATCCTCGCCCAGGCCATTCACAACGCCAGCCCGCGCGGCAAAAACGCCTTTATCGCCATTAACTGCGGGGCGCTGCCCGAGCAGCTGTTGGAGTCCGAGCTCTTTGGACACGCGCGCGGCGCCTTTACCGGCGCGGTCAGCAGCCGGGAAGGGCTTTTCCAGGCGGCGGAAGGCGGCACGCTATTCCTCGATGAAATTGGCGACATGCCGGCGCCCCTGCAGGTTAAACTGCTGCGCGTGTTGCAGGAGCGCAAGGTCAGACCGCTCGGCAGTAACCGCGATATCGACATCAACGTGCGCATCATCTCCGCGACCCACCGGGATCTGCCCAAGGCGATGGCGCGCAACGAGTTTCGTGAAGACCTCTTCTACCGTCTCAATGTTGTTAACCTGAAGATCCCGGCGCTGGCGGAGCGGGCAGAAGATATTCCGCTGCTCGCTACTCAGCTGCTGCGCCAGGCCGCGGAGCGGCACAAGCCGTTTGTCCGTGCATTTTCCACCGACGCCATGAAGCGGCTGATGACCGCCAGCTGGCCCGGTAACGTGCGTCAGCTGGTGAACGTGATTGAGCAGTGCGTGGCGCTCACCTCCTCGCCGGTGATCAGCGATGCGCTGGTGGAGCAGGCGCTGGAGGGCGAAAACACCGCCCTGCCGACCTTCGTTGAAGCCCGCAACCAGTTTGAGCTTAACTATCTGCGTAAGTTACTGCAGATCACCAAAGGCAACGTCACCCATGCGGCGCGCATGGCGGGGCGTAACCGCACCGAGTTTTATAAACTGCTCTCGCGCCATGAGCTGGAAGCAAACGATTTTAAAGAGTGATGCGCTAAATTCCGCCTGAATATGATACTGTGAGCAACCGATTACGAGGCAGCTGACAGGCATAAGTTTAAGGACCACCATGAAAAAGATTGATGCGATTATTAAACCTTTCAAACTGGATGATGTGCGCGAAGCGCTGGCAGAAGTCGGCATTACCGGCATGACGGTGACAGAGGTGAAAGGCTTTGGTCGTCAGAAGGGCCACACCGAACTCTACCGTGGCGCAGAATACATGGTCGATTTCCTGCCGAAGGTGAAGATTGAGATCGTGGTGTCGGATGACATCGTGGATACCTGCGTGGATACCATTATCCGCACCGCACAGACCGGCAAAATTGGTGATGGCAAAATCTTCGTCTTTGACGTGGCGCGCGTGATCCGTATCCGTACCGGCGAAGAAGACGACGCAGCGATTTAATTACCCGTTGTTTGACATCCCGTAGGCCCCTGCAAGCGCAGCGCCGCCGGGCAAAAAAAAGCCCCTCTACTGAGGGGCTTTTTGCATTACAGCACCTTATGCGGGCCGAAGCATTCGTAGTGAATGTTCTCTTTATTCACCCCCAGCTCAAGGAGCTGCGCGGCGGCATACTGCATAAAGGCCACCGGGCCACAGACGTAGAACTGCATCTCCGGGGCGTGGAACTGCTCTTTATGCTCGCTTAACGCCATCAGGCCTTCGCTGTCGAAGCGGGCAGCGGCACGGTCGTCATCCGACGGCAGGCGATACCAGGTATGAGCGGTAAAGTGCGGCAGGCCGGCAGCCAGGCTTTTCACTTCATCAGAAAACGCATGCACTTCGCCATTCTCTGCAGCGTGGAACCAGTTCACCTGCGCCTTATGCTGCGCCTTCGCCAGGGTGTCCAGCATCGCCAGCATCGGGGTCTGGCCGACACCGGCGGAGATCAGCGTCACCGGGGTATTGCTTTCAACAGCCATAAAGAAGTCGCCCGCAGGGGCGGCCAGATGCACCACATCACCCACGCGGGCTTCGTTATGCAGCCATGTCGAAACCTGACCGCCTTCCTCGCGTTTTACCGCAATGCGATAGCTTTTGCCGTTTGGCTTGCGGGTCAGGGAGTACTGGCGGATCTCCTGATGCGGGAAGCCTTCAGGCTTCAGCCACACGCCCAGGTACTGGCCTGGCTGGTAATCGGCAACCGGCTGGCCGTCGACGGGTTCAAATTCAAAGCTGGTGATAAGCTGGCTGCGCGGGGTTTTTTCCACGATACGGAAGGCGCGGGTACCTTCCCATCCGCCGGTCTTACTGGCGTTTTCGCTGTAGATCTGCGCTTCACGGTTGATGAAGACATTCGCCAGCACGCCGTAGGCTTTGCCCCAGGCGTCCAGCACCTCCTGGCCCGGGCTGAACATTTCGTCCAGGGTCGCCAGCAGGTGGGTGCCAACAATGTTGTACTGCTCAGGTTTGATCTGGAAGCTGGTATGTTTCTGAGCGATTTTTTCCACTGCTGGCAGCAGGGCCGGCAGGTTCTCGATGTTGCTGGCGTAGGCGGCAATGGCGTTGAATAACGCTTCGCGCTGATCGCCATTACGCTGGTTGCTCATGTTAAAAATCTCTTTGAGCTCCGGGTTGTGCGCGAACATACGATCGTAAAAATGGGCGGTAAGTTTAGGACCCGTTTCGACCAGCAGGGGAATCGTGGCTTTTACGGTAGCGATGGTTTGGGCATCTAACATAGCAGCTTCCTTCAAATGTTACTTTAATAGTGTATTTTGAATGCATCTTATAAAAAATAACCCTGCTTTGTAAATGGTTCTTTGCAACATGAATTAACTGCATCACAAACCTGAAAAGAATTCCCTTTTGCAGGGCGAGTACGCTATTCCTCAAACCCTTGCGTGGCGGGTAGGTAAACGTTTGCGTAAAATCCTTTGTCAAGACCTGTTATCACTCTGCTAATCAGTTATACTGTTGCCCGTCGTCCATCAGGACTGCCTTTTCAGGCCAAAATTTACTTGTTAGCTGAGTCAGGAGATGCGGATGTTAAAGCGTGAAATGAACATTGCCGATTATGATGCCGAACTGTGGCAGGCTATGGAGCAGGAAAAAGTACGTCAGGAAGAGCACATCGAACTGATCGCCTCCGAAAACTACACCAGCCCGCGCGTGATGCAGGCGCAGGGCTCTCAGCTGACCAACAAATATGCTGAAGGTTACCCGGGCAAGCGCTACTACGGCGGTTGCGAGTATGTCGATGTGGTTGAACAGCTGGCAATCGACCGTGCAAAAGAGCTGTTTGGCGCTGATTACGCTAACGTGCAGCCGCACTCTGGCTCTCAGGCTAACTTCGCTGTCTATACCGCACTGCTGCAGCCGGGCGATACCGTACTGGGTATGAACCTGGCGCAGGGCGGCCACCTGACTCACGGCTCCCCGGTTAACTTCTCCGGCAAACTGTACAACATCATCCCTTACGGTATCGATGAGTCCGGTAAAATTGACTACGCCGACATGGAGAAGCAGGCCAAAGAGCACAAACCGAAGATGATCATCGGTGGTTTCTCTGCCTACTCCGGTGTTGTTGACTGGGCAAAAATGCGTGAAATCGCAGACAGCATCGGCGCATACCTGTTCGTCGATATGGCACACGTTGCCGGTCTGATCGCCGCAGGCGTCTACCCGAACCCGGTTCCACACGCACACGTTGTCACCACCACTACCCACAAAACCCTGGCCGGTCCGCGCGGCGGCCTGATCCTGGCGAAGGGCGGTGACGAAGAGCTGTACAAAAAACTGAACTCTGCTGTCTTCCCAAGCGCGCAGGGCGGCCCGCTGATGCACGTTATCGCGGCAAAAGCCGTGGCGCTGAAAGAGGCGATGGAGCCAGAGTTCAAGGTTTACCAGCAGCAGGTTGCTAAGAACGCCAAAGCGATGGTGGAAGTCTTCCTGAACCGCGGTTACAAAGTGGTCTCCGGCGGGACTGAAAACCACCTGTTCCTGCTGGATCTGGTTGATAAAAACCTGACCGGTAAAGAAGCTGACGCTGCCCTGGGCCGCGCCAACATCACCGTTAACAAAAACAGCGTACCAAACGATCCGAAGAGCCCGTTTGTGACCTCCGGTATCCGTATCGGTTCTCCGGCTGTCACTCGCCGCGGCTTTAAAGAAGCGGAAGTGAAAGAGCTGGCGGGCTGGATGTGCGACGTGCTGGACAACATCAACGACGAAGCGGTTATCGAACGCGTGAAAGCGAAAGTGCTGGAAATCTGCGCCCGCTTCCCGGTTTACGCATAAGTCTGCCTCGCAGAACAAAAAGGCCGCGCAAGCGGCCTTTTTTATGGCTAACGCCGGTCGATGGAGATAGCGCCCGGCCCGGCCACCGCCAGCAGCAGGAATCCGCCAGCGATGCTGATGTTCTTGAAGAAGTTAATCATGTTCGGCATCACCGCATCGCCACTCATATCCCAGTAGTGGTGCCCAATCAACGCCGTTCCCAGCGTATAAAAGACAAACAGCACCGCCAGCGGGCGAGTAAAAAAGCCGAGCGCGATAAGAATGGCGGCGGGCACTTCCATGATCACCGCGACAATGGCCGCCAGCATCGGCATCGGAGCGCCCAGCTTCACCATATACTGCACCGTGCCGTCAAAACCGAACATTTTAGGCACGCCGAAAATAATGAACAGAAGGATAAGGGCGAGACGGGCAATCAACAGGATCAGCGCCCGGGACTGACCAAAATCGAAATACCGTAGTGTGTTCATGGCAGGCTCGTTTGGGGTGGGATTTATCTTAAAGCTAATACACAAATTGCCGCCCCGCCATTCCGCTTTTCGCCATAAATCAGCCATCAGGATGATTTAAATTCCCCCCTTTCAGCATGTTCTCCGCTAGCCTTCCGCCAGCGCGTCCTCCACGAACAGAAAGCCAATGCCGATAATCTGCTGCTGCCGGGTTAAGCCGCCAAAGGCGATTTCCGTTTGCCGGTTACGCACCGCATCGCCGTGATCGAAGGGGGTAAATCCAATCTGGCGATTGATGGTCTGCAGCCAGCGTTCGCCAAAGGCGCAGCTGCGGCCATAGAACCAGATTTGGTTGATATTAAGGATATTGAGCAGGTTGTAGAGCGTCAGCCCGATCGCGTTGGCGGCCTCGTCAGCCCAGCGCTGAATTGGAGCATTCCCCTGACGCCAGGCCTCAATCAGTTGCAGACTGGTGAGGCTGTCCGGATCAAGCCCGAGGGTGCCGGGCTGGGATTTCAGCCATAAACGCGCCTGTTTTTTAAGGGCTGAGAGGGAGGCGACCGTCTCCAGACAGCCGTAGCGTCCGCAGGCGCAGGCTACGCCGTCGCGATCGAAAATGGTGTGGCCAATTTGCCCGCTGCCGTTAAGCGTCCCGCGATAGACCTGGCCATTAATCACAAACGAGGATCCGATACCGTAATCGACGTTAATCACGCAAAAATCGTCGCGGTTGGCCGGGTTTTGCCACTTCTCTGCCAGCGCCAGCATCACACAGTCGTTATCCACCTTCACCGTGATGCCCAGTTTTTCTTCCAGCAGATACTTAATCTCAACCGGTTTTTTCCACGGCGCCTGGGGCATCATCTGCGATACCCCGGTGGCGGTATCGACCTGGCCGTGGATCCCCAGCGCCAGATTAATGCGCTGCCCCGGCCACTGTTTGCGCTGCTGCTGCCACAGGTTCTCAATGGCCTGTAACAACGCTTCGGGCGTCTGTGCGTTCACGTCAGTCCAGCGAAACTCGCCTAACGGCGACATACGGGCGTCGATAAGCTGGCTCTCAATGCTGGTGGGGCTGACATTCATGCAGAGTATTAATGGCCCCGCATCCGGGATCTGATAATGGCCGCTGTTCATTCCCCGGGTGCTGAGGTTTTCACTGGAATGCCCAAGCTTTTTGTCCGCCACCAGCTCATCCAGGATCTTGCTTACCGCCGGAATAGAGAGCCCGGTGTGCTGGGCCAGCTGGGATTTGCTCAGGCGCTTGTAGCGCCAGACCAGGGACATGATCGTGCGGCGGTTATGCTGTCGTACCCTGTGATTGTTCAGACCGGATAGCTGCATTCACTAAACTCCGTTAATTATATTGCGTGAGCATTACGCAATCAGCGCGCTGAATTCCTCTCTACACTGCCATCTTATCGCTTTTTACTGTTATTTGTTTACTGGAGAGTGAATATGTCTGGAGCAGTGAAGGTCTGGCGGGAGACCGTGGCATTACCGACGTGGACCACCGGCGCAGAAGATACCAACCCGATGTTCCTGGAAAAGCGCGTCTATCAGGGCTCCTCTGGCGCGGTCTATCCCTACGGCGTGACCGATACCCTGACCGGCGTTCGCGAAACCCGTAATTACCAGGCCGTCTGGATGGAAAACGACTTCATCCGCATTATGCTGCTGCCGGAGCTGGGGGGACGTATTCATCGCGCGTATGACAAAGTCCAGCAGCGTGATTTCGTCTACTACAACGAAGTAGTGAAACCGGCGCTGGTGGGGCTGCTGGGGCCGTGGATATCCGGTGGGATCGAGTTTAACTGGCCGCAGCACCACCGCCCAACCACCTTTATGCCTGTCGACGTCACCATTCAGGAGCAGGATAACGGGGCGCAAACCGTCTGGCTGGGCGAGGCCGAGCCGATGCGCGGCCTGCAGGTGATGACCGGATTTACCCTTTACCCTGACC
This sequence comes from Leclercia sp. UBA5076, assembly GCF_002416465.1. Taxonomy (NCBI): domain Bacteria; kingdom Pseudomonadati; phylum Pseudomonadota; class Gammaproteobacteria; order Enterobacterales; family Enterobacteriaceae; genus Leclercia; species Leclercia sp. UBA5076. The sequence continues at coordinate 44,258 of NZ_DIAO01000009.1, forward strand.
GGGCATTGATTGAGATCGCCGGTAAAGTCTTCAACGGCAACGCCACGCCGCGCCACTTCCTGTGGTGGGCAAATCCGGCGGTGAAAGGTGGGGACGATCACCAGAGCGTCTTCCCGCCGGACGTCACGGCGGTATTTGACCATGGCAAGCGCGCCGTCTCTGCCTTCCCGATCGCCACCGGCACCTACTATAAAGTCGATTATTCCGCGGGCGTGGATATCTCCCGCTACAAAAACGTGCCGGTGCCAACCTCCTACATGGCGGAAAAATCGGACTACGATTTCGTCGGGGCATACCATCACGGCGAGCGCGGCGGCTTGCTGCACGTGGCCGACCACCATGTGTCGCCGGGGAAAAAGCAGTGGACCTGGGGTCATGACGATTTTGGCCGTGCCTGGGATCGCAATCTGACCGATGAAAACGGCCCCTATATCGAGCTGATGACCGGGGTGTTTACCGATAACCAGCCCGATTTCACCTGGCTTGCACCCTACGAAGAGAAGATCTTCGTGCAGAACTTCCTGCCCTATAGCGAACTGGGACAGGTGCATAACGCCAACACGCAGCTGGCGCTTAAGCTGGAACGGCGTGAGCAGCAGCTTCACCTCGGCCTCTACGCCATCGCACCGCTGCATGATGTGCGGCTCGAGCTGACCGCCGACGAAAAACCGGTCTGGGAGACGCACCTGACCCTGATGCCGGGCGAAAGCTGGCAGCAGGCGCTGCCGGATACCTGGCCGCAGCGCTTAACGCTGAGGGTGAAAGAGGCCTCGGGCCGCACGCTGCTCCACTACCAGGAGCATATCCCGCAGGAGACGCCGCTGCCGGATCCGGCCACCGCGCCCGCCATGCCGGAAGAGATCAGCAACAGCGATGAACTCTATTTTATCGGGCAGCATCTGGAGCAGTACAACCATGCCAGCCGCTATGCGGAAGATTACTATCGCCGGGCGCTGGCGCTGGATGCTAACGACTATCGCAATAACGTGGCGCTGGGCACGCTGGCGCTCAACCGTGCCGACTGGGCGCTGGCGCAACGCTGCGCCGAAGCCGCGCTGGTTCGCGCCCATCGTCTGAATAAAAACCCCCGCGACGGCGAAGCCAGCCAGCTGCTGGCGACGGCCCTGGAGCGGCAGGGGCAGGACGACGCCGCATGGGATCACTACTACAAAGCCTCGTGGAGCGGAAACTGCCGTGATGCGGCTTTCTTATCCCTGGCGCGGCTGGCGATGAAGCGCGGCAACGCGGCTGATGCGCTGGAAAAAGTTGATATCAGCCTTAGCACCAACGCCAGCAACAACCTGGCGATGGGGCTGAAAGCCCTCGCGCTGGCAGAGGTGCAGGGCGAAGGCGCAGCGCTGGACTACATTCAGCGCTGCCTGCAAACCCATCCTCTGAGCTACGCCCTGCACTATGCCCGCTGGGCAATCAGCCGGGATGATGCTGCCTGTGACCAGCTGTTGCAGGTGACTGGTCGTCGAGGGGCCAATGCCTGCCTGCTGGCGGGCTGGTTAATCTCGATGGGCATGCGCGACGCCGCCCGCGAGATGCTGGATCTGCTCGACAGCCAGGAGACGTTGCCCCAGCTGTGGCGGGCCGCCTTAAGCGACGATCCTGCTACCCGTGCCCGCTATATTGCCGCGGCGCGGCGCTGCGAGGCCAACCGGGTACGTTTCCCGAATGCGCTTGATGAAGTGCAAATGCTGCAAACCCTGCACGACGACCCGTATGCCTGCTATCTGCTGGGCTGCTTCTGGTACAGCAAACGCCGCTATGACGATGCGGTGAAATGCTGGCAGACCACGCTGGCGCAGGAGCCGGAGTTTGCCCCTGCCCACCGCCTGCTGGGGATCTACGCCTGGAATAAACAGCACAACCTGGCGCTGGCGGCGCAGTGTCTGCAGCGCGCCGTGGCCCTGGAGCCGGACAATCCGCGTTTCCTGTTTGAGCTTGATTATCTCAATAAGCTCACCGGGCAGCCGGTGGCGAAACGCCTCGCCATGCTCACCGAGCGGGAGCGCGTGGCGCTGAAGCGCGATGACCTCACCGCAGAACTCCTGAGTCTGTGGAACGGTTCCGGGCGCTACGATGCTGCGGCGCAGGTACTTCAGGAGCGGCAGTTCCATCCGTGGGAAGGGGGGGAAGGCAAAGTGACCGGGCAGTATCTGCTGAACCAGCAGCATCGTGCCCTGCAGCACATAAGCCGCGGGGAATTCCAGGAGGCGATGGCTCTGCTGCAGGCGGCATTGCACTATCCGCACAATCTGGGGGAGGGGCGTCTGCCGGGGCAAACCGATAACGATATCTGGTATCTGCTGGGGTTCTGCCATGCGCAAAGTGGCGTACATGCCGACGCGCAACGCTGTTTTGCCCGGGCGGCACAGGGCGGCTCCACTCTCGATGCCGGACGCTACTACAACGATCAGCCAGCGGACTATCTGTTCTGGCAGGGAATGGCGCTGCGCCAGTTGGGCGATCCCGCCGCGGCGGAGCGCCACTTCCAGGGATTCCTGGCGTGGGTGCAGGCCCATCGCGACGACCTGCCCGAAGCGGATTTCTTTGCAGTTTCGCTCCCGGATCTGGTGGTACTGGATACGCCAGCGGGTCATCAGCACCAGCAGCATTGCCTGTTCATTGAGGCGCTGGGCTATGCAGGGCTGGGCGAGCTCGCGGCCTGCAAACGCCTGTTGGGGAACTTACTGGCGCTGAACCCGGCCCATGACAAAGCGCATCTGTTTCAGCATGCGCAGGCCACGGGCATTTTCCATTAACTGACCTCGCAGGTGGGGAAACCCACCTGTTAACCCTCTGTACCCTGCGTTTCCCTTAAAGAGGAATCAACATGAATAATAGCGCGCAGACACAACTGAAAATGGGCTACGTCTGGACTATCTGTCTGGTCGCCGCCTGCGGCGGACTCCTGTTTGGCTACGACTGGGTGGTGATTGGCGGGGCCAAGCCCTTCTATGAAGCCTGGTTCTCCATTACCGACCCGGCACAGTCCGGCTGGGCGATGAGTTCCGCCCTGGTGGGCTGTATCTTCGGGGCGCTGATCTCCGGCTGGTGTGCCGATAAATTTGGCCGCAAGCGTCCGCTTATCCTCTCGGCGGTGCTGTTCAGCGCCTCGGCGTGGGGCACGGCGGTGGCGGGCAGTTTTGATATGTTTGTGGTCTGGCGCATCGTCGGCGGCCTCGGTATCGGCCTGGCCTCCGCCCTGAGTCCGCTCTACATCGCGGAGGTCAGCCCGGCGGAAAAGCGCGGTCGCTTCGTAGCCATTAACCAGCTGACCATCGTGGTGGGCGTGCTGGCCGCACAGCTGATTAACCTGATGATTGCCGAGCCGGTAGCGGCAGGCGCCACTCAGGAGGCCATCATTCAGACCTGGAACGGGCAGACCGGCTGGCGCTGGATGTTTGGCGCTGAGCTGGTTCCCGCCCTGGCGTTTCTGGTGTTGATGTTCTTTGTCCCGGAATCGCCGCGCTGGTTGATGAAGGCGGGCAAGCCAGAGCGTGCGCGCGCCATGCTGGAGCGTATTGGCACCCCGGCGTACGCCAGTCAGACCTTAAAAGAGATCGCCCACACCCTGGAGAAAGACACCCAGAAGGTGGCGTTCTCCACGCTCCTGCAACCGCAGGTCAAACCGATTGTCATCATCGGCATCGTGCTGGCGATGTTCCAGCAGTGGTGCGGGATCAATGTGATCTTCAACTATGCCCAGGAGATCTTCGCCTCCGCCGGGTTTGATATCAACGACACCCTGAAATCGATCGTGGAGACCGGCATCATTAATCTGGTCTTTACCCTCGCCGCGCTGCCGCTGGTGGATAAGATTGGCCGCCGCAAGCTGATGCTGCTCGGCGCCTCAGGCTTGACCATTATCTACGTGCTGATTGCCAGCGCCTACGCTATGAACATCATGGGCTGGCCGGTGCTGCTGCTGGTGCTGGCGGCGATTGCCATCTACGCCGTGACGCTGGCGCCGGTCACCTGGGTGCTGCTGTCGGAGATCTTCCCCAACCGCGTGCGCGGCCTGGCGATGTCCGTGGGCACGCTGGCGCTGTGGATCGCCTGCTTCCTGTTAACCTACACCTTCCCGCTGCTCAATGCCGGTCTGGGTGCGGCGGGGAGCTTCCTGCTCTACGGGGTGATCTGCGCGGCGGGCTATCTCTACATTCTGCGTAAAGTGCCGGAGACCAAAGGCGTGACGCTGGAGGCGCTGGAGGCACAGCTGGAAAAACAGCACGGCAAGGTTGCCTCCGCAAATCATGCTGAGCGCGTGCACTAATGGAAACGCTGTTGATTGAAAACGCGCATCTCCGGATGCGCGTCAACCCGCAGGGCGGCGGGTTACAGGAACTCTTTTCCCTGACCTGCGGGCAGCCGGTGTTATGGGACGGCGGCGACAGCGCGCTGTTTCCGATGGTGCCGCTGGCAAACCGGGTGGCGGGGAATCGCTTCTGGTTTCAGGGGCGGGAGGTGGTGTTGCCGCAAAGTCCGGTTGATGAGCGCTTCTTCCTGCACGGTGATGGCTGGCAGTCGCGCTGGCAGATAGCTTCGCATTCCGACACGGCGTGCGTCCTCACCTTGCGCAGCCAGCATCAGTGCGGTTTTGATTATCAGGCCGGGCTGCGCTACCAGCTGCGCGGGAACGTTCTGCGGGCGGAGCTGACGCTCACCCATCTTGGTCAGGCGCCGATGCTGTACGGCCTGGGCTTTCACCCGTGGTTCTGTTTTGATGCGCAAAGCCGCCTGCGCTTCTCCGCCAGCGGCTACTGGCCGGAAGGTGCACACCATTTACCGCAAGCCTGGCAGAGCAATATCCCGGCGGATGTCGATTTCAGCACGTCACGCCATGGCGGCGATCGCTGGCTGAACGTCGGCTATTCCGGCTGGAACGGCGTGGCGACCCTGGATCATGGTGTGATGAATATCACAATTACAGCGCAAACTCCGTGGTTGATGCTGTTCAGAATGTCGGGTCAATCGTTCTTATGCCTTGAGCCCCAGAGCCATCCGGTCAATGCCCACCATATGGCCGGGCAGCCTGGCCTGGTGGCGTTAGCCCAGGGAGAGAGCAGTCGTTTTGCGATGGAAATCGCCGTCGAAAAGGCTCGCCGAAACTGTTAAACCGCTGTTAATACTCCCTTGCGCCAGCCCGTTTTTGCCGCCAGACTATCGCCTCCAAAACGGGAGGGATTCATGGTTTTGCATTCCACACGCTGGCTGGCGCTCAGCTACTTCACCTACTTTTTTAGCTACGGTATTTTTCTGCCTTTCTGGAGCGTCTGGCTCAAGGGAATTGGCCTTACGCCGGAGATGATTGGCCTTCTGCTGGGCTCGGGCCTGGTGGCACGTTTTCTCGGTAGCCTGCTTATTGCGCCGCGCGTCAGCGATCCCTCCCTGTTAATCAAAGCCGTACGCGTGCTGGCGCTGCTCACCCTGGTGTTTATGGCCGGTTTCTGGGTCAGCCAGCAGTTTGCCTGGCTGATGGTGGTGATGGTGGGCTTTAACCTCTTCTTCTCGCCGCTGGTTCCGCTGACCGACGCGCTCGCCAATACCTGGCAAAAGCAGATCACCATGGACTATGGCCGGGTGCGGCTGTGGGGCTCGATTGCCTTTGTGATTGGCTCGGCGCTGGTGGGCAAACTGGTGAGCCTTTACGACTATCGCGCGATTCTGGCGCTGCTGAGCGTGGGGATCCTGTCGATGCTGCTCGGTATGCTGTTGCGTCCTTCAGTCATGCCGCAGGGGGAGAGCCGTCAGCAGGAGAGCGCAGGCTGGCCCGCCTGGCGATCGCTTGTCGCCCAGAGCTGGCGTTTTCTGGCCTGCGTCTGTCTGCTGCAGGGGGCGCATGCCGCCTACTATGGCTTCAGCGCTATCTACTGGCAGGGAGCCGGGTATTCAGCCTCCGCTGTCGGCTATCTCTGGTCGCTGGGCGTGGTAGCGGAAGTGATTATCTTTGCTCTCAGCAACAGGCTGTTTCGCCGCTTCAGCGCCCGGGACCTGCTGCTGTTATCGGCCCTCTGCGGGATTGTACGCTGGGGTCTGATGGGCTGGACCACGGAGCTGCCGTGGCTGATTGTGGCGCAGATCCTGCACTGCGGCACCTTTACGGTGTGCCACCTGGCGGCGATGCGCTATATCGCGGCGCGCGAAGGCAGCGACGTGATCCGCCTGCAGGCGGTCTACTCCGCCGTGGCGATGGGGGGCAGTATTGCCATCATGACCGTGTTTGCCGGTTTCCTTTACCAGCATCTGGGTCACGGGGTCTTCTGGGTGATGGCGCTGGTGGCGCTGCCCGCGGTTCTGCTGCGTCCGCGCGTGGCAGTGCGCTAAGTTTCCAGCATGGCGCGAATATGTTCCTGCTGCTGCGCATTCAACGCCTCGACGGCATGGATAAGCGGCGGCGAGAACAGCGGCAGGGCGGTGGTGTAAGGTGTGACCACCAGGGCCGCTTCGCGCGGGGCACCCTCCTTCTGAAAAGACTGTAGCGTCACATAGCGAATGTTCAGCGGCAGCAGGGTCAGTTCCCGGAGCTGCTGTTCAATCAGCTCCTCGCACGCTTTATCCTCACCGGTCAGCAACACCACCTGCTTTTCATGCAGATCGGTCTCCTGCATCAGCCAGGCGCCAAAGATCACCGCCACCAGGCTCGCCTCCTCCTCGGAGAACCGCAGGCCGAATTCGGACTCCAGCTCAAACAGCACCTCCCGGGTGGTACGCATCAGGCGCGGATAGAGGCGGTGGATCTCCTCCGGCAGGCTGTTGTCGATGCCAATGCCAAACAGCGAGCGGTCCAGCGCCTGGGCAAGGTGGATATAGAGCTGAGCGGTCAGTCCCTGCTCGTCACTGAAATGCATCCCCGTTTGTTCCCGGAAGCGGTCGATCATCCGGGTAATGGCGTGGCGCAGGCGTTCATCTTCCTGGTGCGCATCGCGCAGCGGATCGGGGGTACGCAACATCATAAACAGCAGAGCCAGAAACAGCTGTTCATCCGCGTGGGGAACCTGCACCACGCGGCGCTGCCAGTGGCGTACAATCTCCTGCGCCATCAGATATTCGTTACGCGACTGGGTCCAGTTACGCTGAACCACTGTAAACTGCGGCGTCTGGCCCAGATGGTGCTGGAGCAGGCAGTATTGCAGGTAGAGCTGTAAAAACTGCGCATCGCGGCATTCAAACTGCCGTTGCAGTCGGCGGGAACAGAAATTGACCAGCGCCTGCAGGTTAGTGTCGTCATATAACGTGCGGGCGATGCCGAGCTGCTTTAGCGCGATCTTCAGAGATGGGGTAAACTGCTGCGCGATGAAGTGGGGGCAGAGGCGTAACGCCCGGCGCAACCAGTGCAGCAGGCATAAGCGTTGATTAAGGTGGCTACCTTCCAGCAGGTAGCAGCCATCATGCTGTGTCGCAATGTCGAGCTGGTGATAGCGCTGGATCTCCATGCGCATCTCGTCGATATCCTGCCGGCAGAGGGCATCATCGACACCATTGATTTCCCCGATGCTTTGCACAGTGGCGCGAAAGCCTGGCACATAGAGCATCAACAGAACCTGGCAGCGGCGCTGCGAACTGGAAAGTGCAGATGGCATTTCGAGAGTCGTCATCATCTGTCGGGTTCCAGTGAGTGTGTTTGATAAGAATAGCTAAAGGATGTACGCCATAGCACGGGATGCCGGGCTTTCCTTCAGGAATGCGGGTGAACATCACAGAATTTTTGACGTGAGGATGAGATGCAAATAGTTAAACGCAGCGCAACTGCGCTTTTTTTGGCGGTTTTGTCTTTTTCCGCCGTCGCGCACCCTCACAGCTTTATCACCCTGAAAACGCAAATCATGGTGAAGGATGAGCAGGTCACCGGCCTGAAAATGCGCTGGGTAATGGACGAGCTAACATCCGCCGATCTGCTTTATGATGCCGGGAACGCAAAGCCCGGGGATGAAATCTGGAAAAAGCTGGCGGCGGAGGTCATGGCCAACGTGCTCGGCCAGCACTACTTTACCGAGTTCTGGCATAACGGGGAGAAGGTGAAATTTCTTAACCGCCCCACTCAGTACGGTATGAGCCGCATTGATCACCAGGCGGTGCTGACCTTTATCCTGCCGCTGGCGGAGCCCCAGCCGCTGGCCGGACAAAAGTACACCTTCTCGACCTTCGATCCCTCTTATTACGTCGACATGAGCTATGCAGAGGATAGTGACGTGACGCTGCCTGACGGCCTGAAAAGTCAATGCGCCCTCACTATCGATACCCCGGAGCCCAGCGATGAGACGCTCAACTTTGCCAGCTCGCTGGATAAAGATGATGCCCCGCCGGAAGATATGAATCTCGGCAAACAGTTTGCCCAGACGGTGACCTTACAATGTCAGTAATGCGCGCGCGACGTGGGTGGGATCTCTGGCCGCTGGCGCTGTTCCTCGTTGTGGCGGCGGCGGGAGCCGTGTGGTTATGGCAGGCGTGGCCGCAGGTGATGCGCCAGAGCATTCTCTGGCAGCGGGAGGTCAACCAGCAGATGAGCGGTTTGTTGAAAGCGGTGGCCGATAACCCGACGGCAGCAGGCGGGTCACTGCTGATCTTCAGCTTCCTCTATGGCGTGCTGCACGCGCTGGGGCCGGGACATGGCAAAATTGTTATCACCACCTGGCTTGCGACCCACCCCTCAAAACTGAAATCGAGCATCGGCTTAACCCTGGCCTCCTCTTTATTACAGGGGGGCGTGGCGATCGCCCTGGTGGTGGGGGTATTAATGCTGCTGCGGCTCCCGGCGCGGGATCTGCACATGAGTAGCTTCTGGCTGGAGAAGGGCAGCTACGCCCTGGTGGGCGTGCTGGGGATTATGCTCTGCTGGCGGGCGCTGAAAAAACTGCGCGCCTTGCTGCGCAAACCGACCTTCAAAGCCTTTACCCCGCATCACGTCCACGACGCAAACTGCGGCTGCGGCCATCAACATCTGCCCACGCCGGGGCAGATGCAGGGCGCGGACGACTGGCGGACGCGGCTGATGATTATTCTGTCGATGGGGATGCGGCCCTGTTCCGGGGCCATTATGGTGCTGCTGTTCAGTAAGGTGATCGGCGTATTCAGCTGGGGTGTGGCCTCGGCGCTGGCGATGGCGGCGGGAACGGGGTTAACCATCTCTTCGCTGGCACTGCTGGTGCACGGCTTTCGCCATCTGGCGGTCAGGCTCAGCGGCAATAAAACGCCGGTGCTGTGGCGACAGGTCGGATGGACGACGCTGGCATTAGCGGGCGGTGTGGTGTTGCTGGCGGCGGCGGTCATCATGTGGCTGAGCGCGGTGCCGGTGGGCAGAGGGCTGAGGCCGTTTTAGTCGTCCCTGCCGGGCAAAAATCCCAAAATGGCGGGATATGATTGTCGCTTCGACAGGGATGTTTTAGTTTGCAAGCTTTGCTTTGGGGTCATGACAAGGAGTCACGATGACCGATCATAATACTACTGTTTCAACACGCAATCTCTGGTTAGCCGCCGGGTCCGGCCTGCTGTCGGCCTGGCGCTCGTCTGCTTCTGGCCCGAACTGGCGAGCTGGTGGCCTGAAGATCTCCCCCGCATCTATTCCACCCTCTATTTTCTTATCGGTATGGGGCAAACCAGCATCGACACGCTTCCGCTCGCCATGTACGGCAAGCTGCTGGTGGCCGGTTTTGTGCTGGCTTTTCTGCATCCCGGCTACAGCAAAATACCTCTCGTCGCCTGGATGCTGCATAACCAGCCTTCGGCCAGGCAATTCTTTGACTGGATAGTGCGCAGCTGGATCCTGCAGGGCGGTTTTTTTGTCATTGTTTTCTGGCGCATCGGATTTACGCAGAATCTCTCCCACGAGGTATTGCTGCGCTTTGTCGCAGCGTTCAACTACGTCTGCTATTTCGCCACGCTGGTACTGGGTGTGTTGCTGGTTCGCGATGCCTTGTGCTGGCGGAAAAGCGCTGAAGGTCCCCGGAGCAATATTCGGCTGCCGCTCATTTTCGCGCTGAGCTTCTATATGCCTTCACAAATCGTGTGGCTACTGCTGGGGGCGCGGGAGCATGATTTGATCCTGACAGGATGGCTGCTATTCGTCCCCACCATGATTGGCGTGCTGTTAGCCAGACTGGCGACGGGCGGTATCGCCTGTCTGCTGCATCAGTGGCTGGGGGAGGCGCGGTGTCAAAAAGGGTGGCGGTATTTTGCGCTGTTTAACGGCATGGCGGTGCTGGCGATGGTCACCAATACCTTCATTCGTATACTGCTGTCACGGCTGCAGTAATCGTTAATTGTCTGGGGCGGGCAGGGCAGGAAAAGAGGCGGGTGAAAGATCTTCACCCGCCTGCTGAGATTAACGCTTCAGCGCTTCGCTCAGTTCGTCACGCATGTTCGCCAGCATGGCTTTTACCACGCGTGGGTTACCCGCAACGATGTTGCCAGACAGCATGTAGTTGTGGCCACCGGTGAAATCACACACCAGCGCACCCGCTTCACGCGCGATCAGTTCGCCAGCGGCGAAGTCCCACGGCTTGAGGCCAATCTCGAAGTAACCATCAACGCGGCCAGCGGCAACATAAGCCAGGTCCAGCGCAGCGGAGCCGGTACGGCGGAAGTCGGCGCACTCGGTGAACAGTTTGCCCAGAATTTTCATGTACGCAGGGGCGTGCTGTTTGGCTTTGAACGGGAAGCCGGTCGCCAGGATGGTGCCGTCGAGGTCGCGAGCGTTGGTGCCGCGCAGACGGTAGCCGTTCAGCTGTGCGCCCTGACCGCGGGTGGCGGTGAAGAGTTCGTTACGCATTGGATCGTAAACCACGGCCACTTCGGTACGGCCTTTGATGCGTACAGCGATAGAAACAGCGAAGTGTGGGAGACGTTTAACGAAGTTGGTGGTGCCATCCAGTGGATCAATAACCCATTGAACATCCTGATCTTCGCCCTCATGCTCACCGCTTTCTTCGGTGATGATGGTGTGCTGCGGGTAAGATTTGCGAATGGTGTCGATAATTACAGCTTCTGCCGCTTTATCAACGTTGGTCACAAAGTCATTGCTGCCTTTCTGGCTGGTTTCTACGGAATCGGGTGTTTCGTAGTGTTTGGCAATTACATTACCCGCCTTGCGCGCTGCGCGCACGGCGATGGTCAACATAGGATGTTGCATCGGTTACTCTCACTGGATGTTAAAGAACGGGGAAACGAAAACGGCGCAGAGTATAGCAGCGGGATCGGAATATGTCTTCCGTTTATGATAACATCATCGAATATTCTCCATACTCAGAAAAATTATGCTGCAAAATATCCGAATCGTGCTGGTCGAAACATCGCATACCGGCAACATGGGCTCCGTAGCCCGCGCTATGAAAACCATGGGCTTAACCAATCTCTGGCTGGTTAACCCGCTGGTCAAACCCGACTCCCAGGCCATTGCCCTCGCGGCAGGGGCCAGCGACGTGATAGGCAATGCCCAGATCGTCGATACCCTGGATGAAGCCTTAGCGGGTTGTAGCCTTGTGGTGGGTACCAGCGCGCGTTCCCGCACCCTGCCGTGGCCGATGCTCGACCCGCGTGAATGCGGGCTGAAAAGCATCAGCGAAGGCCAGCATGCGCCGGTGGCGCTGGTGTTTGGCCGTGAGCGCGTGGGGCTGACCAACGATGAGCTGCAGAAGTGTCACTATCATGTCGCCATTGCCGCCAACCCGGAGTACAGCTCGCTGAACCTGGCCATGGCCGTGCAGGTCATCGCCTATGAGGTGCGTATGGCCTGGCTGGCAACCCAGGAAAAAGATGTTCCCGCCGCGCAGGAAGAGACGCCTTATCCGCTGGTGGACGATCTGGAGCGGTTCTACGGCCATCTGGAGCAGACCCTGCTCGCCACCGGCTTTATCCGCGCCGGTCATCCGGGTCAGGTGATGAACCGTCTGCGCCGCCTCTTTACTCGCGCCCGTCCGGAGAGCCAGGAGCTGAACATCCTGCGCGGTATTCTGGCGTCGATTGAGCAGAAGAATAAAGAGTAGTGCGGTGTGGCGCCGGGTGGCGCTGCGCTTACCCGGCCTACGAAACCCGTAGGCCCGTGCAAGCGAAGCGCCGCCGGGCAAAAACAGATGAACGCACAGAAGGTTAAATACCTGACTAAATCAGTCAAGTAAATAGTTGACCATTTTAGTCAGGAATGTCAGACTTGGCCCTGCTATGCAATACCCCCACTTTACAATAAAAAACCCCGGGCAGGGGCGAGTTTGAGGTTAAGTAAGACATGAGACTGACATCTAAAGGGCGTTATGCCGTGACCGCGATGCTGGACGTTGCGCTCAACTCCGAAGCGGGCCCGGTTCCATTGGCTGATATTTCTGAACGTCAGGGAATCTCCCTCTCTTATCTGGAACAGCTTTTTTCCCGACTGCGTAAAAATGGCCTGGTTTCCAGCGTTCGCGGTCCTGGCGGTGGTTATCTGTTAGGTAAAGACGCGGGCAGTATTGCGGTTGGTGAAGTGATTAGCGCAGTTGACGAATCCGTCGACGCGACCCGTTGCCAGGGTAAAGGCGGCTGTCAGGGCGGCGACAAATGCCTGACGCACGCGCTGTGGCGCGATCTGAGCGACCGTCTGACCGGTTTCCTGAACAATATCACCCTCGGTGAGCTGGTAAATAACCAGGAAGTTCTGGATGTATCAGGCCGTCAGCACAGCCACGATTCCCATCGTAATACCCGCGCGCAGGACGCTATCGACGTCAAATTACGCGCGTAATAAAAAGATAAGTATTTCAGAATCAGGCCGGGGCGTAACGCCCCGTGTACTCGGTCGTACATCCAGCCGGTTGCCTGATTCCTTGCATTGAAGCGATGTACGGAGTTTATAGAGCAATGAAATTACCGATTTATCTCGACTACTCCGCAACCACGCCGGTGGACCCGCGTGTTGCCGAGAAAATGATGCAGTGTCTGACCCTGGACGGAAACTTTGGTAACCCAGCTTCCCGTTCACACCGTTTTGGCTGGCATGCTGAAGAGGCGGTAGATATCGCCCGTAACCAGATTGCCGAGCTGGTTGGTGCCGACCCGCGTGAAATTGTTTTCACCTCTGGCGCAACCGAATCCGATAACCTGGCGATTAAAGGTGCCGCTAATTTCTACCAGAAAAAAGGCAAGCACATCATCACCAGCAAAACTGAACACAAAGCCGTGCTGGATACCTGCCGTCAGCTGGAGCGTGAAGGATTTGAAGTAACCTACCTCGCCCCGCAGCGCAACGGTATCATCGACCTGAAAGAGCTCGAAGCGGCAATGCGTGACGACACCATTCTGGTCTCCATCATGCACGTTAACAACGAAATCGGCGTGGTGCAGGATATCGCGACAATCGGCGAGCTGTGCCGTGCGCGCGGCATTATCTATCACGTGGATGCGACCCAGAGCGTGGGCAAACTGCCTATCGATCTGAGCCAGCTGAAAGTGGACCTGATGTCCTTCTCCGGCCATAAAATCTACGGCCCGAAAGGTATCGGCGCGCTGTACGTGCGTCGTAAGCCACGTATCCGCATCGAATCCCAGATGCACGGCGGTGGTCACGAGCGCGGCATGCGTTCCGGTACGCTGCCTGTTCACCAGATCGTGGGCATGGGTGAAGCTTACCGTATCGCCAAAGAAGAGATGGAAACCGAGATGGCGCGCCTGCGTACGCTGCGCAACCGTCTGTGGGAAGGCGTGAAGGATATGGAAGAGGTCTACCTGAACGGCGATCTCGAGCAGGGCGCACCAAATATCCTCAACGTCAGCTTCAACTATGTTGAAGGCGAGTCGCTGATCATGGCGCTGAAAGACCTGGCCGTCTCTTCCGGTTCTGCGTGTACTTCCGCAAGCCTGGAGCCGTCCTACGTACTGCGTGCGCTGGGCATGACCGACGAACTGGCACACAGCTCTATCCGCTTCTCTTTAGGTCGTTTTACTACCGATGAAGAGATTGACTACACCATCCAACTGGTTCGCAACTCCATTGGCCGTCTGCGTGATCTTTCTCCACTGTGGGAAATGTACAAAGAAGGCGTGGATCTGAACAGCATTGAATGGTCACATCACTAATCGGTTTGTAAGGAGAATTCAGCATGGCATACAGCGAAAAAGTTATCGATCATTACGAGAATCCACGTAACGTGGGCTCCTTCGACAACAGCGACGACAGCGTGGGCAGCGGCATGGTGGGTGCACCAGCGTGTGGCGACGTGATGAAGTTGCAGATTAAAGTCAACAATGAAGGTATCATTGAAGACGCGCGCTTCAAGACCTACGGTTGCGGTTCCGCAATCGCGTCGAGCTCCCTGGTTACCGAGTGGGTGAAAGGCAAGTCTCTGGACGAAGCGCAGGCGATTAAAAATACCGATATTGCTGACGAACTCGAACTGCCGCCGGTGAAAATTCACTGCTCTATCCTGGCGGAAGATGCGATCAAAGCCGCAATTGCGGATTACAAAAGCAAACGTGAAGCAAAATAATTAGTTGAGGTTGTTATGTCGATTACCCTTAGCGACAGCGCTGCCGCGCGAGTAAGCGCCTTCCTGGCAAACCGTGGCAAAGGCTTTGGCCTCCGACTGGGTGTACGCACCTCCGGTTGTTCCGGTATGGCGTATGTACTGGAATTTGTTGACGAACCTGCGGCGGAAGACACCGTGTTCGAAGACAAAGGCGTGAAGGTGGTGGTCGATGGTAAAAGCCTGCAGTTCCTGAACGGCACTCAGCTGGACTTTGTTAAAGAAGGTCTTAACGAAGGGTTTAAGTTCACCAACCCGAACGTGAAAGACGAGTGCGGCTGCGGCGAAAGCTTCCACGTATAATTGCGCATCACCTGTTAACCCCACCGCAGCCAGGCTGTGTGTGGGGTTTGCTTTAATCAGCTAACCCTGAGATTGTTATGGATTACTTCACCCTCTTTGGGTTACCAGCCGGGTATGAAATTGATACTCAGGCGCTGGCGGCCCGTTTCCAGGATCTGCAACGTCAGTATCACCCGGATAAATTCGCCAGCGGCACGCAGGCGGAACAACTGGCGGCGGTGCAGCACTCTGCGACCATCAATCAGGCGTGGCAAACCCTGCGCAATCCGCTGAGCCGGGCAGAATATCTGCTTTCGCGCCACGGGTTTGATCTCTCCAGTGAGCAACACACCGTCCGCGACACCGCGTTCCTGATGGAACAGCTGGAGCTGCGTGAAGAGCTGGATGAGATTGAACAGGCCAAAGACGAAGCCCGTCTGGAGCGCTTTATCAAGCGCGTAAAAGGGATGTTCGATACCCGCCATCAGCAGATGGTTAACCAATTGAATAACGAGACGTGGGATGTGGCAGCGGACAGCGTTCGCAAGCTGCGTTTTCTCGATAAACTGCGAAGCAGTGCTGAACAACTCGAAGAAAAGCTGCTCGATTTTTAATTTCGGAAGCGATTATGGCCTTATTACAAATTAGTGAGCCTGGTTTAAGTGCCGCACCGCACCAGCGTCGTCTGGCGGTGGGCATCGACTTAGGCACCACAAACTCGCTGGTGGCGACCGTGCGCAGCGGCCAGGCTGAGACGCTGGCGGATGCGCAGGGTCAACATCTGTTGCCTTCTGTGGTCCACTATCAGCCTCAGGGCCACAGCGTGGGCTTCGATGCCCGCGCCAATGCCGCGCAGGATCCTGCCAACACCATCAGCTCGGTAAAACGCATGATGGGCCGCTCGCTGGCGGATATCCAGAACCGTTATCCCCATCTACCGTATCAGCTGCAGGCAAGTGAAAATGGCCTGCCGATGATCGCCACTGCCGCAGGGTTAATGAACCCGATCCGCGTCTCTGCCGATATCCTCAAGGCGCTGGCCGCCCGCGCCACCGCGACCCTTTCAGGCGAGCTGGATGGCGTGGTGATCACCGTGCCGGCCTATTTCGATGACGCCCAGCGTCAGGGCACCAAAGATGCCGCGCGTCTGGCGGGCCTGCATGTGCTGCGTCTGCTCAACGAGCCGACCGCGGCCGCCATTGCCTATGGTCTCGACTCCGGCCAGGAAGGGGTGATCGCAGTATTCGATCTCGGCGGCGGGACTTTTGATATCTCCATCCTGCGCCTGAGCCGCGGGGTGTTTGAAGTGCTGGCGACCGGCGGCGACTCTGCCCTCGGCGGTGACGACTTCGACCATCTGCTGGCGGATCACATCCGCGAGCAGGCGGGGATTGCCGATCGCAGCGACCTGCGCGTCCAGCGCGAGCTGCTGGATGCGGCCATTGCCGCCAAAATCGCCCTCAGCGATGCCTCCTCCGTGACCGTTGAGGTGGCGGGCTGGAAAGGCGACATCAGCCGCGAGCAGTTCAATGAACTGATTGCCCCGCTGGTGAAACGCACCCTGCTGGCCTGCCGCCGCGCGCTGAAAGATGCGGGCGTGGAAGCCGAAGAGGTGCTGGAGGTGGTGATGGTCGGCGGTTCAACCCGTGTGCCGCTGGTGCGTGAGCGCGTGGGCGAGTTCTTTGGCCGCACGCCATTAACCTCTATCGATCCGGATAAAGTGGTCGCTATCGGCGCCGCTATCCAGGCCGATATTCTGGTCGGCAACAAGCCGGACAGCGAAATGCTGCTGCTGGATGTCATCCCGCTCTCCCTCGGGTTAGAAACCATGGGCGGCCTGGTGGAGAAAGTGATCCCGCGTAACACCACCATTCCGGTGGCCCGCGCGCAGGAGTTCACCACCTTTAAGGATGGCCAGACTGCAATGTCGATCCACGTGCTGCAGGGTGAGCGCGAGCTGGTTCAGGACTGCCGTTCGCTGGCGCGTTTCGCCCTGCGCGGCATTCCGGCGCTGCCTGCAGGCGGGGCGCACATCCGCGTGACCTTCCAGGTGGATGCGGACGGCCTGCTGAGCGTCACGGCGATGGAAAAATCGACCGGTGTCGAATCCTCCATTCAGGTGAAACCGTCCTACGGTCTGACCGATAATGAGATCGCCACCATGATTCAGGACTCAATGAGTTTTGCTGAGCAGGATGTGAAGGCGCGTATGCTGGCCGAACAGAAAGTCGAAGCCGCACGCGTGCTGGAAAGCCTGAACAGCGCACTCACTGCTGATGCCGCGCTGCTAAGCGCCGCTGAACGTCAGGCCATTGACGATGCCGTCGCACAGTTGATTGCGGTGGCCGAAGGCAATGATGCTGACGCCATAGAACAAGCGATTAAAAACGTTGATAAACAAACCCAGGAGTTTGCCGCTCGTCGTATGGACCAGTCTGTCCGTACCGCGCTGAAAGGCCACTCCGTGGACGAGGTTTAATATGCCAAAGATTGTTTTTCTGCCACATGCGGACCTCTGTCCGGATGGCGCAGTTCTGGAAGCTGAGACCGGCGAAACCATCCTTAACGTTGCCCTGCGTAACGGTATTGAAGTGGAACACGCCTGTGAAAAATCCTGTGCCTGCACAACCTGCCACTGCATCGTCCGCGAGGGGTTTGACTCTCTTGCGGAGAGCACAGAAGATGAAGACGACATGCTGGATAAAGCATGGGGTCTGGAGCCGGAAAGCCGTCTGAGCTGTCAGGCGCGCGTCACCGATGAAGATCTGGTGGTCGAACTTCCGCGTTATACGCTTAACCACGCACGCGAGCATTAATATGGGACTGAAGTGGACAGACAGCCGTGAAATCGGCGAGGCGCTGTACGACGCCAACCCGGATCTCGATCCGAAGACCGTACGCTTCACCGATATGCATCAGTGGATTTGCGATCTGGAAGAGTTTGACGACGATCCCAACGCATCCAATGAAAAAATTCTGGAGGCGATTCTGTTAGTCTGGCTGGACGAAGCAGAATAAAACGTAACGGGCTGCCTTCAGGCGGCCCGTTTGCTTGTTGCTAATAAGGAAAAATAAAATGACCGAAGCGATGAAGATTACGCTCTCTACTCAGCCTGCCGATGCGCGCTGGGGTGAAAAAGCCACTTACAGCATCAACAACGACGGTATTACCCTGCACCTGAACGGCAGCGACGATTTAGGCCTGATCCAGCGCGCGGCGCGTAAAATTGACGGCCTGGGCATTAAACATGTGTTACTCGACGGCGAAGGCTGGGACACCGATCGCAGCTGGGCCTTCTGGGCCGGTTATAAAGGGCCAAAAGGCAGCCGTAAAATTGAGTGGGCTAATCTGGACGAAGCCGGCAAGCGCGAGCTGGAAAGCCGTCTGACCATTATCGACTGGGTGCGCGACACCATCAACGCCCCGGCGGAAGAGCTGGGTCCGGAGCAGCTGGCGCAGCGTGCTGTCGATCTGCTGAGCAAGGTGGCGGGCGACAACGTCTCTTACCGCATCACCAAAGGCGAAGATCTGCGCGAGCAGAACTATATGGGCATCCACACCGTGGGTCGCGGCTCTGAGCGCCCGCCGGTGCTGCTGGCGCTGGACTACAACCCAACCGGCGATAAAGCGGCCCCGGTATTCGCCTGCCTGGTCGGGAAGGGCATTACCTTTGACACCGGCGGCTATAGCCTGAAGCAGAGCGCGTTCATGGACTCCATGAAGTCCGACATGGGCGGCGCGGCGACCATCACCGGTGCGCTGGCCTTTGCCATCACCCGCGGCCTGAACAAACGCGTGAAGCTCTGGCTCTGCTGCGCCGACAACATGGTCAGCGGTAACGCCTTCAAGCTCGGCGACATCATTCGCTACCGCAACGGCAAAAACGTTGAAGTGATGAACACCGACGCCGAAGGCCGTCTGGTGCTGGCGGATGGGCTGATCGATGCCTCGGCGCAAAAACCAGAGCTGATTATCGACATGGCGACCCTGACCGGGGCGGCGAAAACCGCGCTGGGCAACGACTACCATGCGCTGTTCAGCTTCGACGATAAGCTGGCAAACCGCCTGCTGGCGAGCGCCGCCGCCGAGAACGAGCCGTTCTGGCGTCTGCCGCTGGCCGAGTTCCACCGCAGCCAGCTGCCGTCGAACTTTGCCGAACTGAACAATACCGCCAGCGCGGCCTATCCGGCAGGGGCAAGCACCGCCGCCGGTTTCCTGTCGCACTTTGTCGAGAACTATCGCGAAGGCTGGCTGCACATCGACTGCTCCGCGACCTACCGTAAAGCGGCGGTTGAACAGTGGTCCGCGGGTGCGACCGGTCTGGGCGTGCGTACCATTGCGAACCTGCTGACGGCAGAGTAATTAGCTTGCCCGGCGGCGCTGCGCTTGCACGGGCCTACGGGTGTTGTAGGCCGGGTAAGCAAAGCGCCACCCGGCGTTTTTTAAAGTAGTGAAACTATGTCAGAAACCAAAAACGAATTAGAAACCCTGCTGGAGAAAGCGGCCACCGAGCCCGCCCATCGTCCGGCATTCTTCCGCGCGCTGCTGGAGTCCACCGTCTGGGTGCCCGGTACGGCGGCGGAAGGCGAGCAGGTTGTTGAGGACAGCGCCCTGGATCTGCTGCACTGGGAAAAAGACGACGGCACCTCGGTGATCCCGTTCTTCTCCTCCCTTGAGGCCTTACAACAAGCCGTTGAAGATGAGCAGGCGTTCGTGGTGATGCCGGTGCGCACCCTGTTTGAGATGACGCTGGGCGAAACCCTGTTTCTGAATGCCAAACTGCCGACCGGGAAAGAGTTCACCCCGCGTGAAATCAGCCATCTGATTGGCGAAGAGGGCAACCCGCTTAGCACCCAGGAGGTGCTGGAGGGCGGCGAGTCGCTGCTGCTGTCGGAAGTGGCCGAGCCACCGGCGCAGATGATCGACTCCCTGACCACCCTTTTCCAGACCCTCAAGCCGGTTAAGCGCGCGTTTCTCTGCTCCATCAAAGAGCAGGCTGACGAACAGCCGGTACTGCTGATTGGTATCGAGGCGGATGGCGAGATCGACGACATCATTCAGGCCGCGGGCAGCGTGGCGACCGACACCCTGCCGGGCGACGAGCCGATCGATATCTGCCGGGTAGTGGCGGGGGAGAAGGGCATCAGCCACTTTATCACCGAGCACATCACGCCGTTCTATGAGCGCCGCTGGGGTGGCTTCCTGCGCGATTTCAAAAACAACCGCATTATCTGAATCTTACGGGGTGGCACTCACCCCGTTGCTTCCAGCAGCAGTAAATCCATCAGCAGCACCAGGTTCGACTCAAACGAGGTCACCCCTGCGGCTTCGGCGGCGAAATGCACCGCTTCGTCGTACAAAGCAAAATGCAGATCCGCCATCCCCGCCAGGCTATTCGCCGACGCGCGGGTAAAAGCCACCACCGTCATCCCCACGTTTTGCGCAATGCGCGCCTTATCCAGAACCTGTTCCGTTTCCCCGCTGCGCGAGACTGCGATGAAGACCTGATAGCGCGAGGCGTTGCTGAGAAAGATATTACGGCTGTCGCCCGGGCCGGAGATAAAGGCCGTCTTGCCCAGCACCTGCAATTTTTTGGTCAGGTACTCGGCAAAAAGATAGGAAAAGCCCGCCCCGTAGAGAAAGAAGCTCTCTTTTTCCCGCAGCAGTTCGGCAAAATAGTGGCGCTTTTGCGCCGTCGCCCACTGAAAGGTCTGCTGATAGTTGGCGATAAACTGATTGAACAGCGCGGGCAACTCCGCAGGCTGACGGCTTTCGGCGGCAATGTGCGGCGTGTCGCTCAATAGCTGCTTGCAGTGCCAGATGAACTCGCTAAAGCCGCTAAACCCCAGCTTGCGGCAGAGGCGCATAATGGTGGCGGTAGAGACAAAGGTCGCCTGCGCCAGCTCCCGCACCGTGATCTGACCCACCAGCAGTGGATGCCCGGTCAGATGGGCCAGCACGCGATATTCCGCGCGGGTCAGGGTCTCCCCGCGCGATAACAATGTCGCCAGGCGGTTATCCATTACTGCGCCGGTTCAACCGGCAGATCGTCCCGGGCACCCCATTCACTCCACGCCCCGTCGTAGAGCGTCACGTCGGTTTTGCCGAGGGTAGCCAGCGCCAGGATCACCACACAGGCGGTGACGCCCGAGCCGCAGCTGGTGACGATGGGCTGATGCAGATCCACACCCTGACGGGCAAAAATCTCACGCAGCTCATCGGTGGTTTTCAGCTCGCCTTCAAACACCAGATCGCCCCAGGGCACGTTACGTGCGCCTGGGATATGGCCGCGCTTAAGGCCAGGGCGCGGCTCGTCGGCCTCGGCGTTAAAGCGCGGGGCAGGGCGGGCATCGACAATCTGTACGGTCTGTTCGTGGCTCGCCAGCAGCACGTCGGTGACGCGCTTGATCGCCCCGGCGTCGAAGGTGGCTTCAAAATCGCTGTCCGGCAGGGAAACATCGCCCTGCTGGAGCGGGAGCTCCGCCCGCTGCCAGCCCGCAAGCCCGCCCGCCAGAATCGACACTTTTTCCACGCCGAAGGTTTTCAGCATCCACCACGCCCGTGGTGCGGAGAAGAGATTCCCTTCATCATAAATCACCAGATGCTTATCGTGGCTGACGCCCAGCTCGCGCATGGCGACCGCAAACGCTTCCGGGCGCGGCATCATGTGCGGCAGGGGAGAGGTGTGATCGGAGAGGGCTTCAATATCAAAAAATACCGCCCCCGGCAGATGCCCGGCGCGGTATTCCGCGGGAACGTCACGATGCTCCTGCCCCGGCGGCGCCATGCGCGCGTCGAGGATCTGGACTTCAGGATCGTCACTGTGCTCAATCAGCCAGTCGGCTGCGACAAAATATGAGGTGGACATGGTTGCCTCCATAAATGAATCCAATAATGGATTGTCGGTGTTTTTTCTGACACCGACAAGGGAACCACGTTCAACTCGCGAGCAAGCCCTTATTTTTTCACCGCTTCTCCGTCCTGCCACGCTTTCTGCAATGCAGGCCAGTATTCACGGTTAGCTTCGATCATCTCGTCCAGAATGGCTTTGGCATGCTCCATGGTTGGCACGGTGCGGTTCAGGGTGAACGCCTGCAACGCTTTCTCGTAGCTGCCTTCGATGGTGGCCTCTACCAGCAGCTGCTCCGAGGCCAGCTGTTGTTGCAGCAGGGTCTGGTGGAACAGCGGCACCTGGCCGATGCGGATCGGCTCTGGCCCTTCGCTTGTGATATAGGCCGGCACTTCAACCATGGCGTCATACGGCAGATTAGTAATCGCCCCGCGGTTTTCTACCATCACCAGATGGCGCTGACGCAGGTTGAACGCCAGCGAGCGGGCCACATCCACGATAAACTCGCCGTGTACCCCCACGTGGAACGCATCCGGCAGGATCCCGGTCTGTTTATACTCTTCCGCAGCCGCAAACAGCTTTTTCTCGCGACCGTTCATCACTTCGTTGGCGCGGGTATAGTCCGGGTTCTGGTGCTCCACGATCTGGTTTGGCATCAGGTAGTACTGCAGATAGGGGTTCGGCAGATACTCCGGGAAGTTATCCATGATCGGCTTGATGTTGCGCCAGGTTTTCACCCAGGATGGATCGGAGTGCTGCGGGTCGGTTTTAGCCGCATCTTCCGTCAGCAGGCCAAATCTGGCGACATGGCGGCGCAGCTCCGGCAGTTTGTCCTCGCCATCCACCAGCACGCGGGTAAACCAGCCGAAGTGGTTCAGACCGAAGTAATCCACCTCCAGCTTGTGACGATCCACGCCCAGAATGGCCCCCATATTGCGCATCGCCGCGACCGGCATATCGCAGATGTTCAGCACCCGGGCGTCAGGTCGCAGGCGGCGCACACCCTCTGCGACGATGGCCGCCGGGTTGGAGTAGTTAACGATCCACGCTTTTTCATGCGCATAGCGCTCGACCATGTCGATCAGTTCAACCATCGGCAGGATCGTGCGTAAGCCATACGCCAGCCCGCCCGGGCCGCAGGTCTCCTGGCCAACCACGCCGTGACGCAGCGGGATCTTCTCATCCTGCTCGCGCATTTTGTACTGACCCACGCGCATCTGGGCGAAGATGAAATGGGCACCGCTGAAGGCCACTTCCGGGTCGCTGGTGACGGTGAATTTGATGCTCTGACTGTGATCGCGAATCACCTTCTCCACCACCGGCGCGATGGTATCCTGCCGCGCGGCGTCGATGTCGTAGAGGCGAATTTCCGCCAGCGGGAATTTGTCCAGCTGCACCATCAGGCTTTTCACAATTCCTGGCGTATAGGTGCTGCCACCACCGGCGATAGAGAGAATGAATGGGGGTGTAATCATGTTTATCTCCTTCAGAGAACCGTCTCGACCGCTTCTCGCATTTTTTTGACATGCAGCCCGTAGACCACCTGAACGTTGTTACCTTGTTTGATAATGCCTTTCGCGCCCGTCGCCTTGAGCCGCGGCTCGTCGATGACGGCGACATCTTTCACCGTGACGCGCAGGCGGGTGTAGCAGTTGTCCACTACCTCGATGTTTTCACGTCCGCCGAGGCCGACCACAATCGCCTCGCCCAGGCCATTATTGCTGCCCTTCGCCTGATACTCCTGCTTGCTGTACAGACGGGTCTCCTGATCTTCCTCCTCGCGTCCCGGCGTTTTCATGCGGAAATGCAGGATCAGGAAGCGGAAGACAACGAAGTAGACGGTGAACATGATCAGCCCGACCACGATGTACATCGGCCAGTTAGACTTCTCCGTGCCCAGCGGCAGGTTATAGAGAATAAAATCGATGATGCCATTGGCGCCGATGGCGTGAACGCCGAACAGGGAGAAGAGCATCATGCCAATCCCGGTCAGCACCGCATGCACCACAAACAGCAGCGGGGCGACAAACAGGAAGGAGAACTCAATGGGTTCGGTCACGCCCACCAGCAACGAGGTGAGCGCCGCCGGGATCAGAATCGCTTTCGCCGCGGCTTTACGCTCCGGTTTCGCGGTGACATACATCGCCAGCGCGGCGGCAGGCAGGCCAAACATCTTGCTGATACCGCGAGCATCCCAGACCACGGTGCTGCTGAGCTGCTTCACATCCGGGCAGGCCATCTCGGCGAAGTAGATATTACGCGCGCCCTGGTAGGTAGCGCCGCAGACCTCCTGGGTACCGCCCAGTTCGGTATAGAGGAAGGGGGTATAAACCAGATGGTGCAGGCCGGTCGGCACCAGGATGCGCTCAAGGAAGCCGTAAATCGCCACCCCAAACGGTCCGGAACCTTTTATTGCTAAGGCCATCGTGCTGATCCCGTGCTGGGCAAACGGCCACAGCTCGCTCATCACCACCCCCAGCAGCATTGAGACCGGCAGCATAATAATGGCGACAAAGCAGTGGCCGGAGTAGATTGCCATGGCGCCGTTAAACTGCACCCCGGAGTATTTGTTATACAGGTAGCCCGACAGCGCCCCGGTGAGGATCCCGGCGAACACGCCCATCTCCAGCACCTGTACCCCCAGCACCATGCTCTGTCCGGCGGCTTTCATCTGCTCCGCAGGGGCCAGCGCGCCCTGCAGTTGCAGCGTGACGTTCATGGCGTTGATAAACACCACAAAGGTCATCAGACCAATCAGCGCCGCGTAACCTTTGTCACGTGTTGCCAGACCAATGGGAATCCCCACGGCGAACACCAGCGCGAGGTTAACCAGCACCGAGACGGCGGATTTGGCGATCAGCTGGCCAATACTCTGGATCAGTGGATGGCCGAGGAATGGCAGATAGCCGGCAAGACCACCGTTACCCAGCACGTTTCCAAAGGCAATAAACAGACCGACAATCGGCAGGATAAGTACCGGTCCGTATAATGATTTTCCGAAATTTTGTAGGGCGTTCACGGCTCGTTTCATCATGTTCTCTCTTATTGAACCGCGCACTCAAGGTGCGTCTGAGAGTAAAACTAGCAGTGGGAACGCCGGTTTATCCATATATCTTCTTGTTTTAAAAACAAATGACGTTAAAGGTTACATGTAACCTTATGCGCTGTGATCGCCGTAGCAGCGGAATTTTTAATGCTGATAATTATTTTGCGAGGTGCTGTCCGTAATTGGATTGAGTGCTTTTGTATTAATGAAACTTGCGGATAATACTTACCCCGACGACGACCAACAGGCCCGAGAGGCCAGGGATAAAGGATGAAACCGTTTCGCTTCGCCGCACTTTCATTAGCGCTGCTCACTTCACTGGCGCTTATCGGCTGTGACAACAGTGACGATAAGCCCAAACCCCAGGCGCCCGCTGCGGCGGCTGCATCCACCACACAACCGACTGTCCCGGCGAAGCCTGACGGCGCCACGCTGGAAAAACTGGCAGCGCAGAGCCAGGGCAAGGCGCTGACCCTGCTGGATGCTTCAGAGCTCCAGCTCGACGGCGCGGCAGCCCTGGTGCTGACCTTCTCGGTTCCCCTCGATCCCGCCCAGGATTTCGCCCGCACCGTGCACGTGGTGGACAAAAAAAGCGGCAAGGTTGATGGGGCATGGGAGCTGGCGCCTAACCTGAAGGAGCTGCGCCTGCGCCATCTGGAGCCAAACCGGAATCTGGTGGTCACCGTCGAGGGCGCGCTGCTTGGGCTGAATAAAGCCACGCTGGGCAGCGATATCGAAAAAACCATCACCACCCGCGATATTGAGCCGACCGTGGGCTTCGCCAGCCGCGGCTCGCTGCTGCCGGGCAAGGTGGTAGAAGGGTTGCCGGTAATGGCGCTGAACGTAAACAACGTCGATGTGAATTTCTACCGGGTCAAACCCGAGTCCCTGGCCGCGTTCGTCAGCCAGTGGGAGTACCGCAGTTCGCTTACCAACTGGGAATCTGACAACCTGCTGAAGATGGCCGATCTGGTCTATACCGGCCGCTTCGACCTTAACCCGGCGCGCAATACCCGCGAGAAACTGCTGCTGCCGCTGGCGGAGATCAAGCCGCTACAGCAGGCGGGGGTCTACATCGCGGTGATGAATCAGGCCGGGCACTATAACTACAGCAACGCCGCCACGCTCTTTACCCTCAGCGATATTGGTCTCTCCGCCCACCGCTACCATAACCGACTGGATATCTTTACCCAGAGCCTGGAGAACGGCGCGGCGCAGTCGGGCATTGAGGTGCTGCTGCTTAACGATAAAGGGCAAACGCTGGCCCAGGCGTCGAGCGATGCCGACGGTCACGCGACGTTGCAAACAGATAAAGCGGCCGCGCTGCTTCTCGCCCGTAAAGATGGGCAGACCACGCTTTTGGATCTCACCCTTCCGGCGCTGGATCTGGCGGAGTTTGCCATCTCCGGCGCGCCAGGCCTGAACAAGCAGTTCTTTATGTTTGGTCCGCGCGATCTCTATCGCCCGGGCGAAACGTTGATCCTCAACGGCCTGCTGCGCGACAGCGACGGCAAACCGCTGCCCGACCAGCCGGTGAAGCTGGAGGTATTACGCCCGGACGGCCAGGTGGCACGTACCGTGGTCAGCCAGCCGGAAAACGGTCTCTATCGCTTTAACTATCCCCTTGATAGCGGGGCGCAGACCGGCATGTGGCATGTGCGCGCCAGTACCGGCGATAACCAGCAGCGGATGTGGGATTTCCACGTCGAAGATTTTATGCCAGAGCGCATGGCGCTGAATCTTACCGGGCAAAAAGCGCCGGTTGCGCCGCAGGATGATGTCGCGTTCGACGTGACGGGGTATTACCTGTACGGCGCTCCCGCCAACGGCAACAGCCTGCAAGGACAGCTCTTTTTACGCCCGCTGCGTGACGCCGTGGCCGCACTGCCGGGCTTCCAGTTTGGCGATATCGCCGAAGAGAACCTGAGCCGCAGCCTCGACGAAGTGCAGCTGACCCTGGACGAACAAGGGCAGGGTCAGGTGACCAGCGAAAGCCAGTGGAAAGAGACGCACTCCCCGCTGCAGGTTATTTTGCAGGCCAGCCTGCTGGAGTCCGGCGGACGTCCGGTGACCCGCCGGGCGGAACAGGCCGTCTGGCCAGCGGCCACCCTGCCGGGCATCCGTCCGCAGTTCGCCAGCAAAGCGGTCTATGACTACCGCACCGATACCACCGTCAACCAGCCGATTGTGGAGGAGAACAGCCAGGCCGGATTCGATATTGTCTACGCTGATGCCAGCGGGGCGAAAAAAGCCGTTTCTGGTCTGCAGGTTCGCCTGATCCGCGAACGTCGGGACTACGCCTGGACCTGGTCGGAAAGTGACGGCTGGCAGTCGCAGTTTGATCAAAAAGATCTGATCGAAGGCGAGCAGGCGCTGGATCTGGCCGCGGGCGAAACGGGGAAAGTGAGCTTCCCGGTGGAGTGGGGCTCCTACCGTCTGGAGGTGAAAGCCCCGGATGAGGCGGTGAGCAGCGTGCGCTTCTGGGCGGGCTACAGCTGGCAGGATAACAGCGACGGCTCCGGCGCGGCCCGGCCAGATCGCGTCACCCTGAAGCTGGACAAACCGGCCTATCAGCCAGGGGATACCATCAAGCTGCACATTGCCGCCCCGGCGGCAGGTAAAGGCTACGCGATGATCGAATCCAGCGAAGGGCCGCTGTGGTGGAAAGAGATCGACGTCCCGGCTGAAGGGCTGGATATGACGATCCCGGTAGATAAAGCCTGGAAACGTCACGATCTTTACCTCTCCACGCTGGTGGTTCGCCCCGGCGATAAATCCAAATCGGCCACGCCAAAACGAGCTGTGGGCTTACTGCATCTGCCGATGGGCGATGAGAACCGTCGCCTGAGCATCGCCCTGGAAAATCCGCCCAAAATGCGTCCTGACCAGATGCTGACGGTGAAAGTGAAAGCCAGCGTGAAAGAGGGGACGACCCCGCAGAAAATTAACGTGCTGGTTTCGGCGGTGGACAGCGGCGTACTCAACATTACCGATTACGTCACCCCGGATCCGTGGCAGGCGTTCTTTGGCCAGAAGCGCTATGGCGCGGACATCTACGACATCTACGGCCAGGTGATTGAAGGCCAGGGGCGTCTGGCGTCGCTGCGCTTTGGCGGCGACGGCGATGAGCTCAAGCGCGGCGGCAAACCGCCGGTTAACCACGTCACCATTATCGCCCAGCAGGCGCAGCCGGTAGAGCTGGACGCCAACGGGGAGGGCACCGTCTCGTTACCCATTGGCGACTTTAACGGCGAGCTGCGTCTGATGGCCCAGGCGTGGACCGATGATGATTTTGGCAGTAGCGAGAGCAAAATCATCGTTGCCGCACCGGTGATCACCGAGCTAAACACACCGCGCTTCCTGGCCAGCGGCGATAGCGCCAGGCTGACGCTGGATCTGACTAACCTCACCGATCGTCCGCAGACCCTGAACGTCGCCCTGACCGCTGGCGGTAATCTGGCGCTGGAAGGGGCCCAGCCGCAGCCGGTTACACTGGCCGCGGGCGAACGCTCGACGCTGTTTATTCCTGTGCGGGCGCTGGAGGGTTACGGCGAGGGCGAAATCGTCGCGCAGGTAAACGGCTTGACGCTGCCCGGCGAAACCTTTGCCCCGCAGCAGAAGAGCTGGAAAATCGGCGTGCGCCCGGCATTCCCGGCGCAGACGGTGAACACCGGCACGATGCTCAATCCGGGCGAAAGCTGGCATGCGCCGGAACAGCACCTGGCGAATTTCTCGCCGGTGACCTTACAGGGGCAGCTTCTGCTCAGCGGCAAGCCGCCGCTCAACCTGGCCCGCTACATTCGTGAGCTGCAGGCCTATCCGTATGGCTGTCTGGAACAGACCACCAGCGGTCTCTTCCCGTCTCTGTATACCAATGCCGCCCAGCTGAGCGCGTTAGGGATTAAGGGTGACAGCGACGAAAAACGTCGCGCGGCTATTGAGATCGGTATCTCCCGCCTGCTGCAGATGCAGCGTGACAACGGTGGCTTTGCCCTGTGGGATAAAAACGGTGAGGAAGAGTACTGGCTCACCGCCTACGTCACTGATTTCCTGGTGCGGGCGGGCGAGCAGGGTTACAGCGTCCCGGCTGAGGCCATTACCAACGCCAACAACCGCCTGCTGCGCTATCTGCAGGACCCGGGCATGATGGCTGTCCGCTACAGCGAGAACACCACCGCCAGCAAATTTGCCATCCAGGCCTATGCCGCGCTGGTGCTGGCTCGTCAGCAAAAAGCGCCGCTGGGGGCGCTGCGTGAAATCTGGGATCGTCATGGTCAGGCCAAATCGGGCCTGCCGCTGATGCAGCTTGGCCTGGCGCTGAAGCTGATGGGGGATGCGCCGCGCAGCCAGCAGGCGCTCGATCTGGCAATCAAAACGCCGCGCAGCGAAACGCAAAGCTGGCTGGCCGATTACGGCAGCCCGCTTCGCGATAACGCGATGATGCTCAGCCTGCTGGAAGAGTATAAACTGCTGCCGAACGCTCAGAATACGCTGCTGAATGTGCTTTCTGAGCAGGCGTACAGCCAGCGCTGGCTCTCAACGCAGGAGAGTAACGCTCTGTTCCTGGCGGGGCGTTCCGTACAGAAACTCACCGGAGAGTGGCAGGCCACCACGTCGTTTAAAGAAGGCAATATGCGGGGAGACAAACCGCAGGTGCAAAATCTTAATGCCGATCAACTGGCCGCCCTGCAGGTGACCAATACCGGCACTGCACCGCTGTGGGTGCGTCTGGACAGCAGCGGCTACCCACAATACGCGCCGCAGCCCGCCTCGAACGTGCTGAAAATTGAACGGCAGATTCTGGCCACCGATGGCAGCAGCAAGTCGCTCTCCTCCCTGAAAAGCGGGGAACTGGTGCTGGTCTGGCTGACCGTGCGCGCCAGCAAGAACGTGCCGGATGCGCTGGTGGTGGATCTGCTGCCTGCGGGGCTGGAGCTGGAAAACCAGAACCTCGCCAGCAGCAGCGCCAGCCTGCAGGAGAGCGGCAGCGAGGTACAAAACCTGCTCAACCAAATGCAGCAGGCCGACATTCAGCATATGGAGTTCCGTGACGATCGCTTTGTCGCCGCCGTGTCGGTGAAAAATTATGAGACAGTGACGCTGGTCTATCTGGCCCGTGCCGTCACCCCGGGAACCTACACGGTGCCGGTACCGATGGTGGAATCCATGTACGTACCGCAGTGGCGGGCAACGGGTGCGGCCAGCGGCCCGCTAACTGTCGTTCCGTAACGTGCAGCGCCGCTCTCTGTTACGCTCCCGCTGGCTGTGGCTGGCGGGAGCGCTTCTTCTGCTATGGGGCGCTGTCGTGGCTGCCGATCGCCTGTGGCCGCTGCCGTTACACGAGGTCAACCCTGCCCGCGTGGTGGTGGATGAAAAGGGCATTCCATTGTGGCGATTTGCCGATCGCGACGGGATCTGGCGCTATCCGGTCACCATCGA
The DNA here is from genome assembly GCF_002416465.1 of Leclercia sp. UBA5076. Classification (NCBI taxonomy): domain Bacteria; kingdom Pseudomonadati; phylum Pseudomonadota; class Gammaproteobacteria; order Enterobacterales; family Enterobacteriaceae; genus Leclercia; species Leclercia sp. UBA5076. Next base: position 74,374 of record NZ_DIAO01000009.1, read on the forward strand.
AGAGGTTTCACCCCGCTATCTTGAGGCGCTGATCCAGTATGAAGATCGCTGGTTCTGGGATCATCCCGGCGTTAACCCATTCTCTGTTCTGCGCGCCGCCTGGCAGGATCTGCTGGCCGGAAAGGTGATCTCGGGCGGCAGCACGCTGACGATGCAGGTGGCGCGACTGCTGGATCCGCATTCCCGTACGCTGGGGGGCAAAGTGCGCCAGCTCTGGCGGGCGCTCCAGCTGGAGTGGCACCTCTCCAAAGCTGAGATCCTGACGCTCTATCTGAACCGCGCCCCGTTTGGCGGCACGCTACAGGGGGTGGGGGCCGCCAGCTGGGCCTATCTGGGAAAATCCCCTGCGCAACTGAGCTACTCCGAAGCCGCCCTGCTTGCCGTTCTGCCCCAGGCGCCGAGCCGTTTGCGACCGGATCGCTGGCCGCAGCGGGCAGAGGCGGCGCGTAACAAAGTGCTCAACCGGATGGCATCCCAGGGCGTCTGGTCCGCCCGCCAGGTCAAAGAGTCGCAGGAAGAGCCCGTCTGGCTGGCGCCACGCCAGATGCCGCAGCTGGCGCCGCTGTTCTCGCGCATGATGCTGGGCAAAAGCCGCGACAGCAAAGTGGTGACGACGCTGGATGCCACGCTGCAGCGTCAGCTGGAGGAGCTGGCCCTGAACTGGAAATCCCGCCTGCCGCCCCGCAGCTCGCTGGCGATGATCGTCCTGGATCATACCGATATGAAGGTGCGCGGCTGGGTGGGATCGGTCGATATCAACGACGACAGCCGCTTCAGCCATGTGGATATGATCAGCGCGATCCGATCCCCGGGATCGGTGCTGAAGCCCTTTATCTATGGCCTGGCGATGGATGAGGGGCTGATCCATCCCGCCTCGCTGCTGCAGGATGTGCCGCGACGCACCGGCGATTACCGTCCGGGTAACTTTGACAGCGGCTTTCACGGTCCAGTGAGCATGAGCGAAGCGCTGGTGCGATCCCTGAACCTGCCCGCCGTCCAGGTGCTGGAGGCCTACGGGCCGAAGAAGTTTGCCGGAATGCTGCGTAACGCTGGTTTACCGCTTCTCCTGCCTGCGGGGGCTCAGCCGAATCTGTCCCTGATTCTCGGGGGCGCCGGGGCGCGTCTGGCGGATATCGCCGCGGCATACAGCGCGTTTGCCCGTCAGGGTCGGGCAGGGAAGCTGCGCCTGAAACCCGACGACCCGCTGCTGGAACGGCCTCTACTCTCGCCTGGGTCCGCGTGGATCATCCGACGCATTCTTGCCAGTGAGGCGCAGCCGTTACCCGACAGCGCGCTTGCTCAGGTAGTGCCCCTGGCAATAAAAACCGGCACCAGCTATGGCTATCGTGATGCGTGGGCGATTGGGCTGAATGCGCGCTACGTCATCGGGGTCTGGACCGGCAGGCCGGACGGCACCCCGGTGGCCGGCCAGTTTGGTTTTGCCAGCGCCGTGCCGGTGTTAAATCAGGTTAATAACCTGCTGCAGTCGCGATCGGCGCTGGATGAGGCGCGTCTGCCGCGCGATCCGCGCCCGGCCTCCGTTAGCCGCGGGGTGATTTGCTGGCCGGGCGGGCAGTCGCTGCCAGACGGGGACAGCAACTGCCGCCGTCGACTCGCGACGTGGCTGCTCGAAGGGAGCCAACCGCCGACGCTGTTACTGCCGGAGCAGGAGGGCATCCGCGGCATTCATTTTCCGATCTGGCTGGATAACAGCGGTAAGCGGGTGGCGGCAGACTGCCCGCAGGCGCAGGAAAAAAGCGTCGACGTCTGGCCGCTGCCGCTGGAGCCGTGGCTGCCCCAGGCAGAGCGACGGTCTGCCCGCATCCCGCCCGCGTCTGCAACCTGTCCGCCGCTCGGTCAGACCTTCCCGGCGCCGCTGCTGCTCTCCGGCATTCGTCAGGGGGCAGTGATTAAGCGTTTGCCGGGGGAGTCGCGCGTCTCGCTGCCTCTGCTGGTCAGCGGCAGCGAGGGACCGCGCTGGTGGTTTCTTAATGGCGAACCGCTGAATGTCCAGGGGCGAATGTATACGTTGCAGCTTGTAAATGCAGGAGATTATCAGCTACTGGTAATGGATGAGGCGGGGCAGGTGGCGACTGTGGATTTCACGCTGCAATAGATAAAAGGTGTTTTGACGAGGATCTGTTGTTAAAACTCGTCTTATTTTAAAAAAATGTTACATGCATCCATAGGCAATGGCGCCAATGCTCATTATAATCCGCGCCATATATTTCGCATGAATGCAAAACAACAGAACAAATCACAGAGGTAATCATGGCTATTGAACGTACTTTTTCCATCATCAAACCAAACGCGGTGGCAAAAAACGTTATTGGCAGCATCTTTGCGCGCTTTGAAGCGGCAGGGTTCAAAATTGTTGGTACCAAAATGCTGCATCTGACCGTTGAGCAGGCTCGCGGTTTCTATGCTGAGCACGAAGGTCGCCCATTCTTCGACGGCCTGGTTGAGTTCATGACCTCTGGCCCAATCGTGGTTTCCGTCCTGGAAGGCGAAAATGCCGTTCAGCGTCACCGCGATCTGCTGGGTGCCACTAACCCGGACAACGCGCTGGCAGGTACACTGCGTGCAGACTACGCTGACAGCTTCACCGAGAACGGCACCCACGGTTCCGACTCCGTAGAATCTGCTAAACGCGAAATCGCCTACTTCTTCGCGGAAGGCGAAGTGTGTCCACGTACCCGTTAATATAACGGTTTCGTTTACACATTATTTTCGTAAATGCCGCGTGCAAACGTGGCATCCCTGCACCAGACTTTGTACAATGTAACGCCCCGGATGAGCCGATCGCTTTCCGGGGCGTTTCTTTTCAACCCTCCACGGGCCATAACGTGTAACAACGAGGCCGGAATATATTATGTCTGAATTAGTTAACACCTCCGAAGTCGCCATTCCTGCGGTTCCGAATAAAAATGGAAAAATCAACCTGCTGGATTTGAACCGTCAGCAGATGCGCGAGTTCTTCAAAGAGATGGGCGAAAAGCCGTTTCGTGCCGACCAGGTCATGAAATGGATGTACCACTATTGCAGCGACAACTTTGATGAGATGACCGACATCAACAAAGTGCTGCGCAACAAGCTGAAAGAAGTGGCCGAAATCCGCGCGCCGGAAGTGGTGGAAGAGCAGCGTTCCGCTGACGGCACCATCAAATGGGCGATTGCGGTTGGCGATCAGCGTGTTGAAACGGTTTATATCCCGGAAGACGATCGCGCTACCCTCTGCGTCTCCTCCCAGGTGGGTTGTGCGCTGGAGTGTAAATTCTGCTCCACGGCGCAGCAGGGCTTTAACCGTAACCTGCGCGTGTCAGAGATCATCGGCCAGGTGTGGCGTGCGGCGAAAATCGTCGGTGCGGCAAAAATCACCGGCACCCGTCCAATCACCAACGTGGTGATGATGGGGATGGGCGAGCCGCTGCTGAACCTGACCAACGTGGTTCCGGCGATGGAAATCATGCTCGACGACTTCGGTTTTGGCCTCTCCAAACGTCGCGTCACACTCTCTACCTCAGGCGTTGTTCCCGCGCTGGATAAGCTCGGCGATATGATTGACGTGGCGCTGGCGATTTCGCTGCATGCGCCAAACGATACCATCCGCGATGAGATCGTGCCCATCAACAAGAAGTACAACATTGAGACCTTCCTGAACTCGGTTCGTGGCTACATTTCGAAGTCCAACGCCAACCAGGGTCGCGTCACCATTGAGTACGTCATGCTGGATCACGTCAACGACGGTACCGAACACGCCCACGAGCTGGCGGCACTGTTGAAAGACACGCCGTGCAAGATCAACCTGATCCCATGGAACCCGTTCCCGGGCGCGCCGTATGGCCGTAGCTCAAACAGCCGTATCGACCGTTTCTCCAAGGTTCTGATGGAGTATGGTTTTACCACTATCGTGCGTAAAACCCGTGGTGATGATATTGATGCCGCCTGTGGTCAGCTGGCCGGTGATGTTATCGACCGCACCAAGCGTACACTGCGTAAACGCATGCAGGGCGACGCCATCGCGATCAAGTCCGTGTAATTATTATGCCGTCACGGCGCGTCTATTGCGCCGTGGCGGCTACGGATGCGAATAAACAGTCATTGCGCCGGCATATGGGTAATAATTACGGTGCGTTTTATATGACTTTGAGGCAGTATGTAACGATGCAACAACAGTTTAGCCTCACTGCCAGACCGCCTCTGTCAACGATAACCTGACAGCATTGGGCGGGGTTACTAAGGTTAACTGACCAGAAGTTTCGCGGTGCAGGTGGCATTGTGACTCACCGGCGCCAGGATACTCACTTTTCACGTACCAGTAGTTGTAGCGAATGAATACTGAAGCCACTCACGACCAAAATGCAGCACTTTCCACTGGCGTACGTCTTCGTAACGCCCGTGAACAACTTGGACTAAGCCAGCAAGTCGTTGCGGAGCGCTTATGTCTGAAGGTTTCCACGGTCCGCGATATTGAAGAAGATAAGGCTCCTGCCGATCTTGCTTCAACGTTTCTGCGTGGTTATATCCGCTCCTATGCGAAACTGGTTCATATCCCTGAAAACGAACTGCTGCCAATGATGGAAAAACAGGCACCGGTCAGAGCGGCGAAAGTCGCGCCGATGCAGAGTTTTTCGCTGGGCAAACGCCGTAAAAAACGTGATGGCTGGCTGATGAGTTTCACCTGGCTGGTGCTGTTTGTGGTCATCGGCCTGACGGGCGCGTGGTGGTGGCAGAACCATAAAGCGCAGCAGGAAGAGATCACCACCATGGCCGATCAAACTTCCGCCGAGCTCAATAACTCAGCGGGCGATGGTGCCCAGAGCATCCCGCTGAATACCGACGCCTCTGCAAGCGCCAGCGATTCACAGACGCCAGCAACCGGCACTCAGGATATGGCAACGGCGCAAACTGCTGCGCCAGCCGCGGATCAGACGGCGCTGGCACCGGCAGACAATGCGGTGGTGTCGCCTTCTCAGGCTAACGTCGAGACTGCACCTGCAACCGCACCTGCAGCGACGGCGGATGCCACTCAGACCTTACCTGCCGATCCGGCAGGCGTGTCGGCAGCACCTGTTGACCCGAACGCGCTGGTGATGAACTTCACCGCCGACTGCTGGCTGGAAGTGACCGATGCGACGGGCAAAAAGCTGTTCAGCGGTCTGCAGCGTAAAGACGGTAATTTAAACCTGACAGGCCAGGCGCCGTACAAACTCAAGATTGGTGCTCCGGCTGCGGTCCAGATCCAGTTCCAGGGTAAACCTGTCGATCTGAGCCGTTTTATCAGAACTAACCAGGTTGCGCGTCTGACCGTAAATGCCGAACAATCAGCAGCACAGTAAGTAACGGACAGGCAACGCGGGAGATTTTTCATGCATAACCAGGCTCCTATTCCACGTAGAAAATCGAAACGTATTTACGTCGGAAATGTGCCAATCGGCGATGGTGCGCCCATCGCCGTTCAGTCGATGACCAACACCCGCACCACGGATGTGGAAGCGACGGTCAATCAGATCAAAGCGTTAGAACGCGTAGGTGCGGACATTGTTCGCGTTTCCGTGCCAACGATGGATGCGGCAGAAGCATTCAAACTCATCAAGCAGCAGGTCTCTGTTCCGCTGGTTGCCGATATTCACTTCGATTACCGCATCGCGCTGAAAGTGGCGGAATACGGTGTCGATTGTCTGCGTATCAACCCCGGCAATATCGGCAGCGAAGAGCGTATTCGTGCGGTGGTGGATTGCGCCCGCGATAAAAACATCCCCATCCGTATCGGCGTAAACGCCGGTTCTCTGGAAAAAGATCTGCAGGAAAAGTATGGCGAACCGACGCCGCAGGCGCTGCTGGAATCGGCCATGCGTCATGTGGATCATCTCGATCGCCTGAACTTCGATCAATTCAAAGTCAGCGTGAAAGCCTCTGATGTTTTCCTTGCCGTTGAATCCTATCGTCTGCTGGCGAAGCAGATCGATCAGCCGCTGCACCTGGGGATCACCGAAGCCGGTGGCGCGCGCAGTGGGGCGGTGAAGTCAGCCATTGGCCTCGGCCTGCTGCTGAACGAAGGCATTGGCGATACCCTGCGCGTCTCGCTGGCCGCCGATCCGGTCGAAGAGATCAAAGTCGGTTTCGATATTCTGAAATCCCTGCGTATCCGCTCCCGTGGCATCAACTTTATCGCCTGCCCGACCTGTTCGCGTCAGGAGTTTGATGTCATCGGTACCGTGAATGCCCTTGAGCAGCGTCTGGAAGATATCATCACCCCAATGGATGTCTCGATTATCGGCTGCGTGGTAAACGGTCCGGGTGAAGCGCTGGTGTCAACGCTTGGTGTAACGGGCGGCAACAAGAAAAGTGGTCTCTATGAAGATGGCGTTCGCAAAGATCGTCTGGATAATAGCGACATGATCGATCAGCTTGAAGCCCGAATCCGCGCCAAAGCGACCATGCTTGATGAAGCGCAGCGCATCAGCGTGCACCAGGTCGAAAAATAACGTGATGGGAAGCGGTATGCTTCCTGTGTATGATTGAACCCTTCGGTTATGAACCCCAGGGTTCATTTTTGTCTATAGAAAGAGAACAAACGTGGCAAAGAATATTCAAGCCATTCGCGGCATGAACGATTATCTGCCTGCCGAGACCGCCATCTGGCAGCGCATTGAAGGCACCCTGAAGCAGGTGCTCGGCAGCTACGGTTACAGCGAAATCCGTTTGCCGATTGTAGAGCAGACCCCGTTATTCAAGCGCGCTATCGGCGAAGTGACCGATGTGGTTGAAAAAGAGATGTATACCTTTGAGGATCGTAACGGCGACAGCCTGACTTTACGTCCGGAAGGTACGGCGGGCTGTGTTCGCGCCGGCATCGAGCATGGTCTCCTGTACAATCAGGAGCAACGCCTGTGGTATATCGGCCCGATGTTCCGCCACGAACGTCCGCAGAAGGGTCGCTACCGCCAGTTTAACCAGCTGGGTGTCGAAGCCTTTGGCCTGCAGGGTCCGGATATCGACGCTGAGCTGATCATGCTTACCGCGCGCTGGTGGCGTGCGCTGGGCATCGCCGAACATGTTACGCTGGAGCTGAACTCTATCGGTTCTCTTGAAGCGCGCGCGAACTACCGCGATGCGCTGGTGGCCTTCCTGGAACTGCACAAAGAGAAGCTGGACGAAGACTGCAAACGTCGTATGTACAGCAACCCGCTGCGCGTGCTGGACTCCAAGAACCCGGACGTGCAGGCGCTGCTGAACGATGCGCCTGCGCTGGGTGATTACCTGGATGACGACTCCCGCGAACACTTTGCTGGTCTGTGCAAACTGCTGGAAGCTGCTGGTATTACCTATACGGTTAACCAGCGCCTGGTACGTGGCCTGGATTACTATAACCGCACCGTCTTTGAGTGGGTCACTACCAGCCTGGGTTCCCAGGGGACTGTCTGTGCCGGTGGCCGTTATGACGGTCTGGTTGAGCAGTTAGGCGGTCGCCCTGCACCTGCCGTTGGCTTCGCCATGGGCCTTGAGCGACTTGTTTTGTTAGTTCAGGCAGTTAATCCGGAATTTAAAGCCGATCCTGTTGTCGATATATACCTGGTAGCCTCAGGCGCGGAAACGCAGTCTGCGGCAATGCAGCTTGCCGAACGCGTGCGCGATGCGCTCCCGGAGGCTAAGCTGATGACCAACCACGGCGGCGGCAACTTTAAAAAACAGTTCGCCCGTGCCGATAAGTGGGGCGCGCGTATCGCACTGGTACTTGGCGAGTCAGAAGTGGCTAACGGCGAAGTGGTAGTGAAAGATCTGCGCTCTGGTGAGCAAACAACGGTAACGCAGGACGGCGTTGCGGCGCACTTGCGCACTCTACTGGGCTAAGGAGAAGGACTGCGTGGAAATTTACGAGAACGAAAACGACCAGGTTGATGCACTTAAACGCTTCTTTGCTGAAAACGGCAAAGCCCTGGCTGTTGGGGTCATTTTAGGTGTTGGCGCCCTGGTGGGCTGGCGTTACTGGAACAATCATCAGGTCGACTCTGCCCGTGGTTCTTCCTTACAGTATGAAAATACCGTTAGCGCAATCCGCGCCGATCAGCCACAAACGCTGGCGGCGGCAGAGAAATTTGCCGCAGACAACAAAAACACCTACGGTGCGCTGGCTTCCCTGGAAGTGGCTCAGCAGTTTGTTGATAAAAATGAACTGGACAAAGCGGCAGCCCAGCTGCAGCAGGGTCTGGCATCAGCAAGCGACGATAATCTGAAAGCGGTTATCAACCTGCGTCTCGCCCGTATTCAGGTTCAGCAGAAAAAAACTGACGACGCGCTGAAAACGCTGGACAGCGTTAAAGGTGAAGGTTACGCCGCCATTGTTGCCGACCTGCGTGGCGAAGCATTGCTGAGCAAAGGTGACAAACAGGGCGCGCGCAGCGCGTGGGAAGCGGGCGTGAAAAGTAACGCCTCGCCAGCGCTGAGCGAAATGCTGCAGATGAAAATAAATAATTTGTCCGTCTGAGAGGGACCCGATGCAATTGCGTAAATTACTTCTGCCAGGACTGCTTTCCGTTACGTTATTGAGCGGCTGTTCACTGTTCAGCGGTGAAGAAGATGTCGTGACCATGTCGCCACTGCCGACGGTTGAAAACCAGTTTGAACCTTCTACCGCCTGGAGCATCTCCGTGGGCGACGGGATTGGTGATTTCTACTCTAACCTGCATCCGGCTTCTGCGGACGGCGTTGTCTATGCGGCTGACCGTAAAGGCACGGTGAAAGCCCTGAATGCCGACGACGGCAAAGAAGTGTGGTCGGTTAACCTCGCAGAAAAAAGCGGCTGGCTGTCACGCACGCCTGCGCTGCTCTCCGGTGGTGTAACGGTCGCCGGTGGCCATGTCTATATCGGCAGCGAGAAGGCACAGGTCTATGCTCTTAACGCCAGCGATGGCTCCATTGCCTGGCAGACCCGCGTGGCGGGCGAATCGCTCTCTCGTCCGGTCGTCAGCGACGGCATGGTGCTGGTGCATACCGCAAACGGTCAGCTGCAGGCGCTGAATGAAACTGACGGCGCGGTGAAATGGACCGTGAACCTGGATATGCCTGCGCTCTCCCTGCGCGGCGAATCGGCTCCGGCTACCGCGTTTGGCGCCGCCATTGTCGGCGGTGATAACGGTCGCGTTAGCGCCGTACTGATGCAGCAAGGTCAGCTGATCTGGCAGCAGCGTATCTCTCAGGCTACCGGTCCGACCGAAATCGACCGTCTGAGCGACGTCGATACCACGCCGGTTATCGTGAATGGCGTTGTGTATGCGCTGGCCTATAACGGCAACCTGACCGCGATGGATCTGCGTAGTGGTCAAATCATGTGGAAACGTGAGCTGGGCTCGGTGAACGATTTCATCGTTGACGGCAACCGCATCTACCTGGTCGATCAGAACGATCGCGTGCTGGCCCTGAGCACTGAAGGCGGCGTGACGCTGTGGACGCAAAGCGATCTGCTGCACCGTCTGCTGACCGCGCCGGCACTCTATAACGGCAGCCTGGTGGTGGGTGATAGCGAAGGCTATATGCACTGGATTGACCCGAGCAACGGTCGTTTTGTCGCGCAGGAGAAGGTCGACAGTTCCGGCTTCCTGACCGAGCCGGTATCGGTTGACGGTAAACTGCTGATCCAGGCAAAAGACGGCACGCTGTACGCGATCACGCGTTAATCACCGCGGTTGTAGTATACTCAACGGCTCCTGTTGCTTCAGGGGCCGTTTTGATTTTTTAAAAAACGCCGCAAATGCGACGTGATATCGAATTTTATGAGGCTTTAAACATGGTACCTGTGGTCGCGCTTGTCGGGCGCCCGAACGTTGGAAAATCCACTCTTTTTAACCGTTTAACACGCACCCGTGATGCGCTGGTTGCGGATTTCCCGGGGCTCACGCGTGACCGTAAGTACGGTCGTGCAGAAGTGGAAGGTCGTGAGTTTATCTGTATCGATACCGGTGGTATCGACGGTACAGAGGACGGCGTGGAAACCCGCATGGCGGAGCAATCCCTGCTGGCGATCGAAGAGGCCGATATCGTGCTGTTTATGGTCGATGCGCGCGCGGGCCTGATGCCTGCCGACTCGGCTATTGCCAAGCATCTGCGCTCACGTGAAAAAGCAACGTTCCTGGTGGCGAACAAAACTGACGGTATCGATGCCGACCAGGCGATGGCCGATTTCTGGTCATTAGGCCTGGGTGATATCTACCCGATCGCCGCCTCTCACGGTCGTGGCGTGACCAGCCTGCTGGAAACCGCGCTGCTGCCGTTTGTTGATGAGATCAACCCGCCAGAAGAAGTGGATGAAGACGCGGAATACTGGGCGCAGTTTGAAGAGAGCGAAGAGGGCGAAGAAGAGCCTGAAGACGACTTCAATCCACAGGATCTGCCGATCAAGCTGGCGATTGTGGGCCGTCCAAACGTCGGTAAGTCAACGCTTACTAACCGTATTCTCGGTGAAGACCGCGTGGTGGTCTACGACATGCCGGGCACGACCCGTGACAGCATCTACATCCCGATGCAGCGCGACGAGCGTGAATATGTGCTGATCGACACCGCGGGCGTGCGTAAGCGCGGCAAAATCACCGATGTAGTGGAAAAATTCTCGGTAATCAAAACCCTGCAGGCGATTGAAGATGCCAACGTGGTGATGCTGGTTATCGATGCCCGTGAAGGCATCTCCGATCAGGATCTCTCCCTGCTCGGCTTTATCCTCAACAGTGGGCGCTCACTCGTTATCGTCGTCAACAAGTGGGATGGCCTGAGCAATGAAGTGCGTGAGCAGGTGAAAGAGACCCTCGACTTCCGTCTGGGCTTTATCGACTTTGCTCGTGTGCATTTCATCTCTGCCCTGCACGGTAGCGGCGTCGGCAACCTGTTTGAATCCGTACGCGAAGCCTACGACAGCTCTACCCGCCGTGTCGGTACCGCGATGCTGACCCGCATCATGACCATGGCGGCAGAAGACCACCAGCCACCGCTGGTGCGTGGTCGTCGCGTGAAGCTGAAGTATGCGCACGCCGGTGGTTATAACCCACCGATCGTGGTGATTCACGGTAACCAGGTGAAGGATCTGCCCGATTCTTACAAACGTTACCTGATGAACTACTTCCGCAAATCGCTGGACGTAATGGGTACGCCGATCCGTATCCAGTTCAAGGAAGGGGATAACCCGTTTGCTAACAAACGCAACACCCTGACGCCGAACCAGATGCGTAAACGTAAGCGTTTGATTAAACACATCAAGAAAAGCAAATAATCTTTGCTGCTCTGCCAAAAAACCCGCGCCTGTCGCGGGTTTTTTTATGCCTGACAGGAACGAATAATTATTGATGTGATGTCAATCACTATTCATGTTTATCCAACATAAAATCTAAGAAATAAGATGATTGTCGAACTTTCATCTTTTGGTGGTGCACCAGGGGCTGGACAAAAGTTGCTTCAGGTTATCAAATGGTTAAATAACATTTCGCCGGATGTAAAAAAGCCACCCGAATGCTAACGGGGCGGCTGACTTCCGGTGCTAACAAGTACGACGACACATCATCTCGGGAGAATTATGCAATCCTCTGTTAATAAAAACGAAAGCCGAACTTTCTTCGGCCATCCTTATCCGCTCGGCGCGCTGTTCTTCACGGAGATGTGGGAGCGCTTCTCGTTTTACGGTATCCGTCCGCTGCTGATCCTCTTTATGGCGGCCACCGTCTATGATGGCGGCATGGGGCTGGCCCGTGAAAATGCCTCCGCTATCGTCGGTATCTTCGCCGGAACCATGTACCTGGCCGCGCTGCCGGGCGGCTGGCTGGCGGATAACTGGCTCGGCCAGCAAAGAGCGGTCTGGTACGGTTCGATCCTGATTGCGCTCGGCCACCTGTCGATTGCGCTTTCTGCGGTGATGGGTAACAACCTGTTCTTTATCGGCCTGATGTTTATTGTCCTTGGTTCGGGCCTGTTTAAAACCTGTATCTCGGTAATGGTCGGCACCCTGTATAAGAAAGGCGATGCGCGTCGTGACGGCGGCTTCTCGCTGTTCTATATGGGCATCAACATGGGGTCATTTATCGCGCCGCTGATCTCCGGCTGGTTGATTAAATCCCACGGCTGGCACTGGGGCTTTGGTATCGGCGGCATCGGGATGCTGGTGGCGCTGGTCATCTTCCGCCTGTTTGCCGTACCGGCCATGAAACGCTACGACAGTGAAGTGGGGCTGGACTCCACCTGGAACAGCCCGGTTGCGAAGAAAAACGGTGTCGGCGGCTGGCTGCTGGCACTGGCAGTGGGTATTGCGATTATTGTTACCCTGATTGCTCAGGGCGTGATTGTCATTAACCCGGTCGCCGTTGCCAGCGTGCTGGTGTATGTGATTGCCGCCTCTGTGGCGCTCTACTTCATCTGGCTGTTTGCCTTTGCCGGCCTGAACCGGAAAGAGCGCGCCAGACTGCTGGTCTGCTTTATTCTGCTGGTCTCTGCGGCCTTCTTCTGGTCTGCGTTCGAGCAAAAGCCGACCTCGTTCAATCTGTTTGCGAACGACTACACCAATCGCATGATCGGCGATTTTGAAATCCCGGCCGTGTGGTTCCAGTCAATTAACGCCCTGTTTATTATTCTGCTGGCGCCGGTCTTTAGCTGGGCCTGGCCTAAACTGGCGCAAAACAATATTCGTCCGAGCAGCATCACCAAGTTCGTGATCGGTATTCTGTGCGCGGCAGGGGGCTTTGGCCTGATGATGCTGGCGGCGCAGAATGTCCTCAGTAACGGTGGGGCGGGTGTCTCCCCATTCTGGCTGGTGGGCAGTATTCTGATGCTGACCCTCGGTGAACTGTGCCTGAGCCCGATTGGTCTGGCGACCATGACCCTGCTGGCCCCGGAAAGAATGCGCGGTCAGATGATGGGGCTGTGGTTCTGCGCCAGCGCGCTGGGCAACCTGGCGGCGGGCCTGATTGGCGGGCACGTGAAGGCCGACCAGCTGGATATGCTGCCGGACCTCTTCGCGCGCTGCTCCATTGCCCTGCTGATTTGTGCCGCTGTTCTGACGGTGCTCATTGTTCCGGTGCGTCGTATGCTGGAAAATGCGCAAACGAAAAGTGAGCCGAAACCCGTAACCAACGCCTGAATCTGACCTTTCCTGGCCGGGGCGGTGTTACGCCCCGGCAATGCAACGAAAGAGGTAACAGATGCAGATTGGATTTGTCGGGCTTGGCGCGGTGGTTGAAACCGCCTACCTGCCCGCACTACAAAATACCTTTGGTGATTCACTCCACTCTCTGGGGTTTGATATCCAGCCCGCAAAGACCCTTGCAGGCATCACCCGATCTCCTGCGCTCGACGACCTCCTTGCCCGCCCCCTCGATACGCTTTTTATCACGACCTCATCACTACACCATCTGGATGTGCTTGAGCAGGCGCTGGCCTCCTCCATATCGAGGATTGTGGTCGAAAAACCGATTGTCGCCACGCTTGCCCAGGCCGAAAAACTGACATCGCTGCTGGCGAGGCCGGAGGCGGCCTCCCGGGTGCTGGCGCTCGATCACTGGATGGCGCGCATTCATCTGATACGTCTGGAGCTGATCGGCTCCTTCTCTGACATCGTCAGGATCGAGGGCTTTTTGCAGGAGCCGAGCGGGTTTAACGCGGCGGGGGAACCTGTCGCGCTTAACTTTGCCACCGGCGAGCCGGATACCCGGACGCTTCGCCACCCGGATGGGGTGATCCTCGATATCGGCACGCACGTACTGGCGATGATGCGCGAAACGGTGCGCTATCTGGGCGGCAGTGGGGATCTGGCCTTGCAGGTGGTGACCGCCAGAGATCGGCTGGGGCGCGATATCGCTAAAGGCGACCTGACCACCGCGGAAGGCGAGGCGCATCTTCAGGGGCAGATTAGCGGCGTGCCGATGGATATCTGGCTCAACAAATATGCGGGGCCGAGCGGCGGGCAAAAAGGGCTGCGGCTCTATCTGCGTGACGGCCGTATCCTCAGCCACGACCGGCGCGGAGCGGAAGATGTGCTGGAGCTCATTGATAAGGGGCAGGTTGTTCAGAGCTGGCGTTTTGGCGGCACGATTTACGCCCACTGTCTGGCGGAGCATATCCTGGGGGAGCAGAGCCTGTTTGAACGTGCCCCGCAGGAGGTGAGCCGCACAACGCAACGTCGGCTGGAGGAAGTAACATGCCTGCTGACATTACAGCAACAGCTACGTGGCCCCCACTGAGCGCATCGTGTTAAAATCAACAGCGTACTGAATATCCTTTCAAGGAGTCATCATGTCGATTACCTGCCCGGATTGCCATGCGGAGATTGAACCGCAAAACGGCGTGGCGCATTGTGAAAACTGCAACCAGGATATTGCCCTGGAAGCGCGCTGCCCGGAGTGCCATAAGCCGCTCGAGGTGTTAAAAGCCTGCGGTGCGGTGGACTATTTCTGCCAGAACGGCCACGGCCTGATCTCGAAAAAGCGCGTTGAGTTCGTCCTGCCCGGCGCTTAATCGCAGACGCAGTCTTCGCCCTTACGCCACAAATCCACCAGCGAGGGCGGGGCTTCCTGTTCCGGCACCAGCAGGATCACGTCGGTATACTGCGCCTGGTTGTGCCGGGTCCAGACGATCTGGATGCGAAAATAGCGCTGATCCCCTCGCCCCGGTGATGATGCCTGGCCGGGCGGCTGGCCAAGGTTCAGCGCCTGGTCGAGGATCGCTACCACCCGCTGGCGCTGCTGCTCGTTCAGTTCCGAGAGGGCGATACGCCGCAGGCCGCTCAGCTTAGGAATAAAAGCGACGCCGCCCTCGCGGGCCAGCTCAACCACGGCGTCATCCGTCAGTTCCGGGATCTGCATTTACAGTACTCCTGTGCTCTTCCAGGCCTGTTCAATGGCTGCCGCCACGTCGCCGCCGGCGCGTTTCTCTCCGTGATAGATGGTCAGCCGTGCAAAGGCGGCAAAATCCGCGTCCTGCGCCAGGTTGCGATCGCACACCGTATCGTACCAGGCGTAGCCAGCCTTTTCCCAGGCATAGCCCCCAATGGCGGTGGCCGCCAGGTAAAAGGCGCGGTTAGGGATGCCGGAGTTCAGATGAACGCCGCCATTGTCCTCACGGGTTTTAATGAAATCATCCATATGCCCCGGCTGCGGATCGTTGCCCAGCAGTGGATCGTCGTAGGCGCTGCCCGGCTCGGACATGGAACGCAGAGCCTTGCCGTTAACGCCCTCTGCCAGCAGGCCTTCGCCAATCAGCCAGTCGGCCTTATCGGCGGTTTGCTTAAGATGATACTGCTTCACCAGCGCACCAAAAACGTCAGATAACGACTCGTTCAGCGCCCCGGACTGTTCAAAGTAGATAAGCCCGGCTTCGGTTTCGGTGACGCCGTGGCTCAGCTCGTGGGCGACCACGTCGATGGCGATGGTAAAGCGGTTAAAAATCTCACCGTCCCCGTCGCCAAAGACCATCTGCTGCCCGTTCCAGAAGGCGTTCTGATACTCCCGGCCATAATGCACGGTACCGGTGAGGATTAGCCCTTTGTTATCGAGGGAGTCACGCTGATAGTTTTTCCAGAAAAAATCATGGGTGATGCCCAGATAATCGTAGGCTTCGTCCACCGCCACGTCGCCGTTAGAGCGCTGCCCCTCATAGCGCACCTGGGTGCCCGGCAGCTCCTGGGTCTGCCTGGCGTCGTAAATGTCCCGCTCCAGCTGCCCGGGTCTGTTCACGTGCGGCGCGACAGGTTTGCCCGGCATGTGGGCCATCAGCGTCTGGACATGGGTCAGGGTCTGGCGAGCGCAGCGCTGCTGCGGCTCAGAGCCGCTCTCAATAATACGGCGAAGGATATAGGGCGGGATCACGCTATAGGTTCGGGTCATGCGTCTCTCCTGTTATGGCAATGCCGAAAAAAGCAACAGCTTAAGTGTATGCCATCGCAGCAAAACGGCAGGCAAGTCGGACAAGTCGCGGGGCGAAAAAGTGGCGCACCCGGCGCACAGGGTTTAGGTTTTAACGACCCAACGCGAGGAACGGCATGAAGAAAAACCTGGCTCTGGCCATCACAGGATTTACCTTGATCGCTATCACCTATGGGATGGCGCGCTTTTCATGGGGCATCATGCTGCCGGATATCCGGCAGGCTATCCCTTTCTCGCCGCAGGCCGCGGGCCTGATTGCCGCCTGCAGCTACGGGGCCTATTGCCTGTCGGTTTTTTTCGCCTCGTCTCTCACTGAGCGCTTCGGGCCGCGCTTGCCGGCGGTTCTGGCGGCCTTAACGGCGGCGGCCGGGCTGCTGATTCTGGCGTTCGCCCCTTCGCCGCCGGTGCTGGCCGTGGGCCTGTTCATTGCTGGCCTCAGTTCGGGGCTGGCGTCTCCCGCCCTGGCAGGGGCCGTAAGCATCGGGGTTAACCCCGAGCGGCAAACTCAGGTGAACACCATTATCAATGCCGGGACCAGCGGTGGCATCATTCTGTCGGTGCCGGTGCTGTTTTTTGTGCCGGGAGGCTGGCGGGTTGCCTGCGCGATCTTTGCCCTGCTGGCGTTAGCCTCTCTTCTTCCCGTCTGGCGCTATCTGCCCCGCGCGGGAAGGGCGGGCGAAACGACCCCGGGCTGGCGCAGCCTGATGCATAAACCGGGGATGATTCGGCTCTCCGCTATTGCGCTGGTCAGCGGCATCGCCAGCGCCGCCTGGTGGAGCTTTGGCCCCGAGCTTTTGCAGCGCCATACCAGTCTGGATGACGCCGCCACCAACATCCTGTGGCTGGTGAGCGGCGGGGCTGGGGTGGCCGCCGTATTTACCGGCAGCCTGGCGAAACGCATCGGCATGCGCGGGGTTTATCGCGGATCGCAGATCTTTATGGCGGGGTCGCTGATTGCCCTGGCCTTCAGCAAGGGCTTTGCCTGGTGGCTGGTACCGGTGGTGGCGATGAGCGGGGCGGGATATGTGATTTTATCCGGCGTGCTGCTGGTTCAGGGGGCGCGGGTCGCGGAGCCTTCGCCTGCGGCCGGAGTCAGCGTCGCCTTCCTGATGCTGGCGGTCGGGCAGATTATCGGCTCGGTGCTCTTTGGCCAGCTGTATGGATTTGTCGGCGCGGCGTGGGCGCTGCTGGCCTTCTCCGCGTTATCGCTGGCGATGGTGATGGTGAGTCCCGCCCCCCGGAATTAATCGCGTCATCCCTTTTTGCGGGCGCGGGTTTTTCTGGCCGGCGTCACGCCTTTCACTTCGCTTTCCACCCAGCCATCTGACAGCCGGGTAGTAAGCACATCCCCCGCTTTAACCTGTTTCGTCTGCTTCAGCACTTTGCCGTCGGTTGCCGTGGTCACGCTGTAGCCGCGCGCCAGGGTTGAGAGCGGGCTGACGGCTTCCAGGTGGGTGACCGCATTACCAAAACGCTCGCGGGTGCTGCTCAGGCGGGCACGCAGATTCTCCGCAAGGCGATACTCCAGCTGCTGAATGCGGGTTTGCGCGCGGTAAATACGCGGCTGCGGGTTGTGCTGGTTCAGGCGCTGGGTAACGCGCTGCTGGCGTTGCACCGCCCGTTTAAGCTGACTATCCACCGCCACGTTCATCCGCTGGCGCAGACGTTCCAGCACGGTTTGCTGGCGCGCCAGGCGCAACTGCGGGTGCTGCTGTTGCAGACGATGATGAAGCTGGGTAAAGCGACGGGTGCGGTTGGCGAGGAAATAGTCCATCGCCATCTCCAGCCGTTGCTGGCCGTTTTGCAGCTGGCGCAGCAGCTCAAGCTGGTTACGGCTTACCACTTCTGCCGCGGCAGACGGTGTGGGGGCCCGCAGGTCAGCAACAAAATCGGCGATAGTGACGTCAGTTTCATGGCCGACGGCGCTGACTACCGGGATCCGGCTGGCAAAAATTGCCCGCGCCACCCGTTCGTCGTTAAAGCTCCAGAGATCCTCCAGCGAGCCACCGCCGCGCCCGACAATCAGCACATCACACTCCTGACGGGTGTTAGCAAGCGCAATGGCGCGGACAATTTGACCCGGCGCATCATCGCCCTGTACCGCGGTCGGATAGATAACGACCGGCAGGGAAGGGTCGCGGCGTTTCAGGACGTGCAGAATGTCATGCAGCGCGGCGCCGGTTTTCGAGGTGATCACTCCCACGCAGTGGGCGGGGGAGGGGAGCGGTTGTTTGTACTGCTGATCGAACAGCCCTTCTGCGGAAAGCGCGGCTTTCAGCTGCTCATATTTCTGCTGAAGAAGCCCTTCCCCCGCAGGCTGCATGCTCTCAACGATAATCTGATAATCACCGCGCGGCTCGTACAGGGTAATACTGGCGCGAACCAGCACCTGCTGCCCGTGCTGCGGCCGGAAGGTCACCCGGCGGTTGCTGTTGCGGAACATCGCGCAGCGCACCTGGGCGGTGTTGTCCTTCAGGGTGAAGTACCAGTGACCGGACGCCGGCTGGGTGAAATTGGAGATCTCTCCGCTGATCCACACCTGGCCTATTTCCTGCTCAAGCAGCAAGCGGACCGTCTGATTCAGGCGGCTGACGGTATAAATTGAGGGGGATTGAGAGGATAACATGTGAGCGGGATCAAATTCTAAATCAGCAGGTTATTCAGTCGATAGTAACCTGATAAGAGGCAATCGCAAGCATTATTTATAAAAAAGTGTGGATGCAATCGGTTACGCTCTGTATAATGCCACGGCAATATTTAACCACCCAGGTCAGAGATATTGCCCATGCTACGTATCGCTAAAGAAGCACTGACGTTTGACGACGTCCTCCTCGTTCCCGCTCATTCCACCGTTCTGCCGAATACTGCCGACCTCAGCACGCAGTTAACCAAGACCATTCGCCTGAACATTCCTATGCTCTCCGCGGCAATGGACACCGTGACGGAAGCGCGCCTGGCTATCGCCCTGGCTCAGGAAGGCGGCATTGGCTTTATTCATAAAAACATGTCTATCGAGCGTCAGGCGGAAGAAGTTCGCCGCGTGAAGAAACATGAGTCTGGCATCGTTACCGACCCACAAACCGTTCTGCCAACCACCACCCTGCGCGAAGTGAAAGAGCTGACTGAACGTAACGGTTTTGCAGGCTATCCGGTTGTCACCTCCGATAACGAACTGGTGGGCATCATCACTGGCCGTGACGTGCGTTTCGTCACCGACCTGAACCAGCCAGTCAGCGTTTACATGACCCCGAAAGAGCGTCTGGTCACCGTACGTGAAGGTGAATCCCGCGACGTGGTCTTCGCCAAAATGCACGAAAAGCGCGTTGAAAAAGCGCTGGTTGTGGACGACAGCTTCCACCTGCGCGGCATGATCACCGTTAAAGACTTCCAGAAAGCAGAACGTAAACCGAACGCCTGTAAAGACGAGCATGGCCGTCTGCGCGTTGGCGCAGCGGTAGGCGCAGGCGCGGGCAACGAAGAGCGTGTTGACGCACTGGTTGCGGCGGGCGTTGACGTGCTGCTGATCGACTCCTCTCATGGCCACTCCGAAGGCGTTCTCCAGCGTATTCGTGAGACCCGTGCAAAATACCCTGACCTGCAGATCATCGGCGGTAACGTGGCAACCGGCGCGGGCGCGCGTGCCCTGGCTGAAGCGGGCTGTAGCGCAGTGAAAGTGGGTATCGGCCCAGGCTCCATCTGTACCACCCGTATCGTGACCGGCGTGGGCGTTCCGCAGATCACTGCGGTATCCGACGCGGTAGAAGCGCTGGAAGGCACCGGCATTCCGGTTATCGCTGACGGCGGTATCCGTTTCTCTGGTGATATCGCGAAAGCGATCGCGGCCGGTGCGGCAGCGGTAATGGTGGGTTCCATGCTGGCCGGTACCGAAGAGTCTCCGGGCGAAATCGAACTGTTCCAGGGTCGTTCTTATAAATCTTACCGTGGAATGGGCTCTCTGGGCGCGATGTCCAAAGGCTCCTCCGACCGCTACTTCCAGACCGACAACGCTGCTGACAAACTGGTGCCGGAAGGTATCGAAGGCCGCGTGGCCTATAAAGGCTACCTGAAAGAGATCATCCACCAGCAGATGGGCGGCCTGCGCTCCTGTATGGGCCTGACCGGCTGTGGTACTATTGACCTGTTACGTACCAAAGCGGAATTTGTGCGTATCAGCGGTGCGGGTATCCAGGAAAGTCACGTTCACGACGTGACCATCACCAAAGAGTCCCCGAACTACCGCATGGGCTCCTGATAAATTTCCACGCCCGGCTATAAGCCGGGCGATTTTGTTTCACTTGCCTCGGAATTAGCGTCAATGACGGAAAATATTCATAAACATCGCATTCTCATTCTGGATTTCGGTTCGCAGTACACTCAGCTGGTGGCACGTCGCGTACGTGAGCTGGGCGTTTACTGTGAACTGTGGGCGTGGGATGTCACGGAAGCACAGATTCGCGAATTCAACCCAAGCGGTATCATTCTCTCTGGCGGCCCGGAAAGCACCACCGAAGAGAACAGCCCGCGCGCGCCGCAGTATGTATTCGAAGCCGGTGTGCCGGTGTTCGGCGTCTGCTACGGCATGCAGACCATGGCGATGCAGCTGGGTGGCCATGTAGAGGGCTCCAACGAGCGTGAGTTCGGCTATGCACAGGTTGAAGTCCAGACCGACAGCGCCCTGATCCGCGGTATCGAAGACTCCCTGACCGCCGACGGCAAAGCGCTGCTGGACGTCTGGATGAGTCACGGCGACAAAGTCACCGCTATCCCGTCCGACTTCGTGACCGTTGCCAGCACCGAGAGTTGCCCGTTTGCCATCATGGCGAACGAAGAGAAGCGCTTCTACGGCGTGCAGTTCCACCCGGAAGTGACCCATACCCGTCAGGGCCTGCGCATGCTGGAGCGTTTTGTCATCGACATCTGCCAGTGTGAAGCGCTGTGGACGCCAGCAAAAATCATCGACGACGCCGTGGAGCGTATCCGCCAGCAGGTGGGTGACGACAAAGTGATCCTCGGTCTGTCCGGCGGCGTTGACTCCTCCGTGACCGCGATGCTGCTGCACCGCGCCATCGGCAAAAACCTGACCTGCGTCTTCGTCGACAACGGTCTGCTGCGCCTGAACGAAGCCCAGCAGGTGATGGACATGTTCGGCGACCACTTCGGTCTGAACATCGTTCACGTGGAAGGCGAGCAGCGCTTCCTCGACGCGCTGGCGGGTGAAAACGATCCGGAAGCCAAACGTAAAATCATTGGCCGCGTCTTCGTTGAAGTGTTCGATGAAGAAGCGCTGAAGCTGGAAGA
This sequence comes from Leclercia sp. UBA5076, assembly GCF_002416465.1. Classification (NCBI taxonomy): domain Bacteria; kingdom Pseudomonadati; phylum Pseudomonadota; class Gammaproteobacteria; order Enterobacterales; family Enterobacteriaceae; genus Leclercia; species Leclercia sp. UBA5076. Next base: position 95,565 of record NZ_DIAO01000009.1, read on the forward strand.
TGTGAAGTGGCTGGCGCAGGGCACCATCTACCCTGACGTGATCGAATCCGCGGCATCCGCCACCGGTAAAGCACACGTCATCAAATCTCACCACAACGTGGGCGGCCTGCCGAAAGAGATGAAGATGGGTCTGGTTGAGCCGCTGCGCGAGCTGTTCAAAGACGAAGTGCGTAAGATCGGTCTGGAGCTGGGTCTGCCGTATGACATGCTCTACCGTCATCCGTTCCCGGGGCCGGGTCTGGGCGTGCGCGTGCTGGGCGAAGTGAAGAAAGAGTACTGTGACCTGCTGCGTCGTGCGGACGCGATCTTCATTGAAGAGCTGCACAAAGCTGACCTGTACAACAAAGTGAGCCAGGCGTTCACCGTCTTCCTGCCGGTTCGCTCTGTAGGCGTAATGGGCGATGGCCGTAAGTATGACTGGGTTGTCTCCCTGCGTGCGGTGGAGACCATCGACTTTATGACTGCCCACTGGGCGCACCTGCCGTATGACTTCCTGGGCCGCGTATCCAACCGTATTATCAACGAAGTGAACGGTATTTCCCGCGTGGTGTATGACATCAGCGGTAAGCCACCGGCGACGATCGAGTGGGAATAAATCCCGCCTGTTAAGCGCATATAAATCAAGCCCGCATCGTGCGGGCTTTTTTTCGCTGGCCTCATTTCACCGCTTGCTCAATCACCCGGGCAATCTCCCTGGGATGACTCACCATCGACACATGGCTTGCCGCTACCTCGCTGGTTTTCGCATCAATCGCTTTCGCCATTGCCCGCTCCAGATCCGGGTTGATCATCCGGTCACTCTTGCTGACCACATACCAGCTCGGCTTATCGTGCCAGGCCGCATGCGTGACCTTTTCCGCAAAGGCATCCGCACGGATCGGGCCCTGAGTGGCGGTCAGTCTGTTTTGCTCATCAGCCTTAATGTCCGGCGCAAAATCCTGACGTACCGATTTGCCCGGCAAATAGAGAAAACCCTCTGCGGTTTTAGCAATCCCAGCGCTCCCCGGCGGGGCAGGGTAGCTGTCCGCCAGCGCCGCCGTCGACTGGCCTGAGTCCGGGGCAAACGCCGCCACGTAAACCAGCGCTTTGACCCGCGCATCGTTACCCGCCTCGCTTATCACCGTGCCGCCCCAGGAGTGGCCTACCAGCACCACATCCCCGTGGGCCCGGGCGATGGCGCGCTGGGTTGCGGCGACATCCTCTTTCAGCGAGGTGAGCGGCAGCTGAACGGCGATGACCTCGGTATGCTGGCGTTGCAGCTTGTCGATCACGCGGTTCCAGCTGCTGCCGTCGGCAAACGCGCCGTGCACCAGAACGACGGTTTTATTATTCGCCAGCGCGGAGCCGCTGGTGGCGGCCAGCAGCAGGCCCACCGCAACGGTATGGATAGACACTTTTTTCATGGTTACGCCTCAGCGATAAATATCGGCGGTGCCGGACAGGGTGTTATTCCCCCCGGCGGAGGTAATACGAAACGCGCTGGCGCCCGCTTTATCGGCTTTGGCCTGCAGTTTTGCCTCCAGATCCGCCAGCGACGTCGCACCGCTGCTGTCGGAAACGGTGCCAATCTTTTGCTCTCCCTGAGGCTGGTTAATTTCCTGGGCGGCGAAAGCGGAAGAGGCCATTGCGGCAGTGAAGGTCAGGACAGCAATCAATAATGTTTTCATGGTTTAAATCCTCAAAAATAGGTCAGGGGTTGCGTTCAGTGCATAACCGCGGCATGCGGCGGCACGGTAAATTCAATGGTTTTACGATCAACAGGTTTATGAGTTGGGTCGGCGAGAATAAGGGTCACCTTGTGATGACCTGCGGGTAGCCCCACCAGAATGACCGGTTCACCGCTGGCGTCGGCCCAGTGCCAGGGATTGTCATCCACGATGACGTGGATATGGCCGATGCGCGGCGTCACTTTCAGCGCCTCAGGCCCGAACACCGGTTCAATGCGCATGTTCTCTGCGCGGTATTGAATAAAGACCGCGCCTTTACTTAGCGGGCCCGCCAGCGGTGGATCCACAATCAGCTTCGCCGGGGGCTGGGGTTGTTCGAGCGGTGCGACGGCAGCAAGGCCATTCACCTCCGCCGCACTAAGCCCGCTTAACGGTGCGGCCCAGGTACAGCCTGATGACAAGGCGAACAGCGTGAGCAGGACATTTCGATGCATCATCCGGGTATCTCCTCTTCAGGTAATCAGTGACAACAGGTACAGAAAACCATTTTTATGTATCGGGTCTGTTTGCTGTGGGCGGCTTTTTTGTATGGCTGCGTAAGCAGGGCGGCGGGGATACAGTGCGATACATTCCGCGCATGCGCAGGGGAGTTTCTGCTGGCAGGGTGTCTGCAGAGGCACCCGGGTGGGTGCTCAAGCCAACAGGAGAATGACCATCATGAATCACGAAAAAGTAGCGTTGATTTTCGGCGGGGCACGCGGGATCGGAGCGGCCATTGCGGCGCGACTGGCGCGCGAGGGCTATCGGGTTGCCATTACCTGGGTATCCCGTCCGGACCGGGCGCAGGCGCTGGTATCAACCATTGCGCGTCAGGGCGGCCAGGCGATAGCCATTGAAGCCGACAGCGCAGATGCGGCAGCAATCCAGGCGGCAGTGGATACGACGCTGCGCCGCTACGGCAGGCTGGATGTCGCGGTGGTGAACGCGGGTGTGCTTCGCCCTGGAACGATTGAGGAGTATGCCCTGGCGGATCTGGACGCCACGCTGTCGGTCAACGTACGCGGCGTCTTCCTCGCCATTCAGGCAGCGGTGAAGCCGATGACGGAAGGGGGGAGGATTATCACCATCGGCAGCAATACCGCCGTGCGTACCGGGCATGCGGGCAGCAGCGTTTATGCCATGAGCAAAGCGGCGGTGGCATCGATGGTGCAGAACCTCGCTCTGGATCTGGCGCCACGGCGCATCACCATTAACAACATTCAGCCAGGGCCCATCGCCACCGATATGACCGCCGGGATGGCGGAGCAGATCGTCGGGAGCATCCCGTTGCAAAGAATGGGCGAGCCGGACGAAATCGCCTCGCTGGCGGCCTGGCTTGCCGGGACATCATCCGGCTACATGACCGGGGCAAGCCTGACCATTGACGGCGGATTTGTTCTTTAGTCACTCAGGGCAGGGATGCCCTCAGCATGGCGCGATGCCTGACCCTTGACGATAGCCACCGCCAGCCCGGCAATCACCAGCGTCAGCCCCCACGACAGCCACATCGCGCCCGCCATGCCCAATATCCGGTTCAGCCATGCATAGGCCAGCGGGGAAGCTGCCGCCATCAGCTGGGCAGGGATCAGCAGCACCCCGGTGCGTTTGGCGTACTCTTCAGGAGCAAACAGCTGCAACGGCAGCGTAGCTTTGACGATGGTCACCAGGCCGTTAATCGCCCCATAGCCCAGCACAAAACCGGCGGCTGACCAGAGCCAGAGCGTAGTGCTGAGCCCCAGCAGAAAGCAGACCGGCATGGCAAGCGCGGTGAGCAGCGTCAGGCGCAGCGGAGTCAGTCCCGCTCCGGCCACCACCTCCAGGAACCGCGCCCCGGTCTGCCCAATTCCCCATAACATGCCGATGGTCACCGGCAGGCCGACGCTGGCGATAAATTCCGGCAGATGGGTCGAGGTGCCGTTAGAGACAAAGGTGATGAGGGCGATAAACGCGGCGTACAGCCAGCCGTTGCGACGATCCTCTCCCCCGGCACGGGCGGCGGGTTTGTTGGCTAGAGGGTGAGTTTGATTGGGTAGCGACAGGATTAACGCGGCGCTCAGCAGGCCGAACAGGGCATAGATCAGCAGCGCTTCACGCCAGTTCATGACCATGAGCAGTGCCTCTCCCAGCGGCCAGAAGACCACCGAGGCCAGCCCGCCCGCCAGCGTCACGCGGGAGATCGTTCGCCGCGCCTGCTGACCGTAGAGATTCACTAGCGCCGCAAACAGTGCGTCGTACAGCGACAGGCGCATACCGATGCCAGTTAACACCCAGGCGCTGTACCAGGTCATAAGCGAGTGCGTGTAAGCCATAAGCAGGCAACTCATGGCGATCAGCAGGGAGCCGGTCATCACCACACGCTGGCCGCCGATCCGCGCCAGTAAGCGGGCGACAAACGGCGAGAGGGCAGCCATCACCAGCATGGCGAGCGTCAGGCCCGAGTAGATTTGCGCTGACGACCAGCCGGTATCCGCCGATATCGCCCGGGCAAAGGTGCCGGGCATATAAAAAGAGATCCCCCAGTTGATAAGCTGGTTACAGCCAGCAGTGAGGGAGAGGGCGCGGGGCAGGGCAGGGTTTTTCATTATCTTTCATTCCATCAGGGCGTTATGCTGAGCATATCGGTTGCATCAGGACCCTGGCAGGCCGGTGCGTTTATGGCTCCTATAAGAGAAACTTTGTGATGACGACGCTGAATCTTGGACAGCTGGCGACCTTTCGTCTGGTGGTGCAGCGGGGCAGTTTTTCTGCCGCGGCGGATCTGCTGGGACTTTCGCAACCGGCCGTCAGTCTGCAGATCCGCCAGCTGGAGCAGTTTCTGCAGGCGCGATTAATCGAGCGAACCGGACGGGGGATTAAAGCCACCGCGGCGGGGCTCACGTTACTTACGCACGGCGAGCGCATCGAGCAGGCGGTGGATGAGGCGATACGCGCGATAGGGGCCTTCAGCCATGAGGTGAGCGGCACCATTACCCTCGGAATGGGTGCCACGGCCTGCATCCATCTGCTGCCACCTCTGTTGCAGCAGCTGCGTCAGGATCATCCGCTGCTGCGGGTTGGCGTCACCACCGGCAATACCCTTGAGATTGTTCGCGCTATCGAGGAGAACCGTCTCGATCTGGGGCTGGTGACACTCCCGGCTGCCGGGTCTGCGCTTTCGATCGCACCGGTGATGAATGAGGAGTTTGTCTATATCGCCGCCGGGGAAGAGCAGAGGCAGTTCGGCATGCTGACCGCTGAGCATCTACAGGATCGACCCTTTATCGCCTTTAGTGCGGGAAGCAGTACGCGTACGGTCATCGACGCCTGGTTCCAGGCAAGCGGCGTGGAGGTGCAGCCGGTGATGCAGTCCGGCAGCATCGAAGCGATCAAGCGTATGGTTCGTGTCGGGCTGGGGTACAGCATTATTCCCCGCATGGCGGTCGCCTGCGCGCAGGACAGACAGGGATTATGCGTACAATCGCTTACGCCGGTATTACAGCGCCAGCTGGCTATTGTTATGCGTCAGGACAAAATACTGAGCAAAGGAATGAGCGAAATTATTCGTTTATTACAAACAACAGAATAATTAAATTAACCAATAAAAACCAAACGATTAATTAATTGTCGATGTGGAACGCCCGGCATAATCGACAGAGAGGCTGGATTGCTGGGCCTGTTTTTTCTCCTGATGGTGATACCAGGCACCTATAGAGGAATAGACGAAACGGCCAAGGAAAAAGAAGAAGCTGATTAGCAGTATGATACGCGTCATCCGAGTGTTAAACCGATATCGTCTTCGCATACGTGTGGCCTGACTCACTGTTGTTTTCCTGATAATACCCTGCGGGCGGTACGCCATTAAGGCATACGGGCGGGCAGGGGTCAATTAATCGTAATGTAAAATTGCGTCAACAACTCACTCACTTAATGTTATGTATAATAATTAACTTATTTACGCCATTGATAATTAGCACAAAAGTGTGGTCAAAAAATGTGAATCTAATTGAGCGATATTAATATTTTTGATTTAAGTCAAATGTCACCCGCCGTTGCTAATTAAAATCTTTTATTCCCTTCGTGTAATCGTTATTCGATGCGCGGCAACAGTGTCAGGTTGGATGCCTGTCTGAATTACCCCCGGGATCAGCGGGTTTACTATGGCATCTATGACTATTTTCACTTTATACAAAAAATACAAAGATCGCTGGTGGGCGCTGCCGATGCTTCTGCCGATCGTGCTGCTGCCCATTGCGCGCTTAGCTACTACCTACACCCAGGTTGAGGGGAGTCTGGTGGTGCTCTACTATATGCCGCTGGCGTTGTTACTCGCGCTCATGCTGTTTTATGGAATGGCGGCAGTGCCGGGCATTATGGTTGCGCTCTTCCTGCACTATTATCCCTCGATTGGCGACTACGAAACGGCGATTGCCATTGCGCATTTCCTGATCCCTATAACTCTCAGTTGGGGCGGATATCGGGTCTTCACACCCCGACGTAATATGACTGCCTATGGCGACGCACGGCTTATCGCGCAACGGATGTTCTGGCAGATGTTCTGCCCGGCCACGATTTTTCTCCTGCTATTTCAGTTCGCGGTTTACCTCGGCGTTTACCAGACGCGGTTTGACCTGGCCGGTATCAGTACTCCCGGGATCCGCTCGCTGATTAACTATCAGGGGTTACTGGTTGGCTGCCTGACAGGGGTGCCCTTCAGCTATGTGATCATCCGCATCCTCCGTCATCCCCGCTATCTGCGCAGCCTGATATCGCAGATTAGGAGCCAGATAGACCGCAAAGTGTCGCTGGCAGAAGCTGTCACCTGGATGTTGATCAACAGTGCCTTACTGGCCCTGCTGTTATGGCCGATTAACGAAAACAGCAGTATCTTCAGTACCAACTACACGCTGTCGCTGCTGATGCCGGTCATGCTTTGGGGATCGATGCGCTTTGGTTATAAGCTGATGTCTCTGATCTGGACTCCAGTGCTGATCGTCTCTATTCACTATTTTTACCGCTACATCCCCTGGTCGCAGGGATACGATATTCAGCTCACCATTACCTCCTCCAGTTATCTGGTCTTTACCTTCGTGGTGGTCTATATGGCGGTACTGGCGACGCGACAGCGGGCCATCAATATTCGCGCCCGTCGGCTGGCGTTTCTCGATCCGGTGGTGCACATGCCAAACCTGCGGGCGCTCAATCGTGCCCTGGGCAAAAAACCCTGGTCGGTGCTCTGTTTCTTGCGCATCCCTGAACTGGAAGTTTTGGGGCGTAACTATGGCGTACTGCTGCGCATCCAGTACAAACAGAAGCTGGCCGCCTGGCTGAATGATTATCTGCAGCCGGATGAGTGCATCTATCAACTCTCGGGTCACGATTTAGTGTTGCGTTTAAATACCGAGCTGCACCAATCCCGTATTGAAGAGCTGGATCTGCACATCAAACGCTTTCGCTTTATCTGGGATGGGATGCCGCTGCAGCCGCAGGTGGGGGTCAGTTACTGCTATGTGCGTTCACCGGTGGTGCATATCTATCTGCTGCTGGGTGAGCTGAGTACCATTGCGGATCTCTCTCTGGCGACCAACCACCCGGAAAACCTGCAGCAGCGGGGCGCAATCAACCTGCAGCGCGGTCTGAAAGACAAGGTTGCGATGATGAATCGCGTGCAGCGGGCGCTGGAAAAAGATGAGTTTACCCTGCTGGCGCAGCCCGTACAGGGCATCCGCGGCGATAGCTATCACGAGATACTGCTCCGCCTGCAAAATGGTGATGCCGGGCTGATCTCGCCCGATATCTTTTTGCCCGTTGCCATGGAGTTTGGCCTTTCGTCGCGAATTGATCTGCTGGTGCTGGAGAAGACGCTTCAGTTTATGGCGAAGAATCGCGAAACGCTCCCGGGGCAGCGGTTCGCCATTAACCTTTCGCCAACGTCCGTTTGCCGGGCCCAGCTGCCGCTTGAGGTCAGCCGGATGTTGCAAAAATATGCCATTGAGAGCTGGCAGCTCATCTTCGAGATCACCGAAAGCAGCAGCTTCGGCAACGCCGGGCTGGCGATGCAGACCGTCAACCATCTGCAGCAGATGGGGTGCCGGATTGCCATAGATGATTTTGGTACCGGCTACGCCAGCTATGCGCGCTTGAAAAACGTGGATGCCGATATTCTGAAGATCGACGGCAGCTTTATTCGTAACATCGTCAGCAATAGTCTGGATTACCAGATTGTCGCTTCGATCTGTCATCTTGCGCGGATGAAAAAGATGCTGGTGGTGGCGGAGTATGTTGAAAGCGAAGAGATCCGCCATGCGGCTGAAGCGCTGGGCATTGACTATTTTCAGGGCTATTTGATTGGCAAACCTGTGCCGCTGGAGAGTCTGCTTAGGGGTGAGGCGCTCGGTATGAGCGCCTGACGGGAAGATTACGCGGCGACGTGCGGGGAGTGCTCTTCTTCAATTTTCAGGCACCAGCCGGTGACGGCGCTCCAGTACTGTTGCTCTTTTTCCAGATCCAGCAAGACCAGCGCATTCTGGCTAAACCAGTCATGCGGGAAACTCAGCGTCCAGTGGTTATCGTCCGTGGTGAGCGTCAGCGTAGGTGGCGTTGTCGTCGCCTGGCGCTGGTTGTTCAGCAGCACGCCCAGACGTAACAGCTGGATCAACGGCAGGAACTGTTTTTTCTTGAACAGCGTAAAGCGCGGCAGCTCATCCAGCTTAACGGCTTTACGATGATAGCGCACCAGCGAGGCCATCATGGTCTGCTGCTCCTGGTTGAAGCCTGGCAGGTCGCTGTGTTGCAGAATGTAGGCCGAATGGCGGTGCATCCCGCTGTGGTTGATATTGAGCCCCACTTCATGCAGCATCGCCGCCCATTTGAGCAGAGCCGCCAGCTGCGGATGCGCCAGTTTCGGGTTCTGGGCTTCCCACTGCTCATACATTTGGGTCGTGGTTTCCAGCACGCGTCTGGCCTGTTCGCGGTCAATATTGTACTGGTTGGCCAGGCTCTGCGCGGTGCGGCTGCGAATATCCTGATGACGGAAACGGCCTTCCATCTCATAGAGTACCCCTTCGCGCAGCGCGCCGTCGGAAAGACGCAGCTCGCGGATCGCCAGCGCATCGAACACGCCACACAGGATCGCCAGACCCGGCACAAACACCGCTTTGCGCTCTTCGGAGAGACCCGGCAGGCTGAGGGCGGTAAAGCTCTTATGCTTGAGCACCTCTTCCATCAGCCTGGTCAGACGCTCAGGGGTAATAAAGCCATCTTTTTCGCCCATCTCCACCAGCACTTCGTGTGCCGCTTTGATCGTACCCGAGGCGCCAAGCGCCACGTTCCAGCCCTGCAGACGGTATTGCCAGGCGAGGGACTCCAGCTTCTGTACCGCGGCCATCCGCGCGCGCTGGAAGTTCTCCCGGCTGATCGCCCCGCCGGGGAAATAGAGTTGGGCAAAGCTGACGCAGCCCATCCGGCGGCTTTCGACCAGATGCGGCTCAAAGTTTTCGCCGATCACCAGCTCCGTCGAGCCGCCGCCAATATCAATCACCAGCTTGCGGCCTTTTTCAGGTTGCGTATGTTCCACGCCCATAAAAATCAGACGGGCTTCTTCGTTACCCGAAATGATTTCGATAGGGTAGGGGATCACCTTTTCCGCGCGCTTTAAAAATTCCGTCGCGTTTGCGGCCTGGCGCAGGGTATGCGTTCCGACAATGCAGACGCTCGACGGGGTGAAACCCTGCAGGCGTTCGGCAAACAGCGACAGGCAGTTCAGCCCGCGCTCCATCGCCTCTTCGCTGAGCATATTGTTCGCATCCAGGCCATCAGCCAGGTGGACGCGCTGCTTCAGACGACCGATGATCTGCATTGCGCCATCCACCTCACGGGCGATGACCATGTGGAAGCTGTTAGAACCAAGGTCGACCGCAGCAAACTCCTGCGGTCGTGGGGTCTTATCGTTTATCGGCATAGGTTAATCGGATTGCTCGAGTGATTTGATATAGTCGTAAATCGCCAGCTGTGCCCGTACTTTACGGCGATTGCCGCGCGGCACATAGCGGTTACTCAGTTCTTTATCGACATAACGTGCTTTTACAGTATCACTTAACAACAGGTCGATAATATCAAGAATTTGTTGCTTCAGCCGCGGATCGAGCAGCGGTGCCGCCACTTCAATCCGGTAATCGATGTTTCGCGTCATCCAGTCGGCGGAAGAGAGGTAAACGCGTTTATCGCCGCCATTCTCAAAAATATAGATCCGATCGTGCTCAAGATAGCGATCGACGATGCTGATGACGCGAATATTTTCACTGATGCCCTCAAGATCGGGGATCAGCGAGCACATGCCGCGGATCAGCAGATTAACCTGAACTCCCGAACTGGAGGCGGCATACAGGCGATCCACCAGTCCTTTATCGACCAGGTTGTTGAGCTTAAGCGTAATGCCGGCCGGCTGGCCGTTTTGCGCGTTGGCGATCTCGCGGTCGATCATGTCATACAGCAGACGACGGGAGTTCTGCGGGGAGACCAGCAGATAGTCGAAATTAACCGGACGATAGGGGTTTTCAATAAAGTTGAAGACCCGACGCACCTCGTTGGTGATCCGCGCATCGGCGGTCAACAGCGAGTAGTCGGTATAGATGCGCGCGGTCTTCTCGTTGAAGTTACCGGTGCCGATGTGGGCATAACGCACCACATCATCACCCTCTTTACGGGAGATGAGGAACAGCTTGGCGTGGATCTTCAACCCAGGGGCCGAGAAGATCACGTGTACGCCCGCTTCGGTCAGACGACGGGCCCAGTGGATGTTGGCCTCTTCATCGAAACGCGCCTGCAACTCCACCACCACGGTCACTTTTTTGCCGTTGTGGGCAGCGTGGATCATCGCATCGATAATGCGGGAATCTTTCGCCACGCGGTAGATGTTGATTTTAATCGCCAGCACGTTGGGGTCGAACGACGCCTGCCGCATCAGCTCCAGTACATGCTCAAAAGTGTGGTACGGATAGTAGAGCAGGACATCGCGCTCGCGAATGGCGTCGAAGCCGTTACGGAACTTATCAAACCAGATATGGCGCAGGCGGGGCAGCGGCTTGTTCACCAGGTTGGCCTTGCCGACGTTTGGGAAGCCGATAAAGTCTTTGAAATTATGATAGCGACCGCCCGGCACGATGGAGTCATAGCGGGAGATGGTCAGCTTTTCGCGCAGCATATCAACCATGGCATCGGGCATATCGCGCTGATAGACAAAGCGCACCGGCTCCGCCGTCAGACGCTGCTTGAGGCTGGATGACATCAGCTCCATCAGGCTGGCCTCCATCTCGTGCACCAGGTCATACTCGGCATCGCGGGTCATCTTCATGGAATAGGCGTTCAGCGCATCGTAGTCGAAGAACCCTTTGAAGATATCGTCCAGGCAGTAGCGCAGGATGTTATCCAGCAGGATCATCGGCTTGCGGCGGCGCGGCGTTTCCGGTGGCAGGTTGACGAAGCGCGGCACCTTGTCTGACGGGATTTCCAGCAGCGCATAGCGGATGCTGTCGCCGCGGATAATCTCCACCGCCAGGTAGGTGTAGTCATCTTTCAGGAACTGCACCAGATCGGTTTCGCGGTTAATCAGAATCGGGGTGATGTGCTGGCGCAGATACTGTTTGAAATAGTGACGCAGCCAGCTCTGCTGGTTAACCGAGAGCTGACGCTCGTTAATCAGGAAGATTTGATTACGCGCCATCTCCAGCAGCAGTTCGTTATACAGGCTGTCAAATTCCTGGTCGGCTTTCAGTACCCGGGACTGGATCTTGCCAAGCAGATGACGCGAATTCGAGTTTAAACCCTGCTCTTCGCTAATGATGATTCGACGCTTCAGTTCAGCGAAACGCACTTTATAGAATTCATCCAGATTATTGGAGTAAATCCCCAGAAAACGCATGCGCTCAATCAGCGGGTTACTTTTGTCGGCCGCTTCCTGAAGCACGCGCTCGTTGAACGCTAACCAGCTTAGCTCTTTCTCGATGTATAACTTTTCCTGACCCATTACTACTCACACTCCAGTTCAATCACAGGACGTGGTAAATCCGTCTCGCCTTTATTATGGCGAGCATTTCCACAATATGTCCAACTGTGTCAGAAAAGTATGACAGTTAAATTTTTTCTTGAGGGATAATAGAGAGTTGGCGGGGCAAAAGGTGCTGTAGGCCGGGTAAGCGATAGCGCCACCCGGCAAAAGTTTACTCTTCCGCCGCGTGACCTTGCGGGGGTAACGGCGCGCCATCCAGCCAGGCGGCGCCGTCGCGCATTTCAAGACGGCCTTCAACGAACCAGCTCACCACCAGCGGGTAGATAGCGTGCTCCTGAGCCTGCACCCGGGCGGTCACCTCCTCTTCACTGTCGCCTTCAAACACCGGCACTTTCGCCTGCAGGATCACCGGGCCGCCGTCCAGTTCGTCAGTAACGAAATGGACCGAGGTGCCGTGCTCCTCATCGCCGTTGTCCAGCACCTGACGGTGGGTATTCAGGCCAGGATATTTAGGCAGCAGGGAGGGGTGGATATTGAGCAGACGTCCGGCATAGTGCGCGACAAACGCCGGGCTTAAGATCCGCATGTAGCCGGCCAGCACCACCACATCCGGGGCGTAGGCGTCAATCTCCTGCACCAATTCGCGGTCAAACGCCTCGCGGCTGGCAAACTGGGCAGCGCTGAGCGCATGCGTGGCAATGCCCGCGAGGCGGGCACGCTCAAGGCCGTATGCATCGGCCTTGTTACTGAATACTGCGCGGAGGGTGCCGTTGATCTTCTTCTGTTTGCAGGCATCGATGATAGCCTGCAAATTACTTCCGTTACCGGAAATGAGCACCACTATATTTTTCATTCAATGACCACACGCTGTTCGGAATCAGATGCTTTGATGATACCGATTTTCCACGCGTTTTCACCTTTCGCCTGCAGCAGCGCCAGGGCATTGTCCACTTCGCTTGCCGGCAGGGCGATAACCATCCCCACGCCGCAGTTGAAGGTGCGATACATCTCATGATCGCTGACGTTACCGGCATCCTGCAGCCAGTTAAATACCGCAGGCCACTGCCAGGAGGATGCGTCGATCACCGCCTGGGTGTTATCCGGCAGGACGCGCGGAATGTTTTCCCAGAAGCCGCCGCCGGTCAGGTGGGCAATCGCGTGAACGTCCACATTCTCAATCAGCGCCAGAATGGATTTCACGTAGATGCGGGTCGGTTCGAGCAGGTGATCGGCCAGCGGTTTACCTTCCAGCTCGGTGGTGAGAGGGTCGCAGCCGCTCACTTCAACAATTTTGCGCACCAGAGAGTAGCCGTTAGAGTGCGGGCCACTGGAGCCCAGCGCAATCAGCACGTCGCCGTCGGCCACTTTGCTGCCGTCAATGATCTCTGATTTTTCGACAACGCCCACGCAGAAGCCAGCCACGTCGTAATCGTCGCCGTGGTACATGCCCGGCATTTCAGCGGTTTCACCGCCCACCAGTGCACAGCCTGACTGCAAACAGCCTTCGGCGATACCGCTGATGACGCTGGCTGCGGTGTCGACGTCCAGCTTGCCGGTCGCGTAGTAGTCGAGGAAGAACAGCGGCTCAGCGCCCTGAACCACCAGGTCGTTCACGCACATCGCAACCAGGTCAACGCCGATGGTGTCGTGGCGTTTCAGATCCATCGCCAGACGCAGCTTGGTGCCCACGCCGTCGGTGCCTGAGACCAGAACCGGTTCACGGTATTTTTGCGGCAGCGCGCACAGTGCGCCGAATCCTCCCAGACCTCCCATCACTTCCGGGCGGCGGGTTTTTTTAACTACCCCTTTGATACGGTCAACCAGCGCATTACCTGCGTCAATATCTACACCGGCATCTTTGTAGCTGAGAGAAGTTTTGTTGGTCACGGCTCAAGTCCCCACGCGATTGCATTGCGATATAAGAAAAATCGGCGCAATTCTAACAGTCCAGGCAAACGTTTGCGAGCCCATTCTGCAACAGAAAATCGTGCGCCTGAAAATCGAGTAAAAATCGCCCCTTAGCATACAAACTTGAACCCGTTCACGAAAATGAAACCGGGTACATTCTTATTCTTGCAACCCTGCCAGTGAATGCACATCATTCCAATGAAACCGGTTTCTGTACTCTTTTTTGCCGATAATTAACGCTGAATGAGGGATATTGCATGTCAGGATTCAAAGAGGGTTTTCTGTGGGGCGGCGCAGTGGCGGCGCATCAACTTGAAGGCGGCTGGCAGGAGGGCGGGAAGGGCACGAGCGTGGCAGATGTGATGACCGCTGGCGCCCACGGCGTCCCCCGCGAAATTACCGACGGCGTACTGCCGGGCAAAAACTACCCCAACCATGAAGCCATCGATTTCTATCACCGGTATAAAGATGACATCCAGCTGTTCGCGGAAATGGGCTTTAAATGTTTCCGCACCTCCATAGCCTGGACGCGTATTTTCCCGAAAGGCGATGAACAGCAGCCTAACGAGGCGGGGCTCCAGTTTTATGACGATCTGTTTGATGAGTGCCTGAAGCATGGCATCGAGCCGGTGATCACCCTCTCGCACTTCGAAATGCCTTATCACCTGGTGAAAGAGTACGGCGGCTGGCGTAACCGCAAACTGATCGACTTCTTTGTGCGCTTTGCCAGCGTGGTATTCGAGCGCTATCAGCACAAAGTGAAAAACTGGATGACCTTTAACGAGATCAACAACCAGGCCAACTTCCACGAAGATTTCGCCCCGTTTACCAACTCCGGGCTGAAGTACCAGCCGGGTGAAGATCGCGAGCCGGTGATGTTCCAGGCGGCGCACTATGAACTGGTGGCCAGCGCCCTGGCGGTAAAAGCCGGACGCGACATCAACCCGTCCCTGAAAATTGGCTGCATGATCGCCATGTGTCCGATCTATCCCCTGACCTGCGCCCCGAACGACATGATGATGGCGATGAACGCCATGCACCGCCGCTACTGGTTCACCGATGTGCACGTGCGCGGCGCCTATCCGCAACACCTGCTGAACTACTTTGCCCGTCGCGGTTTTGCGCTGGATATTACCGAAGAGGATAAAGCGGCGCTGAAGCAGGGCTGCGTGGATTACATCGGCTTCAGCTACTACATGTCGTTTGCCACCAAAGCCACGGAGGACAACCCGCAGCTCGACTACGACGAAAGCAAAAGCCTGGTCTCCAACCCCTATGTACAGAAATCGGACTGGGGCTGGCAGATTGATCCGGTGGGGCTGCGTTACTCCCTGAACTGGTTCTGGGATCACTACCAGCTGCCGCTGTTTATTGTCGAAAACGGTTTTGGTGCCATCGACGTGCTGGAGAGTGACGGCACGGTCAATGACCAGTACCGCATCGACTATCTCAGCGCCCATATCCGTGAGATGAAAAAAGCGGTGGTGGAAGATGGCGTGGATCTGATGGGCTACACCCCGTGGGGCTGTATCGATCTGGTCTCTGCCGGAACGGGCGAGATGAAAAAACGCTATGGCTTTATCTATGTTGATAAAGACAACGAAGGTAACGGCACGCTGAATCGCAGCAAGAAGAGGTCGTTCGCCTGGTATCAGAAGGTGATCGCCAGCAACGGCGAGTCGCTTTAAACGCCCACTGCCGGGTGGCGGCTTCGCCTTACCCGGCCTACAAAACCGTAGGCCCGTGCAAGCGCAGCGCCGCCGGGCGAAAACCCGCACAAAAGCCGGCGATCCCCCGCCGGTTTTTTTTGTCTCTTTTATACTCTCTGACAGACTCTAATTCACTTTGGTTGATCCCGGTCAAGCAAGATGGGTATGGCGCTATCCGAAAAAAGCGGTATAATCCGGCGATTTTTTTTGTGGCTGCCACCCGAAGGAGAAAGAGAATGAAGATTGTGGAAGTGAAACACCCACTCGTTAAACACAAGCTGGGCCTGATGCGTGAGCATGACATCAGCACTAAGCGCTTTCGTGAACTGGCCTCTGAAGTTGGCAGCTTACTGACCTATGAAGCAACCTCCGATCTGGAAACCGAAACTGTAACCATCGAAGGCTGGAACGGCCCGGTACAGGTTGAGCAGATCAAAGGCAAAAAAATTACCGTTGTGCCAATCCTGCGCGCAGGTCTGGGCATGATGGAAGGGGTGCTGGAGCACGTTCCAAGCGCGCGTATCAGCGTGGTTGGCATCTACCGTAACGAAGAGACGCTGGAGCCGGTGCCCTATTTCCAGAAGCTGGTCTCCAATATCGACGAGCGTATGGCGCTGGTCGTTGACCCGATGCTGGCCACCGGTGGCTCCATGATCGCCACCATCGACCTGCTGAAAAACGCGGGCTGCAGCAGCATCAAAGTATTGGTACTGGTTGCCGCGCCGGAAGGCATTGCTGCGCTGGAAAAAGCGCACCCGGACGTTGAACTGTACACCGCCTCTGTCGATCAGGGCCTGAACGAGCACGGGTACATCATCCCGGGACTCGGCGATGCCGGCGATAAGATTTTTGGTACTAAATAAGTGAATAACGAAAAAGAAGCCGACTTTGATAGTCGGCTTTTTTTTGAATAAAAAACCCAACCGCTTAAAACAAACAACACTTGAGGAAGATTCTATGACGCGCCGTGCTATCGGGGTGAGTGAAAGACCGCCACTTTTGCAGACAATCCCGCTTAGTTTGCAGCACCTGTTTGCGATGTTTGGTGCAACCGTGCTGGTGCCAATCCTGTTCCACATTAACCCGGCCACCGTGCTGCTGTTTAACGGCATCGGTACGCTGCTTTATCTCTTTATTTGTAAAGGTAAGATCCCGGCCTATCTGGGTTCCAGCTTTGCCTTTATCTCGCCGGTGCTGTTGCTGCTGCCGTTAGGCTATGAAGTGGCGCTGGGTGGTTTCATTATGTGCGGCGTGCTGTTCTGTCTGGTGGCTTTCATTGTGAAGAAAGCGGGGACCGGCTGGCTGGATGTGATGTTCCCCCCTGCGGCGATGGGCGCAATCGTTGCCGTCATCGGTCTTGAATTAGCCGGTGTGGCCGCAAATATGGCGGGCCTGCTGCCTGCCGACGGGCAATCCCCGGATACTAAAACCATTACTATCTCGCTGGTCACGCTGGGCGTGACGGTCTTTGGCTCCGTGTTGTTCCGTGGTTTTATGGCAATTATCCCGATCCTGATCGGCGTACTGGCTGGCTATGCGCTCTCCTTTGCGATGGGCGTTGTGGATACCACCCCGATTGCCCAGGCCCACTGGTTCGCGCTGCCAACCTTCTACACCCCGCGCTTTGAGTGGTTTGCCATCTTCACCATTCTGCCTGCGGCGCTGGTGGTGATTGCCGAGCACGTCGGTCACCTGGTGGTGACGGCGAATATCGTCAAGCGCGACCTGATCCGCGACCCGGGTCTGCACCGCTCAATGTTTGCCAACGGCTTCTCAACCATCATCTCCGGTTTCTTCGGCTCCACGCCAAACACTACCTACGGTGAGAATATCGGCGTGATGGCTATTACCCGCGTCTACAGCACCTGGGTTATCGGCGGTGCGGCGATTTTCGCTATCCTGCTCTCCTGCGTCGGTAAGCTGGCGGCGGCTATCCAGATTATCCCGGTTCCGGTGATGGGCGGTGTTTCGCTGCTGCTGTACGGGGTGATTGGCGCCTCCGGTATTCGCGTTCTGATCGACTCAAAAGTTGACTACAGCAAAGCGCAAAACCTGATCCTGACCTCGGTGATCCTGATTATCGGCGTCAGCGGTGCCAAGGTGCACATTGGCGCCGCCGAGCTGAAAGGCATGGCGCTGGCGACCATCGTTGGTATCGGTCTGGCCCTCATCTTCAAGCTGATCTCCGTTCTGCGCCCGGAAGAGGTGGTGCTGGACGCCGAAGAGAGCGAAAAAGTCTCACATTGATCCTGCAACCGGGCGGCCGATCCGCCCGGTTCTCTCCCCGCTTGTTCCGTGTTAAACTCTGGGCCGATTCCGAGTAAGACCTGGTTGAGGTATTTCTGAACGCACCGGCACAGCTCTCTTTGCCACTTTATCTTCCCGACGACGAAACTTTCGCGAGTTTCTGGCCGGGTGATAACCCCTCTTTACTGGCTGCACTGCAAAACGTGTTGCGCCAGGAGCACAGCGGTTACATCTATATCTGGTCACGCGAAGGCGCGGGGCGCAGCCATCTGCTGCACGCCGCCTGTGCTGAACTTTCTCAGCGCGGGGATGCGGTCGGCTATGTGCCGCTGGATAAACGCACCTGGTTTGTGCCGGAGGTGCTCGATGGAATGGAACAGCTGTCGCTGGTCTGCATCGACAATATCGAATGCGTGGCGGGGGATGAGCTGTGGGAAATGGCGATTTTCAATCTCTATAACCGCATTCTGGAGTCGGGGAAGACCCGGCTGCTGATCACCGGCGATCGACCGCCGCGTCAGTTAAATCTCGGGCTGGCCGATCTGGCCTCGCGTCTCGACTGGGGACAAATCTACAAATTACAGCCGCTTTCCGATGAAGATAAGCTGCAGGCTTTGCAGCTGCGGGCGCGGTTACGGGGATTTGAACTGCCGGAAGACGTAGGGCGTTTTCTGCTAAAACGTTTAGATCGCGAGATGCGTACGCTGTTTATGACCCTCGATCAGCTGGATAAGGCATCCATCACTGCCCAGCGGAAACTCACCATTCCTTTTGTGAAAGACATTCTCAATCTTTAGGCCCGGCGCACGCGCTACCGGGCCAATCCTGCTTACTTCACAATCTCAAGCACCTGCTCAGGCGGGCGTCCAATCCGGGCCTGGCCGTTGGCCACCACAATCGGGCGCTCAATCAGCTTCGGATGCTCCACCATCGCCTGAATTAACTCATCTTCACTGAGCGCGCTGTCTGCCAGACGCAACTCTCTGTAAAGCTCCTCTTTCTGGCGCATTAACGCTCTGGCGCTGGTCATTCCCAACTGGGTGAGCAGCGTGCGGAGGGTGTCGGCATCCGGCGGCGTCTCCAGATAGAGCACCACCTGCGGCTCAACGTCGTTGGCTTTCAGCAGGTTCAGGGTTTCGCGGCTCTTTGAGCAGCGAGGGTTATGGTAGATCGTAACCGCGTCAGACATCTTTTCTCCTTTTACATCTTTTCATACGCGCGATAGCGCTGCTGCAGCTGGCGCAACTGATCGATACGGGCATCGTAACGGGCCTGTTGCAGGCTGCCGAGTTTCACCTGCGAGCTGGCGCTGCTCAGCAGGGAGATGGCCTGATCCAGACGTCCGGCCAGGGCATAACCTTCGGCGCGGGCAGCCAGCTCCTGATCGCGATGGCCGAGCGCGGCTTCCGCCTGGGCCAGCAGATCCCAGCCGTTAGGATCATCTTTATTATTGAAGGTGTAGCGGTTGAGAATGGGCGCGGCTTCCTGCGGCTGTCCACCCTGTAAGTAAGCATTCGCCAGGTTGAGTTGCAGGACCGGGTTGTTGCGCAGGTCACGGGCGCCTTTCAGACGGTTGATCGCATCCTGGGCTTTTTTCTGCCCTAAGTCGATGTCAGTTGCCAGATCAAGATACCAGGCATTGTTGGCCTCTGCGGCCAGCAGCGGCTGCAGGTTTTTGCGCGCCTCGTCATAATTGCTGGCCTCCATTGCCTGTAAGGCACGGCCATACCGGGCGGCACGCTGTTCACGCACGTTGCCTTTATTCAGGGCATCGAGCAGATCGTTGGTCAACTGGTTGCGCCCCGAGTTGTACATGCCGAGGGTTCTGACCTTCGCCATATAGAAATCTTCTGAGGACTGCGCCACCACCGGACGCATCTGGTTGGCGCGGTTGCGGGCATCCGAGAGACGGCTTTCCGGCAGGGGGTGAGTCAGCAGAATTTCCGGCGGACGCGAGGAGTAGCGCGCCCGGTCGAGTAACTTTTCGAGGAAGTTCGGCATCGCCTGCGGGTCGAACCCGGAGCGTTGCAGTACCTGAATACCGATGCGGTCCGCTTCCTGTTCATTTTGCTGGGTAAAGCTGATCATCCCCTGACGGGTGCCCGCCAGGGTACCCGTCAGCGCGGCCATACCCGCTTGCGGGCTCGCCATCGCCAGCAGGATAGAGCCCAGTGCGCCCACCCAGGTGAGCGGGGCGCTGCGCTTCTGATCTTCCATCGCGCGCGCCAGGTGACGCTGGGTGACGTGAGAAATTTCGTGCGCCATTACCGAGGCCAGCTGGCTTTCGTTGTCGGCATAGCGGAATAACGCCGAGTGCAGCACCACGTTGCCGCCGAAGAAAGCGAAGGCGTTGATCTCGTCGTTATTGATCAAATAGAAGTGGAAAGGGGTCTTTACCGAATCCGCGTGGGAGACAAGGCGCATCCCCAGCGAATTGATGTACTGCACCAGCAATGGATCGTTGATCAACGGCGCACTGCCGCGCAGCTGGCGCACGTAGAAATCGCCCATTTGCATCTCCTGACCAATGGAGAGCGTGCTTCCTGCCGAGGTGCCCATATCCGGCAATGCGTCTGCAGAGTCAGCGAAGGCTGGCATCATCTGGCCAGCGGTCAGCGCAGCGATGAGCGTCGCAACCAACGTTTTTTTCAACTGCCTGAACATAACCTCTGTCCTGTCTGGTGGGTGTGCTAATTTGACCGAAGAACCCGCATATCGTTCATCTGCGGCTGCTCTGCAAGTGTATGCGCCTCAGGGCGATAAGAAAATCCCTCTTTTCAGGCTTTTGCGTTTTGTGACGGAGCAAGAAAAAGCGAAAGTCTTTTCATTAACTCTTCGATACAATTCACCCTTTACGTTCCGCCAATATCTTCAGGGAAGGGTTGAATGCTCGAGTTATTAATGCAGTGGTACCGCCGACGTTTTAGCGATCCTGAGGCCATTGCTTTGCTGATTATTCTGGTTGCCGGTTTTGGCATCCTCTTCTTCTTTAGCGGGCTGCTGGCGCCGCTACTGGTGGCAATCGTGCTCGCCTATTTACTGGAGTGGCCTACCGTCCGGCTGGAAAATATTGGCTGTTCCCGCCGCTGGGCCAGCATCATCGTGCTGGTCTTTTTTGTCGGCATCCTGATGGTGATGTCCTTTGTAGTATTGCCGATCGCCTGGCAGCAGGGGATCAATCTCATCCGCGATATGCCGGGGATGCTCAGCAAACTCTCTGACTTTGCCGCCACCCTGCCGCGCCGCTATCCGGCCCTGATGGATGCGGGCATCATCGATGCTATGGCCGAGAACATGCGCACCCGCATCATGACGATGGGGGATACGGTGGTGAAATTCTCCCTCGCGTCGCTGGTGGGCCTGCTGACGCTGGCGGTCTATCTGGTGCTGGTGCCGCTGATGGTCTTCTTCCTGGTCAAGGACAAAGATCAGATGCTTAACGCGGTGCGCCGCGTCCTGCCGCGTAACCGTGGGCTGGCAGGACAGGTGTGGAAGGAGATGAACCAGCAGATCACCAACTACATTCGCGGCAAAGTGCTGGAGATGATTGTCGTTGGGGTTGCCACCTGGATTGGCTTCTTAATCTTCGGCCTCAACTACTCGCTACTGCTGGCGGTGCTGGTAGGCTTCTCGGTGCTGATTCCCTATATCGGGGCGTTTGTGGTCACCATTCCGGTAGTGGGCGTGGCGCTCTTCCAGTTTGGTCTGGGCACCGAGTTCTGGAGCTGTTTCGTCGTCTATCTGATTATTCAGGGGCTGGACGGAAACCTGCTGGTTCCGGTGCTGTTCTCGGAAGCGGTAAACCTGCACCCACTCGTCATTATTCTGTCGGTGGTAATTTTTGGCGGATTATGGGGATTCTGGGGAGTCTTCTTCGCGATCCCGCTGGCAACACTGGTTAAAGCGGTGGTGCATGCCTGGCCGGATGTGCCGGCAGTGGAGGAGTAGGCTGTTGCCCGGCGGCGCTAACGCTTGCACGGGCCTATGGATTTTGTAGGCCGGGTAAGCGTAGCGCCACCCGGCGAAACAAGCGAAGAGCCAAATCAGGCGTTCGCTTTCACCCATTCCAGCACCACATCGTGGTGATTGCTGGTTTTGAAGTCATCAAACACGTGTTCAACTTTGCCGTCAGCGTCGATCAGGAAGCTGATGCGGTGGATACCGTCATAGGTTTTACCCATAAAGGTTTTCTCACCCCAGACGCCAAACGCGTTGCAAACCTGGTGATCTTCGTCAGAAAGCAGCGTGAAGTTAAGCAGCTCTTTTTCGGCGAAACGAGACAGTTTTTCCGGTTTGTCGGTGCTGATACCCAGCACTTCGACGCCGGCGGTTTTCAACTCGTCCATGTTATCGCGTAAGCCGCAGGCTTGTACGGTACAGCCTGGGGTCATGGCTTTCGGGTAGAAATAGACCAGTACACGCTGTCCCTGGAAGTCGGTCAAATTTACTTGCTCACCGTCTTGATCGGGCAAGCTAAATTTCGGTGCGATGTCACCGGCTTTCAGTGGATTCATTACTCAACTCCATCCTGTTCATGCTGGGAATAATTGACGACGTTAATACTGCCTTGCGCATTCAGTTCTGTACAGAGGGCTTTGAACGCTTGCTCGATATTTGAGGCATCCCGCGACGCCGGGCTGTGGGCGGTGATCTGAATAAACAGTTTCGGCACGGCGTCATCTTTGCCCGGTTGCGTCCGCGAGACCAGCTCGGCGATATTCATCTGGTGGCTGTCAAACAGGGCGGTAAAGCGTTCGATTAAATGCGGGGAGTCAGTCACTTCCACCTGGACCCAGACGGTAGCCGGCAGGGCAGGCTGCGGGCGCGCGGTGGTGCGCTTCATCACGATCAGCAGATCCAGCTCTGCGCCTTTTAACGGCAGGGTCGATTCAATCAGGGTAATCGCATTCCACGACCCGGAAAGCAGCATGATGAAAGTAAACTCTTCACCCAGCATCGCCAGGCGGCTGTCTTCGATGTTGCAGCCGCAGCTACTGACGTGGCGGGTGATGGTGTTCACGATCCCCGGCCTGTCGGCACCCAGCGCAGTAATAACCAGGTAATGTTGTGATGAGGTTGTCAAACCTGTTCTTCCTTTGCTTGGTTTAGTCTTTCTAAGGAAAGCATAAAAAAAACCGGCATACAATAACCTGGAGGTCTCACGTCGCTTGCTTTTATTACAGCACCAAACGTACCATTGAGGCTCTTGTACGCACAGAGGATGGCCCATGTTCACGGGAAGTATTGTCGCGCTTGTAACACCGATGGATGAGAAAGGTAATGTCTGCCGGTCAAGCCTGAAGAAACTGATTGATTATCATGTCGCCAGCGGAACCTCGGCGATTGTTTCGGTAGGAACTACCGGTGAGTCTGCTACGTTGAGCCACGAAGAGCATGGCGAAGTGGTGTTGATGACCCTTGAACTGGCTGACGGGCGTATCCCGGTTATCGCTGGTACAGGTGCCAACGCCACGGCTGAAGCCATCAGTCTGACCCAGCGCTTCAACGACAGTGGTGTGGTGGGATGCCTGACGGTAACCCCATACTACAACCGTCCTACCCAGGAAGGTCTGTTCCAGCATTTCAAAGCCATCGCTGAACATACTGACTTGCCACAAATTCTGTATAATGTGCCGTCGCGCACTGGCTGCGATATGCTGCCAGAAACGGTAGGCCGCCTCGCGAAAGTAAAAAATATTATCGGTATTAAAGAGGCGACCGGGAACTTAAGCCGCGTTCATCAGATCAAAGAGCTGGTTTCAGACGACTTTATTCTGCTGAGTGGCGATGATGCGACCTCGCTGGACTTTATGCAGCTCGGCGGCCACGGCGTGATTTCCGTGACCTCTAACGTTGCAGCCCGCGATATGGCTGAAATGTGTAAACTGGCTGCGGCTGGTCATTTCCAGGAAGCGCGTGTGATTAACCAGCGTCTGATGCCGCTGCACAACAAATTATTTGTCGAACCCAATCCAATCCCAGTGAAATGGGCATGTAAGGAGTTGGGACTTGTAGCGACCGATACGCTGCGTCTGCCAATGACCCCGATTACCGACCACGGTCGTGAAACGGTCACTGCGGCGCTGAAGCATGCCGGTCTGCTGTAAAGTTTAGGGAGATTTGATGGCTTACTCAGTACAGAAGTCGCGCCTGGTGAAGGTTGCGGGTGTTTCGCTTGTTATGCTGCTCGCGGCCTGTAGCTCAGATTCACGCTACAAGCGCCAGGTGAGCGGTGACGAATCCTATCTGGATGCTGCGCCGCTTGCTGAACTTCATGCACCTGCTGGCATGATCCTGCCCATTCAGAATGGCGACTACAACATTCCGGTTGCCAACGGTAGCGGCGCGGTAGGCAAAGCGCTTGATATTCGTCCGCCAGCACAGCCTCTGGCGCTGGTAAGCGGGGCGCGTACTCAGTTCACCGGCGATACCGCGACGCTGCAGGTTGAGAGCGCGCGCAATGCCGGGCTGTGGCCGCAGGTGGTGAGCGTACTTCAGTCGAAGAACTACGCGATTACCCAGCGCGACGATGCCAGCCAGACGCTGACGACAGACTGGATCGAATGGAGCCGTCTGGATGAAGACCAGCAGTACCGTGGGCGCTATCAAGTCTCTGTTAAACCTCAGGGTTATCAGCAGGCGGTGGTGGTTAAACTCATCAACCTGGAGCAGGCGGGCAAACCGGTTGCCGACGCGGCATCCATGCAGCGTTACAGCACCGAGCTGCTTAACGTGATTGCTGCGGGTCTTGATAAGAGCGCCACCGACGCGGCGAATGCCGCTCAGAACCGTAATGGTGCCACCTTCGACGTGCAGAGCGCTGCCGACGATACCGGTCTGCCAATGCTGGTAGTGCGTGGTCCGTTCAACCAGGTCTGGCAGCGTCTGCCTTCCACCCTTGAGCGTGTCGGCATGAAAGTCACCGACAGCACCCGCTCAACCGGCAGCATGACGCTCACCTACAAACCGCTCTCTGACAGCAGCTGGGAAGAGCTGGGCGTACGCGATCCGGGTCTGGCTTCGGGCGATTACAAACTTCAGGTCGGCGATCTGGATAACCGTAGCAGCCTGCAGTTTATCGATCCGAAAGGCCATACGCTGACCCAGTCGCAGAATGATGCGCTGGTCGCTGTCCTTCAGGCGGCATTCAGCAAGTAAAAAAAAGGGGCTGGTTAATCCAGCCCTTTTAATTTTCGTGCTACGCAAACGTGTGCGTGGCATAATATCTCCAGTTTTGAACACAAATCATCACACCAGGAGTAATGAAGATGCAGAAGCAAGCTGAGTTGTATCGTGGCAAAGCGAAAACCGTATACAGCACCGAAAACCCGGATCTGTTGGTGCTCGAGTTCCGCAATGATACGTCAGCAGGAGATGGCGCGCGCATTGAGCAGTTTGACCGTAAAGGCATGGTGAACAACAAGTTCAACCATTTCATTATGAGCAAGCTCGAAGAGGCGGGTATCCCGACGCAGATGGAAGCGTTACTGTCCGATACAGAGTGTCTGGTGAAGAAGCTGGACATGGTGCCGGTTGAATGTGTCGTTCGTAACCGCGCCGCGGGCTCCCTGGTGAAGCGTCTGGGCATCGAAGAGGGCATGGAGCTGAACCCACCGCTGTTCGACCTGTTCCTGAAAAACGACGCCATGCACGACCCGATGGTCAACGAATCTTACTGCGAAACCTTTGGCTGGGTGAGCAAAGAGAATCTGGCGCGTATGCAGGAGCTGACCTTCAAAGCCAACGACGTGCTGAAGAAGCTCTTTGACGACGCGGGCCTCATTCTGGTCGACTTCAAACTGGAATTCGGATTGTATAAAGGTGAGGTGGTGCTGGGTGATGAATTCTCCCCGGACGGCAGCCGCCTGTGGGACAAAGAGACCCTGGATAAAATGGACAAAGACCGCTTCCGCCAAAGCCTGGGCGGCCTGATTGAAGCGTACGAAGCCGTTGCTCACCGTCTGGGTGTTAAACTCGATTAATCCTGCCCTACCTGCCAGAGGAGCACAGCCTCCTCTGGCATCTCACTCCTGTTTCCTGTGGTAATCTTGCTTCGAAGCGCCTACGATCATACCTGTTATCAAGATGATATTTTTCGAGGTGGGATTATGCGCTGGCAAGGGCGTCGTGAAAGTGACAATGTGGATGACAGACGCAGCAGTAGGGGCCCGTCAATGGGCGGCCCGGGATTTCGCCTGCCGGGAGGCAAGGGCGGCATTATTATTTTGCTGGTGGTCGTGGTGGCGGGCTACTACGGGGTCGACCTGAGCGGGCTGTTAACCGGGCAACCGATTCAGCAACAGCAGCAGGCAACGCGTTCCATCAGCCCAAGTGAAGACGAGGCGGCGAAATTTACGTCGGTCATTCTCGCCACCACGGAAGATACCTGGGGCCAGCTGTTTGAAAAAATGGGCCGTACCTACCAGCAACCGAAGCTGGTGATGTATCGCGGCGCCACCCGCACCGGCTGCGGCACCGGACAATCGGTCATGGGTCCGTTCTACTGTCCTGCTGACTCTACCGTCTATATCGATCTCTCCTTCTACGATGACATGAAACATAAGCTGGGCGCCGACGGCGACTTTGCCCAGGGCTATGTTATCGCCCATGAAGTCGGCCATCACGTGCAAAAACTGCTCGGGATTGAACCTAAAGTGCGTCAGCTGCAGCAGAATGCCAGCGAGAAAGAGGTGAATGCCCTGTCGGTACGCATGGAACTGCAGGCCGACTGCTTCGCCGGCGTCTGGGGTCACAAGATGCAGCAGGAGGGCGTGCTGGAGGCGGGCGATCTGGAAGAGGCCCTCAACGCGGCCCACGCCATTGGCGATGACCGTTTGCAACAGCAAAGTCAGGGCCATGTCGTGCCAGACAGCTTTACGCACGGTACGTCAGAACAGCGCTATAACTGGTTCAAAAAGGGCTTTGACGGCGGCGATCCGGCACAGTGCAATACCTTCGGCAAGGCGCTGTAATTTTCAATGTCAGGGATGAATTTATCAGGCCTGCCTGAACAACTGGCGCGGGAAGGGCACCGGCGGCTGCTGGTGCTGAGCGGGGATGAAACCTGGACGCAGCAGCAGGCGCGGCTGTTGAAAGAGGAGTATCCCGGGGAGTGGCTGTGGATTGGCGCTGATGCCCCGCAGCCGCCATCCTGCGCGCCCCAGGCGCTGCATCGGCTGCTGGGCCGTGAGTTTCTTCACGCTATCTTCGACGCCCGGCACGGCTTCGACGTCTCGGCCTTTGCTGCCGTGGCGGGCACCCTGCGAGCCGGCAGTCTACTGGTTTTACTCACACCCGACCTGACGCATTGGCCAAAGATTCCCGACCAGGATTCGCTGCGCTGGAGCGACAGGCCAGAGCCCATCCCTACGCCGCGCTTTATTGACCGCTTCTGCCGCCACATCCTGGGCGATCCGCAGGTGTTACGCTGGCAGCAGGGCGAGCCTTTTATGCTTACGCCAACGCCACCCGCACCCGACTGGCATCCAGCCAGCGGCGAGCCCCAGAGCGAGCAGGCTGCGATACTGGACCAGCTCATTACCATGCCTGAAGGCGTCGCCGCCGTCACCGCTCCGCGCGGGCGCGGCAAGTCGGCACTGGCGGGCATGCTGTTGCATCGCATTATGGGCAACGCCATTGTCACCGCTCCCGCCAGGGCGGCGACCGACGTCATTGCCCGTTTCGGTGGCGAGCGCTATCGCTTTATGGCCCCTGACGCGCTGCTGGCCCCGGACGAACATGCCGACTGGTTGATCGTTGATGAGGCGGCGGCCATTCCCGGACCGCTGCTGGAGCGGCTGGTGACGCGCTTTCCCCGGGTCCTGCTGACCACCACGGTGCAGGGCTATGAGGGCACCGGCAGGGGGTTCCTGCTGAAATTCTGCGCCCGTTTTGCCGGGCTGCGTTACTTCACCCTCTCCACCCCGGTGCGCTGGGCGGCAGGCTGCCCGCTGGAGCGCCTTATCGCCCAGGTGCTGCTGTTTGATGATGAGCCCGACGACAGCATCCCGCAGGGGGAGATCGGCTACGCAACCCTGGAGCAGGAGGCCTGGAACCGCGCCCCTGCGCTCCCGGCGGCGGTCTATAAACTGCTTTGCGCGGCCCACTACCGGACATCCCCCCTCGATCTGCGACGCATGATGGATGCCCCCGGACAGCATTTTGCCGTCGCCCGGGCAGGGGAGAGCGTCTGCGGCGCGCTGTGGCTGGTGGGGGAGGGAGGCTTAAGCCCGGCGCTCAGCCAGGCGGTATGGGCGGGCTACCGGCGTCCGCGCGGCAATCTGGTGGCGCAATCTTTGGCGGCACACGGGGGCTCGCCCCTGGCGGCAACGCTGAGCGCGAGACGGGTGACCCGCGTAGCCGTTCATCCTGCCCGCCAGCGCGAAGGCATTGGCCGGGCGCTGGTGGCCGCGGCCTGCCAGCAGACGAGCCTCGACTACCTTTCTGTGAGCTTTGGTTACACCGACGCGCTCTGGCGTTTCTGGCAGCGCTGCGGTTTTGTGCTGGTGCGGATGGGGAGCCACCGGGAGGCCAGCAGCGGCTGCTTCACGGCGATGGCACTCCTGCCGCTTAGCCCGGCGGGGCAGGCGCTGTGTCAGCGCGAGCATCAGCGGCTCTGTCGTGATGCCGCAGTGATTGAACGCATGAACGGAGAAAAGATCCCGGTAGAGCCCGCGGGTGAGTCTACCCTTAATGATGATGACTGGCTGGAGCTGGCCGGATTTGCTTTTGCGCATCGCCCCCTCACGGCGTCGTTTGCCAGTCTGACGCGCCTGCTGCGGTCAACGGTTCTGCCCCTGGCAGGCTTGCGGGGCAAAATCGAGCAGGACCGGGACGACGGCGCTCTGAGCCAGAGTCTGGGGCTGAACGGGCGCAAGGCGTTACTGAATTATCTGCGCAGCGAGGCGGGCCAGGCGCTGGCGCAGCTGGACAGTCAGCGCTGTCAGGAGCTGAAGCAGACGGTTTTGCAATGGCAATTTTTTCAATAACTTCATCAGTAAACTGGCATGTTCATTCTGCCTGTCAGGCGTAGAATCCCGCTTACCCATTAAGGAGACTGCCATGAAACATGACCATTTTGTTGTCCAGAGCCCCGCTATGCCAGCCAAACAGCTTTTGCTGCTGTTTCATGGCGTTGGCGACAACCCGGTCAATATGGGGGAGATTGGCCGCTGGTTTGCACCCCTGTTTCCTGACGCGCTTGTGGTGAGCGTGGGCGCTCCGGAGCCTTGCGGCCCGAACGGCCGTCAGTGGTTTTCCGTGCAGGGCGTGACCGAAGAGAGCCGTCAGGAGCGCGTGGATGCCATCATGCCGGCCTTTGTCGAAACGGTGCGTTACTGGCAGCAGCAAAGCGGTGTGAAGGCGGATGCCACGGCGTTGATCGGTTTTTCCCAGGGAGCGATTATGGCGCTGGAGAGCATAAAAGCGGAGCCAGGCCTGGTCTCGCGGGTAATTGCTTTTAATGGCCGCTATGCGACCTTGCCCGGACAGGCGACCACCAGAACCACTATTCATCTGATCCACGGCGGGGACGATCGCGTGATTGAGCTCTCCCATGCGGTTGCTGCCCAGGAGGCGCTGATCCGCGCGGGCGGTGATGTGACGCTGGATATTGTCGACGATCTGGGGCACGCCATTGACGATCGCAGCATGCAGTTTGCGCTGGATCACCTGCGTTTTACCGTGCCGAAACGTTACTTCGATGAAGCGCTCAGCGGCGGCAAGCCCAATGATGACGACATCGTGGAGTTCTTTTAGCGGATAACCCTCTCCCCGCCGGGGGAGAGGGGCAGGCATTACTTCTTCTGGTCTTTCTTCGGCCAGTCGTCTTCATCATCCCACTTGTCGTTAAAGTCACGATGTGGGGGGAGTTCAGGTTTGTTGGCGAGGAATTTCTTATGGTCAACGCGCTTGAGATCCTTGATCACATTCAGCAGTACGCCTACCAGAAAAACCAGTACCAGGATCCACCAGTATTTAGCCAGCCAGTCCATTCGCTTATCCTTCTTTGGGGCAACCGTCAGGCGACAAGTTGCTCCATGATACGTTGATACATACGGGCCAGCAGTTGCAAATCAGCGGCATTCACGCATTCATTGATTTTATGAATCGTGGCATTCACCGGCCCAAGTTCGACCACCTGTGCACCCATGCGGGCAATAAAGCGCCCGTCAGAGGTACCGCCTGTGGTCAGCAGTTGCGGTTTAATTTCATTATAGTGCGCGATGGCGTTAACCACCGCATCCACCAGTTTGCCGCGCCCGGTCAGGAACGGCTGGCCCGAAAGCCACCAGTCGATGCTGTAGCGCAGCTGGTGTTTCTCCAGCAGGGCCACGACGCGGGCTTTGATCATCTCATCCGTCAGCTCGGTGCTGAAGCGGAAGTTGAACTGCACAAACAGATCGCCAGGGATCACGTTGTTGCTGCCGGTACCGGCCTGAATGTTGGCGATCTGCATGCTGGTCGGCGGGAAATATTCATTGCCTTTATCCCACTCAATGCCAACCAGTTCCTCGAGCATCGGCGCGGCGCGGTGCACCGGGTTATCGGCCAGATGCGGATAAGCCACGTGACCCTGGACACCGTGAATGGTCAGGTTGCAGGTGATAGAGCCGCGACGGCCATTTTTCACCACGTCGCCCACCATTTCGGTGCTGGACGGCTCGCCCACCAGGCAGTAATCCAGACGTTCATTACGGGCCATCAGCGTTTCAACCACCTTCACGGTGCCGTTTTTAGCGCTGGCCTCTTCATCAGAGGTGATTAAAAACGCCAGGCGGCCTTTATGGTTCGGGTATTGCGCCACGAAACGTTCGGCGGCAACCACCATCGCTGCCAGCGATCCTTTCATATCTGCCGCGCCACGACCAAAGAGCATGCCGTCGCGGATGGTCGGTTCGAAAGGAGGGTTGATCCAGCGATCGGCATCACCGGCGGGTACCACATCGGTATGTCCGGCAAATGCCAGGGTTTCACCCTGGCCGCGCCAGGCCCAGAAATTTTGCGTGTCGCCAAAATCCATCGGTTCGACGGTAAAACCAATCGCCCGCAGGCGTTCGATCATCAGAGCCTGACAACCCGCATCATCAGGGCTCAGGGAGGGGCGGCGAATAAGCTGCTGAGTCAGCTCAATGACCGGGCATGACATAGACTACACCTCAATAAAATAGGTTTGGTATTGATTTTCGTTGAAACCCAGCAGCATAGGCTTACCGGGCGCCCAGAGCAATGGGCGTTTGATGATTGCGGGCATTTCCACCATTAATGCGGCTGCGCTGTCGGCATTGTTGATGCTGGCCCGCACACTTTCATCCAGTTTGCGCCAGGTGGTGCCGCGCGTGTTGAGCAGCGCCTCCCAGCCGAGCTCAGCAATAAATTTCTGCATCAAATCAGCATCAATACCGTCGGCGCGATAGTCGTGAAAACGGTACTCAATGTTGTTGTGCTCCAGCCAGCGGCGGGCTTTTTTAATGGTGTCGCAATTTTTAATGCCATACAGGGTGATCATGGTGAATCCTTTTGTCTTAAAAGTGGTCAGTTGCTCAGTAATTTCGATGAGTAAACGTTTGTGGAAATATAACACATTTGTTTTATTACCTTATTGAATATTCAGCAGCGTGACAAATTGCACTTAAGTCCTGAATATAATTTCATCTTTATTGCATAGGGCGCTGATAGCCAAAAATGCATTTAAGAACAGCTACAAAGT
Organism: Leclercia sp. UBA5076; assembly: GCF_002416465.1. Classification (NCBI taxonomy): domain Bacteria; kingdom Pseudomonadati; phylum Pseudomonadota; class Gammaproteobacteria; order Enterobacterales; family Enterobacteriaceae; genus Leclercia; species Leclercia sp. UBA5076. Next base: position 126,825 of record NZ_DIAO01000009.1, read on the forward strand.
TATTTTCCCGGCCCTGATTAAGGTTATTTCAAAATATTGCAGTTGGTCACATAAAATTTAACGCGAAGAGCCCATAGTATCTACAAGCCAGTCGTACCAACGGGGGTAGAGCAGTATCACTGATTAAAAACTCTTCACAATGATGATATATTCTCGTAGAATGGCCGATAATAATAAGAGAGGTAGTTATGATTGAACGTGAACTGGGGAACTGGAAAGATTTTATCGAAGGCATGCTTCGTAAATGACATTCAGCAAGTAACGCAAGAGCACTTAATTTTCTAAATAATAAAAGTGTGAAAATTAACACACAAAAAAGGCGGCCGGTAAGGACGCCTTTTTTATTATCAAGATCTTATTTCTGTTTTTCCTTTAACGGAAAACGTCGCCGTACCAGCACAAAGAACAGCGGAACAAAGTAAATGGCGAGAACAGTGGCCGAAATCATCCCGCCCATCACCCCGGTACCCACTGCATGCTGACTGCTGGAGCCCGCGCCAGAGCTGGTGGCCATCGGCAGAACGCCAAACACAAACGCCAGCGAGGTCATCAGGATGGGGCGCAGGCGCTGGCGACAGGCTTCCAGGGTGGCGGCCATCAGCTCCTGACCTTTTTCATTCATCTCGTTGGCGAACTCGACAATCAGAATGGCGTTCTTCGCCGACAGACCGATGACCGTTAACAGCCCTACCTGGAAATAGACATCATTTTCCAGGCCGCGCATCCAGGTGGCGAGCAGGGCGCCGATAACCCCCAGCGGCACCACCAGCATCACCGAGAATGGCACCGACCAGCTCTCATACAGCGCGGCCAGACAGAGGAATACCACCAGCAGCGACAGGGCATACAGCGCCGGAGCCTGGGCTCCCGAGAGGCGTTCCTGATAGGACATGGCGGTCCACTCGAGACCAAATCCGGCAGGCAGCTGCCGCACCAGATTTTCCATCACATCCATCGCGGTTCCGGTACTGACGCCCGGCGCGGCTTCACCGACAATCTCCACCGCGGCGTAGCCGTTGTAGCGCTCCAGGCGCGGCGAGCCCGTCTCCCAGCGCGAGGTGGCAAAGGCCGAGAAGGGCACCATGCCGCCCTCTTTATTGCGCACGTACCACAGGTTGATATCGTCCGGCAGCATGCGGTATTTGGCCGCCGCCTGCACGTAGACCTTTTTCACGCGGCCACGATCCATAAAATCGTTCACGTAGCTCGAACCCCACGCGGTTTGCAGGGTGTCGTTGATATCATCGATGGAGACGCCCAGCGCCTGGGCTTTACGCTGATCGATATCGATCTGCATCTGCGGGCTATCGTCCAGACCGTTGTGACGCACGCGGGTCAGGGAAGGTTCTTCTCCGGCCAGCTCCAGCAGACGGTCGCGGGCGGCCATCAGCGCATCATGTCCGGCCCCGGCGTGATCCTGCAGCTCCATATCAAAGCCCGCCGAACTGCCGAGCCCGCTGATGGCGGGTGGGCTGCTGGCAAAGACCCGCGCCTCTTTAATGCGGCTGAAGGCTTTGGTGGCGCGCTCGATAATGGCAAACGAGCTGCCGGTTGTGGCATCGCGCTCATCCCAGTCTTTCAGACGGACAAACATACGCGCCACGTTCTGTCCGTTCCCGCCCGGGCCGGAGCCGACGGTGGCAAAGACCGACAGCACGTTGTCTTTCTCCTGGTTAAAGAAGTACGACTCCACCTGCTGCACTACCTTCAGAGTCTGCTGCTGGGTCGAGCCGCTCGGTAACTGCACGGAGGTAATAAACATGCCCCGGTCTTCAAGCGGCAGGAACGAGGTGGGCAGCCGCAGGAACATGAAAACCATGCCCCCCAGCAGCAGAATGTAGATCAGCATCCAGCGCAGACTGCGATGCAGAACCCGTCCCACGCCCGCCTCATAGCGCGCCGCGTTGCGGTTAAACATGCGGTTGAACCAGCCAAAGAAGCCTTTCTGACCGTGTTGCTCCCCCTTATGCAGGGGTTTAAGCAGGGTGGCGCACAGCGCTGGAGTGAGGATCATCGCCACCAGCACCGACAGCACCATCGCCGCCACGATGGTTATTGAGAACTGGCGGTAGATCGCCCCGGTGGTACCGCCAAAGAAGGCCATCGGCACAAATACCGCCGATAACACCATGGCGATACCCACCAGCGCGCCCTGGATCTGCTTCATCGATTTACGCGTCGCTTCCCGGGGCGAGAGTCCCTCTTCGCTCATGATACGTTCAACGTTCTCCACCACCACGATGGCATCATCCACCAGCAGGCCTATCGCCAGCACCATCGCAAACATGGTGAGGGTGTTGATGCTGTAGCCAAAGGCGTAGAGCACCGTGAAGGTGCCCATCAACACTACCGGAACGGCGATGGTGGGGATTAATGTTGCGCGGAAGTTTTGCAGGAACAGGTACATGACCAAAAACACCAGCGCGATGGCTTCGAGCAGGGTTTTCACCACATCCTCAATAGAAGCCTTCACGAACGAGGTGGTCTCGTAGGCGATTTTGTACTCCAGCCCGTGCGGGAAGTAGTGCGACAGCTCGTCGAGACGGTCGATAACCCGTTCTGCGGTGGCCATCTCGTTGGCGCCGGAAGCCAGTTTAACCCCCAGCCCGGAGGCCGCCTTACCGTTGAAGCGGCTCAGGTAATCATACTTCTCGGCCCCCATCTCCACGGTGGCGACATCCCCCAGGCGCACCTCGGAGCCATCCTGATTGACACGCAGGGTGATGTCGCGGAACTGCTGGGGCGTTTGCAACAGCGACTGGGAGTTAATGGTGGCATTCAGTGCCTGTTTATCCACGGACGGCGTGCCCCCCAACTGACCCACCGCAATCTGGGCGTTCTGCGATTCAATGGCGTCGGTGACATCTTTCGCGGTCATCTGGAAGCTGTTGAGCTTCGCCGGGTCGAGCCAGATGCGCATGGAGTACTGCGACCCGTAGGCGTCGATATCCCCCACGCCGTTGATACGGCTCAGCGGATCCTGAATATTACTGGCGACATAGTCGGCGATATCCTGCTTATCCATTGAACCGTCAGTGGAGACAAAGGCGATGGTCAGGATGTTGGTATCGCCGGTTTTACGCACCGTCACGCCCTGGTTTTGCACCGCCTGCGGCAGCTTACGCAAGGCTGACTGAAGCTGGTTCTGCACCTGCTGCACCGCTTCATCCGGGTCGGCGCCCGCGGTAAAGCTGAGCGTTATCGACGCCTGGCCGGTGGCGCTGCTCTGGGAAGACATGTACATCAGGTTGTCGAGGCCCGTCATATTCTGTTCAATCACCTGGGTAACGGTGTTCTCCAGAGTTTGTGCGGATGCCCCCGGATAGTTAGCCGTGATCCGCACGTTAGGCGGGGCCAGATCCGGGTACTGCTCAACAGGGAGAGAAAAAATAGCCAGCGTGCCGGTCAGGCACAATAAAATTGCCAGCACCCAGGCAAAAATGGGGCGATCGATGAAAAAATTCGCCATTAAAATAGGACCTCGTTTTGCTGCGCGTCGTCATTGTAGATAGCCCGCTTCACTCTAGCGGCAAGGGAGATGTCAAACGTGGAGAAATAAAGGAGATAATGTAAATTATCATGCGCTTTTTCCGCGACATCGCCCTGGTGCAGCGGTGAGTATTGTTCATCGGCGTGGCTGACAGGCGATCCCCCGCCTGTTTTTACCGTTATTTACCCTCGGTTGCGGTCGAAGAACAAAAGCGCACGCTGACCTGGGTACCGCCGGCTGGCGGCTGTGAGAAGCTCAGGGTTCCCCCCAGCCGGTCGGCACGTTCACGCATAATGTTCAGACCGTAGTGGCCCGGAGGTTCGCTGGCATCACCAATGCCGATGCCGTTGTCGCAAATTGTCACCGTGTGCTTGCCATCCGGGGCGGTGATGCAGCAGACCGTGATGTCGCTGGCCTGCGCATGCTTGATGGCGTTCAGTACCGCCTCCCGGACAATCTGCAACAGGTGGACCTGCATCTGTGCATCCAGCGCCAGAGACGAAAGCTGGCAGTCGAGAGTCAGCCGCGCAGCGGTCTGTTTTTGTAAGTCATCCAGCATCTCCTGCAACGCAGCCGGCAGATTGGCCTGGTTCAGCGTCAGGCGGAAGGTGGTAAGCAGCTCGCGCAGCTGGCGGTAGGCGGCATTCAGTGCCTGGGAAAAATCGGTAATGATCCCCTGCGCCGTTTCGTTTTCTTCCGGCACCGCATGTTTGAGCAGCGTCAGCTGGATCCGCAGATAAGAGAGCACCTGCGCCAGCGAATCATGCAGTTCGCGGGCAATAGTGGCGCGCTCCTCCATCAACAGTAGCTGGTGATAGTGCTTCTGCGCCTGGTTGGAAAAGAGGCCGCGGCCAAGCATCGTCGCCACGCTTTTCATCAGCGGCATCGGGACGGGGCGCTGCGCGCTTTGCCAGCGCAGCTCACCGAAGCGGGTCTCCATCATCACTACCGGCAGTACCTGGGTGTCGAGATGCAGTGCGGCTTCGCCCTCCTGCATCTGCCAGCCGTCGCTGGTGTGCAGGGCCAGATACGTGATCCCGGTATATTCGCAGACAATATGCAGGATGTGCCGGAAGCAGTGACTGTCAATCTTGCCGGTGTTCAACGCCTGGGAGCAGGTAAACAGCATCTCCAGCTGCTGGTGGGCTTCGTGCAGGTGATGCGTCTTCTCTTCAACCGAAATCTCCAGCGAGCGGTAGAGGGTGTGCAGCTCCGCCGACATATGGTTAAAGGTGCGGGAGAGCAGGCCAAGCTCATTGGAGAGATCGGTATTCGGCACCGGGGTATCAAAATGACCTTGTTCAATGCGCAGACTGGAGGTGACCAGGTGATTGAGCGGGGCGACAACCTGCTGGCGGATGCGGCGGAGGGTGACAAACACCAGCAGAAAAATACTGGCCCCACCGGCAAAGGAGATGGCGAAGACCAGGGTGATCTTACGTTCGGCATAGTGCTGCAGGGAGAGGACAAAGGCGTCGATACGCGCCACATACTCGTCCATCTGCGCCTGATACCAGGCGTAATTACCCTGAGCGAGTTTCTGATCCACCGCCAGCCACCGGATCTGCAGCTGGCGATAGCGCTGCTTAACCTCGTCCGGGACATACCAGCTGTTCAGGGTTTGCAGGGCAGGGGCGTCCAGGGTTTGTTGCCAGATCCGGCGATGAGGCACCAGGTCGACGCTGCCCCGCTGAATGTCGTAACCCAGGCGATAGCTCTGCATCCGTAACGAACCGGCCAGGTTGATGGCTTCAGCATCACGCTGGCCGCTGGCGAGAGTAAACAGCGCAATCGCGCTGGTCAGCAGCGACAGGGCAATGATGGAGAAAAAGGCCCGGGCAAGGCTGCGTGAAACAGGTTGTTTAACTCTCACCGGTCGCGTCCTGATAAGCATTTGTGCAAGGGAATGAAACGTAATTTCACCCGCGCTGAAATAAATTGATCTGATACAGGTTCAGGCGAAATATTTTCCGTTCCTGGGCAAATGAACATTGCCTGTTACCGTTGCGGTGGGTAAATACACTATTCCGTTAAAAGAATAAGGTTATCAGGGCCAGCAAGGGAACCGTCATGAACCGTTTTATTATGGCAAATAGCCAGCAATGTATTGGATGCTATGCCTGCGAGGTCGCTTGCGTCATGGCACATAATAATGAGCAGCATGTCCTCAGCCAGCGCCATTTTACCCCGCGCATCACCGTGGTCAAAGAGGGCAATAAACAGAGCGCCGTAACCTGCCACCACTGTGAAAACGCCCCCTGCGTCCAGAGCTGCCCGAACGGGGCTATCAGCCGCATGCATGACAGTGTACAGGTGGAGCAGCACAAATGTATCGGATGTAAAGCCTGTGTGATTGCCTGCCCGTTTGGCACCATCGAGATTGTCACCACACCGCTGGCGGCTACCGCCCAGAAGTGCGATCTCTGCCTTGAGCGCCCGCAGGGGCCCGCCTGTGTGGCGAACTGCCCGGCGGATGCCCTGTCGCTGGTGACCCCCGATAACCTGAACCAGCTGGCCCGCGCCCGGCAAATGCGCACGGCGCGCCATGAGGCCCAGCCGTGGCAGACCCGGGCGGCGAGCGTGACCAGAACAGGTAGCAAACGCGAGCAGCTGGCAGCTACGCCCGCGCGCGGGGAGCCAGATAAGCTCTCCCCTGAGGCGCGGGCGGGCAATTTTAACGAAATTTATCTGCCGTTCCGTCCGGCACAGGCGAAGCGGGAAGCCGACCGCTGCCTTACCTGCGGCGAGCACTCGGTGTGCGAATGGACCTGTCCGCTGCACAATCATATCCCCCAGTGGATCGAACGGGTGAAAGCGGGGGATATCGCTGGGGCGGTCGAGCTCTCTCACCAGACCAACTGCCTGCCGGAAGTAACAGGCCGGGTCTGCCCGCAGGACAAACTGTGCGAAGGCGCCTGCACGGTGCGCGACGTGGCCGGGTCGGTGACCATTGGCAACATCGAACGCTATATCTCCGATCAGGCGCTGGCGAAAGGCTGGCGACCGGACCTGAGCCACGTTACGCCGGTCAATAAGCAGGTGGCCATCATCGGCGCTGGGCCCGCCGGGCTGGCGTGCGCTGACGCGTTGATCCGTCGCGGCGTCAGCGTCACGGTCTTTGACCGCCACCCGGAAATTGGCGGCCTGCTCACCTTCGGTATTCCGGCCTTTAAGCTGGATAAATCCCTGCTGGCCCGCCGCCGGGAGATCTTCACCGCCATGGGCATCCGCTTCGAACTGAACTGTGAGGTGGGTAAAGATATCCCGCTGGCGCAGCTGCTCAGCGAGTACGATGCCCTCTTTGTCGGGGTGGGAACCTATCGCTCAATGAAAGCGGGTATTCCTAATGAAGATGCGCCGGGCGTTTATGATGCCCTGCCGTTCCTGGTGGGCAATACCCGTCAGCTGATGGGGCTGCCGCCGTCGGTGGAAGAGCCCTTCGTCGATACCGCCGGACTCAACGTCGTGGTGCTGGGCGGCGGCGATACGGCGATGGACTGTGTGCGCACCGCTCTGCGCCACGGAGCGGCGAATGTCACCTGCGCCTATCGCCGGGATGAGGCCAATATGCCGGGCTCGAAAAAAGAGGTTAAAAACGCCAGAGAAGAGGGAGCGACCTTTGAGTTTAACGTCCAGCCGGTGGAGCTCACCCTCGATGACGCCGGGCGGGTCAACGGCATCCGCCTGCTGCGCACCCGGCTGGGTGAGCCGGATGCGCAGGGACGCCGTCGCCCGGAGCCCATCGAGGGCAGCGAGTTTGTGATGCCTGCCGGGGCGGTGATTATGGCCTTTGGCTTTAACCCGCATGCGATGCCCTGGCTACAGGCGCAGGGGGTTGAGGTGGATGACTGGGGCAGGATTGCGGCAAGCGTGGAATCGCGCTATCGCTACCAGACCAGCAACCCGCAGATATTTGCCGGTGGCGACGCGGTGCGGGGAGCCGATCTGGTGGTAACGGCGATGGCGGAAGGGCGACACGCCGCCCTGGGGATCGCCGACTGGCTTGGGGTCGCTTCTCCCACCGAACATTAACCCGACGGGCGACAAGGCGGGCTTCGCAGCGTAGTATGGCCAGTATTGAGCGCAACGGAGCCCGTATTACCGTGAAAATTGAATTAATTAAAGACAAGTGCCTTTCGGATAACTATTTCATCCTGCGCAACCTGACCTACGATCTGACGCGGCGTAACGGTGAGGTGGTGCGCCACAAACGCGAAGTTTACGATCGGGGCAACGGTGCCACGGTCCTGCTTTACAACCGTGAGAAGCAGAGCGTGGTGTTGATTCGCCAGTTCCGCATTGCCACCTGGGTGAATGGCAACCCCGACGGGCGCCTGATTGAAACCTGTGCCGGACTGCTGGATAACGATGAGCCGGAAGTGTGCATTCGCAAAGAGGCGATTGAAGAGACCGGCTTTGTCGTCGGCGAGGCACGCAAAGTTTTTGAGCTCTATATGTCTCCGGGCGGCGTAACGGAAATCGTCCATTTCTTCGTGGCGGAATACAGCGACGCCCGGCGCGCCGGAGAGGGCGGGGGCATCGAAGATGAGGAGATCGAGGTGCTGGAGCTGCCCTTTGCTCAGGCATTATCGATGATACAATCGGGTGAAATACGGGACGGCAAAACGGTGATATTATTACAGTATTTGCAAAGTTCCGGGTTAATGGCTTGATCTTGTTGCCGTTAATAAGATGTATTCAGAATAAATCTATCCGATAAATCTGATTGAGCAACCCCGGTCTGAGCAGGAAGATACGCTCTGTCTGTTCAGCTATTGCTTCCGGGATCCTGCTATTCATGCGTCACTGCCTTTTACTTGTTTTCATGCTCAGCGTGCTGCCCGCGACGTTAGCCCGGGCAGCACCTGCACAGCGGTCGTTTATCGACTGGCAGGTGACCTGCAACAACCAGAACTTTTGCATCGCCCGTAACACCGGCGAGCATCACGGGCTGGTGATGACCTTAAGCCGCAGCGCGGGTGCAAAAACTGACGCGCTGCTGCGCATCGATCTCGGTGGGCTGGCAACGCCCGATCCTAAACAGCCCGCCATTGCTCCCCGCTTGCTGCTCGACGGCGAGCCGTTGCAGCTTGGCCCCCCGCACTGGCAAATCACCCCCTGGCGTCTGACGACCGACCATGCCGCCACCATTACTGCCCTGCTGACTACGCTTCAGCAAAAAAGGGTCATCACGCTCGCTGGTGGCAAGCAGGTCATCTCCCTGGATGGGATGAAAGAGGCGATACAGTTTATTGATGCCCAGCAAAAGCGTGGCGGAAGCGAAACCGCGTGGATCAACAAAGGGGCGCAACCCCCGCTGAGCGTACCGCCCGCACCGGCGCTAAAAGAGGTGGCCGTGGTAAACCCGACGCCGACGCCGCTCACCCGCGAGGAGCGCAGCGATCTGCTCGACTATGGCACCTGGCGTATCAACAACAGCCAGTGTTCACTTGACCCGGCGCGTCGTGAAGTGCGGGTCACCGCCCTGACGGATGACAAAGCGCTGCTGATGGTTGGCTGCGAGGCGGGGGCGTACAACACCGTCGATTTGGCCTGGCTGGTCTCACGCAAAAAGCCGTTTGCTTCCCATGCGGTACGTCTGCGCCTGCCGTTTGTTCCCGCCAGCGACAGCAGCGAGATGGAGTTAATGAACGCCAGTTTTGATGAGAAGAGCCGCGAGCTGACGACCCTGGCGCTGGGACGCGGGATTGCCGACTGCGGCATCCAGACGCGCTGGCGTTTTACCGGTCAGCGCTTCCGTCTGGTACGGTATGCGGAAGAGCCAAGCTGTGATAACTGGCATGGGCCGGATGCATGGCCGACGTTGTGGATAACGCGCTAAAATGCCGGGTGGCGCTGCGCTAACCCGGCCCACGGATGACGTTAACCTTCCAGGCCCGGCAAGCGCAGCGCCGCCGGGCAAACCCCTTACAGTAAGGCCTGCGCCTTCTCGACCACATTCTCCACCGTAAAGCCGAAGAACGGGAACAGCTTCTCGGCCGGGGCGGATTCACCGTAGCCGGTCATGCCGACAATCTTCCCTTTCAGCCCGACATATTTGTACCAGTAGTCCGCGATACCCGCTTCCACCGCTACACGGGCCGTCACGTCTGATGGCAGCACCGACTCACGGTACTCTTCATCCTGAGCATCAAAGATATCCGTTGAAGGCAGCGACACCACCCGTACTGCATGGCCTTCGGCGGTGAGCTTCTCCGCCGCCTTGACGGTGATCTCCATCTCCGAACCGGTCGCAATCAGAATCAGATCCGGCTTGCCGCCGCTGTCTTTCAGGATATATCCCCCGCGGGCAATATTTTTCACCTGTTCCGGGGTACGCTCGATCTGCGCCAGGTTCTGGCGGGAGAGGATCAGCGCCGTCGGGCCGTTGTGACGCTCTATCGCCAGCTTCCAGCCGACAGCGGCTTCAACCTGATCGCACGGTCGCCAGGTGCTGAAGTTTGGCGTCAGACGCAGGCTGGCCAGCTGTTCCACCGCCTGGTGAGTTGGGCCATCTTCCCCCAGACCGATGGAGTCGTGGGTATAAACCATGATCTGCCGGGCCTTCATCAGTGCCGCCATACGCGCGGCGTTACGCGCATACTCCACAAACATCAGGAAGGTGGCGGTATAAGGCACGAACCCGCCGTGGTGGGCGATACCGTTGGCAATGGCGGTCATGCCGAACTCGCGCACCCCGTAGTGGATGTAGTTCCCGGCAATATCTTCCTTGAGAGAGGTGGAGCCCGACCAGATAGTCAGGTTACTCGGTGCCAGGTCCGCCGAGCCGCCGAGCAGCTCCGGCAGGATCGGGCCAATAGCGTTAAGGACGTTTTGCGAGGCCTTACGGGTGGCGATTTTCGCCGGATTAGCCTGTAAATTCTCAATCAGCGCCTGGGTGGTCTCTTCCCAGTTTTCAGGCAGGCCACCCCCCATGCGACGGCTGAACTCTGCCGCCAGCTCCGGATGGGCTTTCTGATAGGCAGCAAATTTGTCGTTCCAGGCCGCCTGCGCTTTTTCGCCCTCTTCACGGGCATCCCAGGCTTTGTAGATCTCTTTAGGGATCTCAAAGGCCGGGTATTTCCAGCCCAGCTTCTGCCGCGTCAGAGCTACTTCCTCTTCCCCCAGCGCCGCGCCGTGGGACTCTTCTTTGCCGGCTTTGTTCGGGGAACCAAATCCGATGACCGTGCGACAGATTATCAGCGACGGTTTATCGGTTACGCTTTGCGCTTCCTGAATGGCCGCTTTCAGTGCCTCTGGATCGTGGCCGTCAATCTCATGCACCACGTGCCAGTTATAGGCCTCAAAGCGTTTGGCCGTGTCGTCGGTGAACCAACCCTCGGTTTCGCCGTCGATGGAGATGCCGTTGTGATCGTAGAAGCCGATCAGCTTGCCCAGGCCCAGCGTGCCCGCCAGGGAACAGACCTCGTGCGAGATCCCCTCCATCAGACAGCCATCGCCCATAAAGACATAGGTATGGTGATCGACAATCTCATGTCCCGGCTGGTTAAACTGCGCCGCCAGCGTGCGCTCGGCAATCGCCAGCCCGACCGCATTCGCCAGCCCCTGACCGAGCGGACCGGTGGTGGTTTCAACCCCTGGCGTATAACCCAGTTCCGGGTGCCCCGGCGTTTTTGAGTGCAGCTGACGGAAGTTTTTCAACTCCTCAAGCGGCAGGTTATAGCCGGAGAGGTGCAGCAGGCTATAAAGCAGCATCGAGGCGTGACCGTTAGAGAGAATAAAGCGGTCGCGGTCATACCACGTCGGATCGTTAGGGTTATGTTTCAGGAAGTCGTTCCACAACACTTCGGCAATATCGGCCATGCCCATCGGCGCGCCTGGGTGACCGGAATTGGCTTTTTGCACGGCATCCATGCTGAGGGCGCGAATGGCATTGGCTAACTCTTTACGGGACATAGTTCACTCCATGGCAAGGTTACAGTTTGGCGGCAAGCAGATCTTCGAGTTTGCGCTGGTCGACCGCGAAAAGACGGATCCCTTCTGACAGCTTCTCGACCGCCATGGCATCCTGATTATGCTCCCAGCGGAATTCGGCTTCGGTCATGGGTTTAGGTTTTGGCAGCACCGTGGAGGAGGGCACCAGACGGCGGATAACCGGCTCATCTTTCTCCTGCAACTCTTTCAGCAGGTTAGGGGAGATGGTCAGCCGGTCGCAGCCGGTGAGGGCCAGGATCTGTTCGGTCCGGCGGAAGCTGGCGCCCATCACGATGGTTTCGTAGCGGTGTTGCTTATAGTAATCGTAGATATTGCGAACGGATTTTACGCCGGGATCCTCATCCACCACATAGGGGTCCATCGGCTGGCGGGCCTGATACCAGTCGTAGATACGCCCGACGAACGGTGAAACCAGATGCACCCCGGCTTCGGCGCAGGCACGCGCCTGAGCGAAGGAGAAGAGCAGGGTCAGGTTACAGTTGATCCCCTCTTTCTCCAGCACTTCGGCCGCGCGGATCCCCTCCCAGGTGGAGGCCAGCTTGATCAGAATGCGCGATTTCTCCACATCCTGCTCCTCGTAGAGCTGCACAATCTGCCGCGCTTTGGCGATGCTCTTCTCCTGGTCGAACGACAGCCGGGCGTCCACTTCGGTAGAGACGCGCCCCGGAATACTTTTCAGAATTTCGCTACCGATATTCACCGCCAGTTTGTCGCTGGCCTCGGCAACCTGTTGCTCTTTGGTCTTGCCACGGGCTTTACCAAACGTAATAGCGTCGTCAATCAGGTGCGAGAAGTGCTCAAGCCCGGCGGCTTTCAGCAGCAGCGACGGGTTGGTGGTCGCATCCTGGGGTTGATAATGGCGAATAGACTCGATATCACCGCTGTCAGCCACGACTGTGGTGAATTGTTTGATGCCGTCTAGTTGGTTCATAAATGATGACTCCTTGAAAATAAAAGAGTTGGTGGAGTGTGTTAGATCACACTTCTGCGAAATTCGCGATGGACTTAACAAAAAAGCATAGCAGACGGACATGGTCTTGCTTCGCTGGGCAGGTAACATGATTGTTATAAATTGATAACAATTTTTGTTTTTGGATAGTGAGACTTTGGCACCCTTCAAAGTTTGAACCGCGGTCAGCAGCGATACTATCCGCCACCCTGGGTGAACTCAGACCATAACAACATCACCCATTTTGAACGACACGTGAAAGGAACCTTACAATGGACGATCAGTTGAAACAGAGTGCCCTCGATTTTCATGAATTCCCTGTACCCGGCAAAATTCAGGTCTCCCCCACCAAGCCTCTCGCCACCCAGCGCGACCTGGCGTTAGCCTACTCGCCGGGCGTGGCCGCGCCCTGTCTTGAAATCGAAAAAGATCCGCTGGCGGCCTACAAATACACCGCCCGCGGCAACCTGGTGGCGGTGATCTCCAACGGCACCGCGGTGCTGGGGCTGGGGAATATCGGAGCGCTGGCCGGTAAACCGGTGATGGAAGGCAAGGGCGTACTGTTTAAGAAATTTGCCGGTATCGACGTGTTCGATATTGAAGTGGATGAGCTCGACCCGGATAAATTTATCAACGTGGTGGCCGCGCTGGAGCCGACCTTTGGCGGCATCAACCTTGAGGACATCAAAGCGCCGGAATGTTTCTATATCGAGCAGAAACTGCGCGAGCGGATGAACATTCCGGTATTCCACGACGACCAGCACGGAACCGCCATCATCAGCACCGCCGCTATCCTCAATGGCCTGCGGGTGGTGGAGAAAAACCTCTCTGACGTGCGCATGGTGGTCTCCGGTGCGGGTGCGGCAGCTATCGCCTGTATGAACCTGCTGGTGGCGCTGGGGATGCAGAAGCACAACATTGTGGTCTGCGACTCCAAAGGCGTTATTTATAAAGGCCGCGAAGCCAATATGGCGGAGACCAAAGCTGCCTACGCCGTGGAGGATGACGGCAGGCGCACTCTGGCAGAGGTGGTGGAGGGCGCAGATATCTTCCTTGGCTGCTCGGGCCCGAAAGTGCTGAACGAAGAGATGGTGATGAAGATGGCGCGCGCGCCGTTAATCCTCGCCCTGGCCAACCCGGAGCCGGAGATCCTGCCCCCGCTGGCGAAAGCGGTACGCCCGGATGCCATTATCTGTACCGGTCGTTCAGACTACCCAAACCAGGTGAACAACGTTCTCTGCTTCCCGTTCATCTTCCGCGGGGCGCTGGACGTCGGCGCGACCGCCATCAACGAAGAGATGAAGCTGGCAGCGGTTCACGCCATTGCCGAGCTGGCCCACGCGGAGCAGAGCGAAGTGGTGGCCTCCGCCTATGGCGATCAGGATCTGAGCTTTGGCCCGGATTACATTATTCCGAAGCCGTTCGATCCGCGTCTGATTGTCAAAATTGCGCCAGCGGTGGCGAAAGCGGCGATGGATTCCGGCGTGGCAACGCGCCCGATCGCCGACTTTGATGCCTACGTCGATAAACTCACCGAATTCGTCTACAAAACCAACCTGTTCATGAAGCCGATCTTCTCCCAGGCGCGCGCGGACGCAAAACGCGTGGTGCTGGCGGAAGGGGAGGAGGCGCGCGTCCTGCACGCCACTCAGGAGCTGGTAAGCCTGGGGCTGGCAAAGCCGATCCTGATTGGTCGTCCGAGCGTGATCGAGATGCGTATCCAGAAGCTGGGTCTGCAGATCAAGCCAGGCGTCGATTTCGAGATCGTCAACAATGAATCCGATCCACGCTTCAAGGAGTACTGGAGCGAGTACTACAGCATCATGAAGCGCCGGGGGATCACCCAGGAGCAGGCGCAGCGGGCGGTGATCGGCAACACCACGGTGATCGGGGCGATCATGGTGCACCGCGGTGAAGCCGACGCGCTGATCTGCGGCACCATCGGTGAGTACCATGAGCACTTCAGCGTGGTGCAGGAGATCTTCGGCTATCGCGACAACGTGCATACTGCCGGGGCGATGAATGCGCTGCTGCTGCCAAGCGGTAACACCTTTATTGCCGATACCTACGTTAACGACGATCCGACCCCGGAACAGCTGGCGGAAATTACGGTGATGGCGGCGGAAACGGTGCGTCGCTTCGGTATCGAACCGAAGGTGGCGCTGCTGTCGCACTCCAACTTTGGCTCATCCAAATCGGCTGCCGCCTGCAAAATGCGCCAGACGCTGGCGCTGGTGCGCGAGCGCGCGCCGGAGCTGATGATCGACGGGGAGATGCATGGCGATGCCGCGCTGGTGGAGAGCATCCGTAACGAGCGGATGCCGGACAGCCCGCTGAAAGGCTCTGCCAACGTACTGATCATGCCGAACGTGGAAGCGGCGCGTATCAGCTACAACCTGCTGCGCGTCTCCAGTTCAGAAGGGGTGACCGTCGGGCCGGTGTTGATGGGGGTGGCGAAACCGGTGCATGTATTAACCCCGATTGCCTCGGTGCGCCGTATCGTGAACATGGTGGCGCTGGCGGTGGTTGAGGCGCAGACGCAGCCGCTGTAGTGGGTAAGTGTCGGGTGGCACTTTCGCTTACCCGACCTGTAGGTCGGGCAAGCGCAGCGCTGCCTGGGGTTAAACCCAGTCGCGAACCTTAATAAAATCCTTCAGGGCAGCCTCCGGGCTGCCTTCTTTTGGCTCATAGCTGTACTCCCAGCGCACCAGCGGCGGCATCGACATCAGAATCGACTCCGTGCGCCCGCCGGTTTGCAGACCGAACAGCGTCCCGCGGTCCCAGACCAGGTTAAACTCCACGTAGCGCCCGCGGCGATAGAGCTGGAACTCGCGCTCGCGCACCCCGTAATTGTGGTTTTTCCGCCGCTCGACAATCGGCAGGTACGCATCGGTATAGCCCTTGCCCACAGCCTGCATAAAGCGGAACGCGGTATCAAAATCGGGGGTGTTGAGATCGTCAAAGAACAGCCCGCCAATGCCGCGCTGCTCGTCGCGATGCTTCAGGTAAAAATAGTCGTCGCACCACTTCTTGTATTTCGGATAGACCTCGTCGCCAAAAGGCTGACACAGATCGCGGGCGGTCTGGTGCCAGTGCACCGCGTCCTCTTCAAAGCCGTAATAAGGCGTTAAGTCGAAGCCGCCACCGAACCACCACACCGGCTCAGCACCCGGTTTTTCGGCGATAAAAAAGCGCACGTTAGCGTGGCTGGTCGGTACAAAGGGGTTATGCGGGTGCACCACCAGCGAGACGCCCATTGCCTCAAAGCTGCGGCCTGCCAGCTCCGGGCGGTGCGCGGTGGCCGAGGCGGGCATCGCGTCGCCGTGGACGTGGGAGAAGTTAACCCCGGCCTGCTCGAACACGCCGCCGTTGCGCAGTACGCGGCTGCGTCCGCCGCCACCGGCCTCGCGCTGCCACTCGTCCTGCTGGAATTCACCGCCATCGACGGCGCTCAGTTTCTGGCAAATGTCATCCTGCAGTTGCAGCAGAAAGGTTTTAACCAGCTGTGCATTGGGTTTCATCAACGTTTCCTGGAGTGCGCTTTCTGGTTATCGAACCAGTTAAAGTAACTGATAATGCCGGAGGCAATCGCGTTGGCGATCTTCTGGCGAAACGCCGTCGTGCCGAGCAGACGCTCCTCTTCCGGGTTGGTAATAAAAGAGGTTTCCACCAGCACTGATGGAATCGACGGCGATTTCAACACCACAAACGCCGCCTGCTCGGTGCCTTTACTGTGCAGACGGTGTACCGGCTTAATCTTCTTCAGAATATGCGAGCCGAGCGTCAGGCTGTTTTTGATGGTATCCGTCTGAACAAGGTCAAACAGCACCTGCTGCAGGAGATGATCTTTGTCGGTGGTTTTCTTTCCGGCCACTTCATCCGCGCGGTTTTCCCGGTCGGAGAGGTATTTTGCCATGGCGCTACTGGCGCCGCGGTTGGAGAGGGCAAATACCGATGCCCCCGCCGCCGACGGGTTAGTAAAGCCGTCGGCATGTATCGACATAAACAGATCCGCGCCGTGCTTGTGGGCGATCTCCACGCGGTCGTACAGCGGAATGAAGGTGTCGCCGGTGCGGGTCAGGCGGGCGTCAATGCCGTTGTTGCGTAAAATCGACCGGACATTTTTTGCAATTGCCAGCACAACGTGTTTTTCTTTCGATCCGTTTCTGCCAATGGCGCCGGTATCAATGCCGCCGTGACCCGGATCGAGCATCACCAGACGCTTCGCGCCGGGTTTTTTGGTTTTGGGTTTACTGTGTCCGTTACTGGTTTTGAGCGTGCTCTCGTCTTTTGCCTGAGCCTGCTTTGCGATGCCCGTTAACGTTAAGGCCGCCAGCCCCGCTTTGAGAACCTGACGACGCGATGTGAGTGCTTTTAATGGTTTGAATGTGCTCATGCGGCCTGAATTGTAAAAATTGGGGTCCTGGTGTTATATCGTATCGTCTTTTCCGTTACGACAGTCCATGTGGCGAATTGTTTTACTTTTCATTCCAATACGTGACAAAGTGCCATTATGCCAAATTTTCAGGCGTTTTTCGCGGGATATTGGCGAAAGCGGGCGTTCGCGTCATAATCACTGTTTTTGAACCCAAAAAGGCGGTTAATACCATGGAGATACGTGTTTTTCGCCAGGCAGACTTCGAAGAGGTGATCACTCTCTGGGAGCGCTGCGAGCTCCTGCGACCGTGGAACGATCCGGAGATGGACAT
The DNA here is from genome assembly GCF_002416465.1 of Leclercia sp. UBA5076. Classification (NCBI taxonomy): domain Bacteria; kingdom Pseudomonadati; phylum Pseudomonadota; class Gammaproteobacteria; order Enterobacterales; family Enterobacteriaceae; genus Leclercia; species Leclercia sp. UBA5076. The sequence goes on from NZ_DIAO01000009.1 coordinate 143,929, forward strand.
CGAGCGCAAGCTCAATCATGACGTCAGCCTGTTTTTGGTGGCGGAGGTGAACGGCGAAGTGGTAGGCACCGTAATGGGCGGCTACGACGGGCATCGCGGCTCGGCGTACTATCTGGGCGTGCACCCGGAGTTTCGCGGGCGTGGTATCGCCAACGCGCTGCTCAATCGTCTGGAAAAGAAACTGATCGCCCGCGGCTGTCCAAAAATTCAGATCATGGTGCGGGAAGATAACGACATGGTACTGGGTATGTACGAGCGTCTTAACTATGAACATGCCGACGTGCTGACGCTGGGCAAGCGCCTGATAGAAGATGAAGAGTATTGATTTTCACCCGGGCGACTATGACAGCTATGGCCGGGTACGCCTGCCGTTTCTGTTCTGGTGCGTGCTGCTCCTTCAGGCGCGCACCTGGGTGCTGTTCGTGCTGGCTGGCGCCTCCCGGGATCAGGGCAACACGCTGCTGAGCCTGTTTTATCCCGATCGCAATAACTTCTGGCTCGGGCTGCTGCCGGGGCTCCCGGCAGTAGTTGCCTTTTTACTGAGCGGGCGGCGTCATCTCTGGCCGCGCCTGTGGCGTGCGCTGCACGGGCTGCTTATCCTTGCCCAGGGTGTGTTGCTGTGCTGGCAGCCGCTGCTGTGGCTGAACGGCGAAGCCCTGAGCGGCCCAGGCATTGCGCTGGTGGTGGCCGATATTGTGGCGCTGCTGTGGCTGCTGACCCATCCTCGTCTGCGCGCCTGTTTCACCCCCGAGAAAGATTAAACGGCACTTTTTAGCGATGCTGTACTCCAACAAGCGTTCAAATAACCAGAAAGGAACTCCCGATGAAATCGCTGCGTTTACTGTTATGTGCGCTCCCCGTTGTCCTGACGGGCTGCTCAACGCTTTCCGCCGTTAACTGGTCTGCGGCTTATCCCTGGAACTGGTTCGGCTCATCCAGCGATGTGACTGAGCAGGGGGTGGGCAACCTCACCGCCGCCACGCCGCTGGAACAGAGCGCCATCGAATCGGCATTAGGCGGTGATTACCGGCTGCGCAGCGGCATGAAAACCGAGAACGGCAACATTGTGCACTATTACGAAGCACTGAAAGATGACCAACTGGCCCTGGTGATTAACGGTAATAAAGAGACGGTGACGCGCATCGAGGTGCTGGATAGCGACATCGAAACTGACACTGGGGTGAAGATCGGTACTCCGTTCAGCGACCTCTATCAGAAAGCCTACGGCAACTGCGCGAGCGCCCCTGCAGAAGAGGGGGTGGCGGTAGAGTGCAAGGCGGAAGGCAGCCAGCATATCAGCTATCAGTTCAGCGGAACCTGGAATGGCCCGCAAGGGTTAATGCCCTCTGACGACACCCTGAAAAACTGGAAAGTCAGCAAAATTATCTGGCAGCAGTAAATTGCGCCTGGACAAGCCGCCTCGCTGAAAAAGCGGGTATAATCGCCGCCAACCATGCCACGACTTCGTGGCATCTTTTTTTCAGGAGGAGCGATGTCTCAGGTTCAGAGTGGCATTTTGCCAGAACATTGCCGCGCGGCGATTTGGATCGAAGCCAATGTCAAAGGGGATGTTGATGCCCTGCGTGCGGCCAGCAAAGTCTTTATTGATAACGTGGCCACCTTCCAGGCCAAATTCCCGGATGCCCACTGCGGCGCAGTGGTGGCATTTGGTCACAACGTCTGGCGTCAGCTGAGCGGCGGAGAAGGGGCCGAAGAGTTGAAAGACTTTGTCCCTTACGGTAAAGGTCTGGCTCCGGCCACCCAGTACGACGTGCTGATCCATATTCTCTCTCTGCGTCACGACGTGAACTTCTCCATCGCCCAGGCTGCGATGGCTGCCTTTGGCGACTGCGTTGAAGTAAAAGAAGAGATCCACGGTTTCCGCTGGGTGGAAGAGCGCGATCTGAGTGGCTTTGTTGACGGCACCGAAAATCCGGCAGGGGACGAGATCCGTCGTGAAGTCGCGGTGATCAAAGAGGGCGTGGACGCGGGCGGCAGTTACGTCTTCGTCCAGCGCTGGGAGCACAACCTCAAACAGCTCAACCGCATGAGCGTACACGACCAGGAGATGATGATTGGCCGCACCAAAGAGGCCAATGAAGAGATCGACGGCGACGATCGCCCGGCGACCTCTCACCTGAGCCGCGTGGATCTGAAAGAGGATGGCAAAGGGCTGAAGATTGTCCGCCAGAGCCTGCCGTATGGTACCGCCAGCGGCATACACGGCCTCTACTTCTGCGCCTACTGCGCGCGTCTGTATAACATTGAACAGCAGCTGCTGAGCATGTTTGGCGATACCGACGGCAAGCGCGACGCGATGCTGCGTTTCACCAAACCGGTGACCGGCGGCTACTACTTTGCGCCATCCATCGAGCGTCTGCTGGCATTATAAAACGGCACTCCTTTCACAGGCCGGGCAAGCGTAAGCGCCACCCGGCACTTTTCCCGCACCCTTATTCCCTTTTCTGCTTCCAAATCACTAAACGGTATATAAAACCGTTACTCCTTTAGTACGCGTTATAAATATCATGACCCTGAGAAAAACATCACATCTTAAGGGTGCGCAATGGCCATTACTGTACTGAAAAAAGGATCTCTGGTGCTGGCAGCTTCAGTGTTGCTGGTCGCGCAGGCGCAGGCAACCGAGCTGCTGAACAGCTCCTATGATGTCTCGCGCGAGCTGTTTGCCGCCCTGAACCCGCCCTTCGAACAGCAGTGGGCGAAAGAGAATAACGGCGATAAGCTGACCATTAAGCAGTCTCATGCCGGCTCGTCGAAACAGGCGCTGGCCATTCTGCAGGGGCTGAAGGCCGATGTGGTCACCTATAACCAGGTCACTGATGTGCAGATCCTGCACGATAAAGGCAAGCTGATCCCGGCCAACTGGCAGAGCCGTCTGCCAAACAACAGCTCGCCGTTCTACTCAACCATGGGCTTCCTGGTACGTAAGGGCAACCCAAAGAACATCCACGACTGGAACGACCTGGTGCGTTCTGACGTGAAGCTGATCTTCCCGAACCCGAAAACCTCCGGCAACGCCCGTTACACTTACCTGGCCGCCTGGGGCGCCGCAGACAAAGCGGACGGCAACGATAAAGCCAAAACTGAACAGTTCATGACCCAGTTCCTGAAAAACGTTGAAGTGTTTGATACCGGCGGTCGCGGTGCCACCACCACCTTCGCGGAACGCGGTCTGGGCGATGTGCTGATCAGCTTTGAATCGGAAGTGAACAACATCCGTAAGCAGTACGAAGCCCAGGGCTTTGAAGTGGTTATCCCGAAAACCAACGTTCTGGCGGAGTTCCCGGTAGCGTGGGTGGATAAAAATATCGAAGCCAACGGCACGGAGAAGGCGGCAAAAGCCTATCTCAACTATCTCTACAGCCCGCAGGCGCAGACGGTGATCACCGATTACTACTATCGCGTGAATAACCCGGACGTGATGAACAAGCTGAAAGACAAATTCCCGCAGACCGAGCTGTTCCGCGTGGAAGAGCACTTTGGTGCCTGGCCTGAGGTGATGAAAACCCATTTCGCCAGCGGCGGTGAGTTAGACAAACTGTTGGCGGCGGGGCGTAAGTAATGTTTGCAGTTTCCTCCAGACGTGTGCTGCCGGGCTTTACCTTAAGCCTCGGGACCAGCCTGCTGTTCGTCTGTCTCATTTTGTTATTACCGCTCAGCGCGCTGGTGGTCCAGCTCTCTGAGATGAGCTGGTCCCAGTACTGGGAGGTGATCAGCAATCCGCAGGTGGTGGAGGCCTATAAAGTGACGCTGCTGTCGGCGTTTGTTGCCTCCCTGTTTAACGGCGTGTTCGGCCTGCTGATGGCGTGGATCTTAACTCGCTACCGTTTTCCGGGCCGCACGCTGCTGGATGCTCTGATGGATTTACCCTTCGCGCTGCCCACCGCGGTGGCGGGCCTGACCCTGGCCTCGCTGTTTTCCGTCAACGGTTTTTACGGCGAGTGGCTGGCGAAGTTTGATATCAAAGTGACCTATACCTGGCTCGGCATTGCGGTGGCGATGGCCTTTACCAGCATCCCGTTTGTGGTGCGAACCGTGCAGCCGGTGCTGGAAGAGTTAGGCCCGGAATATGAAGAGGCGGCAGAAACGCTGGGCGCAACGCGCTGGCAGAGCTTCCGCAAGGTGGTACTGCCTGAGCTATCTCCGGCCCTGCTGGCAGGCGTGGCGCTGTCGTTCACCCGCAGCCTCGGTGAGTTTGGCGCGGTGATTTTTATCGCCGGTAACATCGCGTGGAAAACCGAAGTGACCTCGCTGATGATTTTTGTTCGCCTGCAGGAGTTTGATTACCCGGCGGCGAGCGCCATTGCCTCGGTGATCCTGGCGGCATCGCTGCTGCTGCTGTTCTCGATTAACACTCTGCAAAGTCGCTTTGGTCGACGCGTGGTAGGTCACTGATGGCGGAAATCACTCAATTGAAACGCTACGACGCTCCCCGTATCAACTGGGGAAAATGGGTGCTGATTGGCACCGGCGTGCTGGTATCGGCCTTCATTCTGGTCGTGCCGATGGTCTATATCTTTGTCCAGGCGTTCAGTAAAGGGATTATGCCCGCGCTGCACAATCTGGCCGACCCGGACATGCTGCATGCCATCTGGCTGACGGTAATGATTGCGCTTATCACCGTGCCGGTGAACCTGGTGTTCGGTGTTCTGCTGGCCTGGCTGGTCACCCGCTTTAACTTCCCGGGCCGCCAGCTGCTGCTGACCCTGCTGGACATTCCGTTTGCGGTTTCACCGGTGGTGGCCGGTCTGGTCTATCTGCTCTTCTACGGCTCCAACGGCCCGCTGGGCGGCTGGCTGGATGAGCATAACCTGCAGATCATGTTCGCCTGGCCGGGCATGGTGCTGGTTACGATATTTGTCACCTGTCCGTTTGTGGTACGTGAGCTGGTGCCGGTGATGTTAAGCCAGGGCAGCAACGAAGACGAAGCGGCGGTGCTGCTGGGCGCATCCGGCTGGCAGATGTTCCGCCGCGTCACCCTGCCGAATATCCGCTGGGCGCTGCTCTATGGCGTAGTGTTGACGAACGCCCGTGCAATTGGCGAGTTCGGGGCCGTTTCTGTTGTATCCGGCTCCATTCGCGGTGAAACCCTGTCGCTGCCGTTACAGATTGAACTGCTGCAGCAGGACTACAACACCATCGGCTCCTTTACCGCCGCAGCGTTGCTGACGCTGATGGCTATTTTGACCCTGTTTTTGAAGAGTGTGGTGCAGTGGCGTTTAGAGAATCAGGAAAAACGTCAGCATCAGGAGGGAAATCATGAGCATTGAGATTGCCAATATTAAGAAGTCTTTTGGTCGCACCCAGGTGCTGAATGATATCTCGCTGGATATCCCTTCCGGACAAATGGTGGCGCTGCTGGGGCCGTCTGGCTCCGGTAAAACCACGCTGCTGCGTATCATCGCCGGTCTCGAGCATCAGACCAGCGGGCACATCCGCTTCCACGGCACTGACGTGAGCCGCCTGCATGCCCGCGACCGTAAAGTGGGCTTTGTGTTCCAGCATTACGCCCTGTTCCGCCACATGACGGTGTTCGATAACATCGCCTTTGGCCTGACGGTGCTGCCGCGTCGTGAACGTCCGGACGCCGCCACCATCAAGGCGAAAGTTACCAAACTGCTGGAGATGGTGCAGCTGGCTCACCTGGCTGATCGTTATCCGGCGCAGCTCTCCGGCGGCCAGAAACAGCGTGTGGCCTTAGCGCGCGCCCTCGCCGTTGAGCCGCAAATCCTGCTGCTGGACGAACCCTTTGGCGCGCTGGATGCGCAGGTGCGTAAAGAGCTTCGCCGCTGGCTGCGTCAGCTGCATGAGGAGCTGAAATTCACCAGCGTCTTCGTGACCCACGATCAGGAAGAGGCGATGGAAGTGGCCGACCGGGTGGTGGTAATGAGCCAGGGGAATATCGAACAGGTTGATGAGCCTGAGCAGCTCTGGCGTGAACCGGCGACCCGCTTCGTGCTGGAGTTTATGGGTGAAGTGAACCGACTGCACGGCAATATCCGCGGCGGCCAGTTCCATGTCGGGGCCCACCGCTGGCCGCTGGGTTACACCCCTGGCTATCAGGGGCCGGTCGATCTCTTCCTGCGTCCGTGGGAAGTGGATGTCAGCCGTCGCACCAGTCTCGACTCGCCGCTGCCGGTCCAGGTGCTGGAAGCCAGCCCGAAAGGTCATTACACCCAACTGGTCGTCCAGCCGCTGGGCTGGTACAACGAACCGCTGACGGTGGTGATGCGCGACGAGGAGCCGCCGCACCGCGGTGAACGCCTGTTTGTCGGCCTGCAACATGCGCGCATTTACCATGATAAGGATCGCATCGAGACGCGGGGAGATCTTGCTCTGGCGGAATCTGCCTGATAGGTTAACGCCACGTAGTTTTGCCGGGTGGCGCTGCGCTTACCCGGCCTACGATATGCTCTGTGTAGGCCCGGTAAGCGTCAGCGCCACCGGGCTTTTTATTGGACAGCGGTCATGAACACATTAGAACAAACCATCGGCAACACCCCTCTGATCAAGCTGCAACGGATGGGGCCGGATAACGGCAGCGAAATCTGGATCAAACTGGAAGGCAACAACCCGGCGGGTTCGGTGAAGGATCGTGCCGCGCTGTCGATGATTGTCCAGGCGGAAAAGCGCGGTGAAATCAAGCCCGGCGATGTGCTGATCGAGGCGACCAGCGGGAACACCGGCATTGCGCTGGCCATGATCGCCGCCCTCAAAGGCTATCGCATGAAGCTGCTGATGCCGGACAACATGAGCCAGGAGCGCCGTGCCGCGATGCGGGCCTATGGTGCCGAGTTAATTCTGGTCAGTAAAGAGCAGGGTATGGAGGGGGCTCGCGATCTGGCTCTTGAGATGGCGAACCGGGGCGAAGGTAAGCTGCTGGATCAATTCAACAACCCCGATAACCCCTATGCCCATTACACCACCACCGGCCCGGAGATCTGGCAGCAGACCGAAGGCCGCATCACCCATTTTGTCTCCAGCATGGGAACCACGGGCACCATCACCGGCGTCTCCCGTTTTCTGCGTGAGCAGGAAAAAGCGGTCACCATTGTTGGCCTGCAGCCGGAAGAGGGGAGCAGCATCCCGGGTATTCGCCGCTGGCCTGCGGAGTACATGCCGGGCATTTTTAATGCTCAGCTTGTGGACCAGGTGCTGGATATTCACCAGCGCGAGGCGGAAAATACCATGCGTGAACTGGCCGTACGCGAAGGTGTTTTCTGCGGCGTCAGTTCAGGCGGCGCGGTAGCGGGCGCCCTGCGCATTGCACAGGCGGTGCCGGGCGCGGTGGTGGTGGCGATCGTCTGCGATCGCGGCGATCGCTATCTCTCTACCGGCGTGTTTGGTGAGGAGAGCTATACGCAAGGGGCAGGGATCTAAAGGCGATGGAGATGATTTTATTCCGGGATAAAACCCGGGCGCAGCAGAGCGATATTGTGGCGGTTCAGTCGCAGGTGGTGTACGGCAGCGTGGGTAACAGCATTGCGGTGCCTAATATTCGCCAGCATCGCCTCAACGTGACGGCGATACCAACCGTGCTGTTCAGTAATACCCCCCACTACGACACCTTTTACGGTGGGGTGATCCCCGACGAGTGGTTCAGCGGCTACCTGCAGGCGCTGGAAGAGCGGGACATTTTGCGGGAGCTGAAAGCGGTCACCACCGGCTACATGGGCAGCGCCAGCCAGATTATCCTGCTGGCGAACTGGCTGCGCACGATTAAGGCACAGCATCCGGATCTCTTTATCCTGGTGGACCCGGTCATTGGCGACACCGACAGCGGAACCTACGTTAAACCCGAAATCCCGGAAGCCTACCGTCAGCATCTGCTGCCGCTGGCGCAGGGGATTACGCCCAATGTCTACGAGCTGGAAGTGCTCAGTGGCAAATCGTGTCGGGATAACGCCAGCGCCATTGCCGCGGCAAAAGGGCTACTTTCTGATACGCTGCAGTGGGTAGCGATTACCAGCGCCCCCGTGGCTGGTGACGCTGACGCTATTCATGTAGTGTTGGTATCCCATGACGAGGTGACAATCAGTACCCATCCCCGCGTCAACGTCGATCTTAAAGGTACTGGCGATCTCTTCTGTTCAGAGCTTGTCAGCGCGCTGGTGCAGAATGAGAGCGTGGCGGCGGCGATAAGCCGTGCAGGGGAGAGGGTGACGCAGGTCATGCAGTATACTCAGGAAAAAGGGTACGACGAGCTGGTTTTACCTCTCTGACAAACAAAAATGGCGCCCGAAGGCGCCATTTTTCTGTGCGGCAAAAATTACTTTTTGATGCGGATAACCGGGGTTTCACCCACGGTGACGCTGCCGGACAGTTTAATCAACTCTTTGATTTCGTCCATGTTGGAGATAACAACCGGCGTCAGGGTAGACTTGGCTTTCTCTTCCAGCAGTGGCAGATCGAATTCAATCACCGGATCGCCAACTTTAACGCGCTGGCCTTCTTCAGCGATACGCTTGAAGCCTTCGCCTTTCAGTTCAACAGTGTCGATACCGAAGTGAACGAACAGCTCAATACCGCTATCGGATTCGATAGAGAATGCATGGTTGGTTTCAAAAATCTTACCAATCGTGCCGTCAACCGGTGCAACCATTTTGTTACCGGTTGGTTTGATAGCAATGCCATCACCAACGATTTTCTCAGCAAATACGACATCTGGCACGTCTTCGATGTTGACGATCTCACCAGACAGCGGAGCAACAATCTCAATAGTTCCGGTGTCGTTATTGCCTTTGTCACCGAATAGTTTACTAAATAAACCCATTAGACTTCTCTCCTAAGCAGTAATTTGGGCCGCATCTCGTGGATTAGCAGATTGTTTTTTCTTCAATGAACTTGTTAACCAGCGTCATTAACTCGTCCGTTGTCGGTTGAGCAAGAGCCTGCTCTGCTAACACCTTCGCATCTTCGAAGTTCGTGTTACGGATAATCTTCTTGATACGCGGGATGGAAATGGCGCTCATAGAGAATTCGTCCAGACCCATACCCAGCAACAGAAGTGTAGCACGTTCATCGCCTGCAAGCTCACCACACATGCCTGTCCACTTACCTTCTGCATGAGAAGCATCAATAACTTGCTTGATCAAGTTCAGTACGGACGGGGACATTGGCTGGTAAAGATGTGAAATCATATCATTACCACGGTCAACTGCCAGGGTGTACTGGGTTAAATCGTTGGTACCAATACTAAAGAAGTCCACTTCTTTGGCTAAATGACGGGCAATCGTCGCGGCAGCAGGGGTTTCTACCATCACGCCAACTTCGATAGCTTCGTCGAATGCTTTACCTTCGTCGCGCAGTTCCTGTTTGAAGATTTCGATCTCTTTCTTCAGTGAACGCACCTCTTCAACAGAGATGATCATCGGGAACATGATGCGCAGTTTACCGAAAGCGGAGGCGCGCAGGATAGCGCGGACCTGGTCGCGCAGGATCTCTTTACGATCCATTGCGATACGCACGGCACGCCAGCCCAGGAACGGGTTCTCTTCTTTCGGGAAGTTCATGTACGGCAGCTCTTTGTCGCCGCCGATGTCCATAGTACGGACGATAACGGCCTGGGAGCCACAGGCTTCAGCAACCGCTTTATAGGCAGCGAACTGCTCTTCTTCGGTTGGCAGGGCGTCACGGTCCATGAACAGGAATTCAGTACGATAGAGACCGACACCTTCCGCGCCGTTGCGCTCAGCGCCATCGACGTCGCGTACGGTACCGATGTTTGCGCACACTTCTACCTGATGACCATCCAGCGTAATAGCTGGCAGATCTTTCAGCTTAGCGAGTTCCGCTTTTTCAGTCGCAACCTGCTCCTGAACGGTACGCAGTTTTTCGATCTCTTCGTTAGTTGGGTTGACGTAAACCACGTTGTTTACGGCATCCAGAATCAGATAATCGTCGTTTTTCACCTGTGCGGTCACGCTACCGGTACCCACGATGGCTGGCAGCTCCAGAGAACGCGCCATGATAGAGGTGTGGGAGGTACGGCCACCCGCGTCGGTGATGAAACCCAGCACCTTGTTCAGGTTCAGCTGTGCGGTTTCTGACGGGGTCAGGTCGGCAGCAACCAGGATGACTTCATCCTGAATCGCGCTCAGATCGATAATGGCAAGGCCAAGGATGTTGCGCAGCAGGCGCTTACCGATATCACGCACGTCAGCCGCGCGTTCTTTCAGGTATTCATCGTCCAGCTCTTCCAGGGCAGATGCCTGACCTTCGATAACTTCATGCGCAGCGGCATCCGCTGTCATGCCTTTATCTTTAATCAGGGCTATGATTTCCTGCTCAAGCTCCTCATCTTCGAGCAACATAATGTGCCCTTCGAAGATGGCTTCTTTTTCTTCACCGAAAGTTTCGCCAGCTTTAGTTTTGATCGCTTCCAGTTGCGCAGATGCTTTTGCACGGCCACTCAGAAAACGTTCAACTTCCTGATTTACCTTATCAGCAGAAATTTTTTTCCGGTCGATGACGATCTCGTCTTCTTTCAACAGAAGTGCTTTGCCGAAAGCGATACCCGGGGATGCTAAAATGCCTGAAATCATAACCCTACCTTACTTGTGACTGATATTTAAAAGAACCCGGATACTTACTCGAGCTCAGCCATCAGTTTAACCAGATGCTCAACTGCTTTCTGCTCGTCTTCGCCTTCCGCGGAGATGGTCACAACGGTGCCCTGAGTCAGACCCAGAGTCTGCAGTTTGAACAGGCTTTTTGCGCTTGCGCTTTTGCCGTTGGAAGTCACAGTGATCTCAGAAGTGAAGCCTTTTGCTTCTTTAACAAACTGAGCAGCAGGGCGGGTGTGCAGACCGTTCGGAGCGGTAATGGTAACTTCTTGCTGGAACATTGTATTTCCCCAACTTATTGGTTTAGTGTTGTGGAACTAAAGTCTAGCCTGGCGGCAGGACTTTAGCCTGTATTGTTAGCACCGGCTTAACGGCACGAGGCACAAATGTGTCAAACGTATTCCGGCACTGGCATGTCAGGCTGCTGACGTCTCGCTCGACATTAAACATTATGCCGCGAAAGCAAGACTTGAACCAAATCATAAAATCGATTCAGCAGCGCGAATTCCTGGATCGATTAATTTCGTGCTTCAAAATAATTGTCAGCTTAAATACCAGAGCCAACGGGGTTGAGCAATGCCGGAAGAGATAAAAGTTTGAAGCAGGCCACAAAAAAGCACCCAGTTGGGTGCTTTTTTACGCGATATTTACATTCTGGCACTACTGTTGCAGTTCTTTTTCAGTGAAGAGATCGGCAAACAGGGCAGTACTTAAATAACGCTCACCCGACGATGGAAGAATAACCACGATGTTCTTATTGGTAAAGGTTTCATCCTCGAGTAATTTCAACGCGGCGGCTACGGCAGCACCGGAGGAGATACCCGCCAGAATACCCTCTTCTTCCATCAGGCGGCGCGCGGTAGAAATGGCTTCATCGTTGGTGATAGCCACAACTTTATCAATCAGTTTCAGATCCAGGTTGCCCGGAATAAAGCCCGCGCCGATACCCTGAATCTTATGCGGGCCCGGCTTCAGTTCTTCTCCGGCCAGCGCCTGGGCAATGACTGGAGAGTCGGTTGGCTCAACGGCAACGGTAATAAGGTCTTTTTTACCTTTTGTACCTTTAATATAACGGCTCACGCCCGTCAGCGTACCGCCGGTACCCACACCAGAGATAAAGACATCAACCTGACCGTCGGTATCTTCCCAGATCTCCGGACCGGTGGTCTTCTCGTGGATTTCCGGGTTAGCCGGGTTGCTGAACTGCTGCAGCAGCAGGTATTTAGCCGGATCGCTGGCCACAATTTCTTCTGCTTTCTGAATAGCGCCTTTCATGCCTTTTGCGCCTTCGGTTAAGACCAGATTTGCGCCCAGGGCCTTCAGCAGTTTACGACGCTCAATACTCATGGTTTCTGGCATGGTCAGCGTCAGCTTATAACCGCGCGCGGCGGCAACGTAGGCCAGCGCGATACCGGTGTTACCGCTGGTTGGTTCAACCAGCTCAACGCCCGGTTTCAGTACGCCACGCTTTTCCGCATCCCAAATCATGTTGGCACCGATACGGCATTTTACGCTGAAGCTTGGGTTACGAGATTCTACCTTCGCCAGGATGCGTCCATTACCGATACGGTTCAGTCGAACCAGGGGCGTGTGACCGATAGTCAGCGAGTTATCTTCAAAAATCTTACTCATGGCCTGTCCTTAACTGTTTGAAATTGGGATACCGTCCCAGCATACCTGTTGCATAGGTAGGGGGAAGTAAGGAAATCGCATATCTATATGCTGCATAGAAATAATGGGGATCAGTATGGAATAAGGGGCGGCATAAGCCACCCCTCTTTTTAACTTATTTCCACAAAGCGTGTTTGTCGCGATAACAATCCACCCACATCGCCGTCGCGCCGCACACCGCTACCGGCATGATGAAAAGGTTAAGGAACGGAATCATGGTGAACAGGCTGGTCAGCGCGCCAAACTGCATATTGGCCATCTTACGGCTGCGCAGGGCGGTGCGCATCTCTTTGAAGGGCACCTTATGGTTATCAAAGGGATAGTCGCAATACTGGATGGCCAGCATCCACGCACTGAACAGGAACCAGAGTACCGGCGCTACGGTCTGTCCGATGCCGGGAATAAAATAGAGGAGCAGCAGCACGATGGCGCGGGGCAGATACCATGCCAGCTTTTGCCATTCGCGTTTCATAATGCGCGGCAGATCTTTCATGATCCCCAGCACGCCGGTGTCCGGCGGCGTGGCGCCCGTCAGCCGCGCTTCCAGCTGTTCGGCGAGCAGACCGTTAAAGGGCGCGGCGATCCAGTTGGCGAGCGTCGAGAAAAAGTAGCCAAACACCAGCAGCACCGAAACGATCGCAATCGGCCATAGTAGATAGCTCAGCCATTGCAGCCAGTCGGGGACATGGCTCATGAGCGCCGGGATCCAGCTGTCCAGACGGGTAAAGAGCCACCAGAAGGCGCCCCCCATCAGCAGAACGTTGATCAGCAGAGGCAGGATCACAAAGCGTCTGATGCCGGGCAGGGAAACCAGTTTCCAGCCCTGCGAAAAGTACCAGACGCCGCTGCGTGAAGGGGAAGATGTCGATGAAACCATAACCAGGTTGAGCTCCTTTTATCACAACCAGTGAAATTGCCTGCCTATATTAGCCAGTTGCGGCACGTTGACCAGTTCGGAAATGTTCGAAAAAACAGCAAAAAGCACGATTTAACTCATCTTTATGCTGCGAATGCTCTGCACGCACTTGCACTTGACGTAATCGGCAAATACTCTTAGTGAGTAAATGTTTGCCGTGGTGGCAAGGTGTTAGAACAACAGAGAATATAATGATGCAGGATTTGCGTCTGATATTAATCATTGTTGGCGCGATCGCCATAATCGCTTTACTGGTACATGGTTTCTGGACCAGCCGTAAAGAGCGCTCTTCTATGTTTCGCGATCGCCCACTGAAGCGCATGAAGTCTACCCGTGACGACGATAGCGATGAGGATATCGACGACATGGAAGATGAGGGTGTGGGTGAAGTACGCGTTCATCGGGCCAATACTGCGCCCGGCGCAGGCCATGGGGAGCATGAAGCGCCTCGTCAGCCTCCGCAGCATCAGTACCAGCCGCCTTACGCATCTGCACAGCCACGTCCCGCTGCGCCGCAACCCGTGGCCGAACCGGTACGCCAGCCGCAGCCGCAGCAGCATGAACCTGTGCGACAGCAGCCCGTGCCGCAGCAGCATGAACCTGTGCGTCAGCAGCCGGTGCCGCAGCCGCAATATGCCGCGCAGCCTGAACCACAGCCGCAGCCACAACCTGTCGTACAGCAGGCGCCGCAGCCTGTTGCGCCAGCGCCGCAACCAGCCCCAGCGCCGGTTTCAGAGCCGGAGCCGGTTGTCGAGGCCGCGCCAGTAGCTGAAAAACCACAGCGTAAAGAGACGGTGATTGTCATGAGCGTTGCGGCTCACCAGGGCACCACCCTGAATGGCGATGTGCTGCTTAACAGCATTCATCAGGCGGGCTTTAAATTTGGCGATATGAATATCTTCCATCGCCACCTCAGCCCTGACGGCAGCGGCCCTTCGCTGTTCAGCCTGGCGAATATGGTTAATCCGGGAACCTTCGATCCGGAGATGACCGGCGATTTCACGACGCCGGGCATTACCATCTTTATGCAGGTGCCCTCGTATGGCGATGAACTGCAAAACTTTAAGCTGATGCTGCAGTCCGCTCAGCATATTGCCGATGAAGTGGGCGGTATGGTGCTCGACGATCAGCGTCGAATGATGACGCCGCAGAAACTGCGCGAATATCAGGACCGCATCCGCGAAGTGAAAGAAGCTAACGCGTAAACATTCGCGTTTGTTTCACACCTCCTCAACCCCCGCCTGTCGGGGGTTTTTCTCATTAATGGTGCGACATGGACTCAATCGAACAACAACTCACCGAACTGCGAACCACGCTTCGCCACCATGAATATCTCTATCATGTGATGGATGCGCCGGAAGTGCCGGACGCGGAGTATGACCGTCTGATGCGTGAGCTGCGCGAGCTTGAAGCGCAGCACCCCGAGTTAATCACACCGGACTCGCCAACTCAGCGCGTCGGGGCGGCACCGCTGGCCTTTTTCAGCCAGGTACGTCATGAAGTGCCGATGCTGTCGCTGGATAACGTCTTTGATGAAGAGAGCTTCCTCGCCTTCAACAAACGCGTCCAGGATCGCCTGAAACATACCGATGCCCTGAGCTGGTGCTGCGAGCTAAAGCTGGATGGGCTGGCCGTCAGCATTCTGTACGAAAACGGGGTGATGATCCGCGCGGCCACCCGCGGCGATGGCACCACCGGCGAGGACATCACCGCCAATGTGCGTACCATCCGCGCGATTCCGCTCAAATTACATGGCGAGAACATTCCGGCACGTCTCGAAGTGCGCGGCGAAGTTTTCCTGCCCCAGGCGGGATTTGAAAAAATTAACGAAGAGGCGCGTCGTACCGGCGGCAAAATCTTCGCCAACCCCCGCAATGCCGCCGCCGGATCGCTGCGCCAGCTCGACCCGCGCATTACCGCGAAGCGTCCGCTGACGTTCTTCTGCTATGGGGTCGGCATCCTGGAAGGGGGCGAGCTGCCTGATACCCATCTGGGCCGTTTGCTGCAGTTTAAAGCCTGGGGGCTGCCGGTCAGCAACCGGGTGCAGCTGTGCGACTCGCCGGAGGCCGTGCTGGCGTTTTATCGTCAGGTTGAAGCCGATCGTCCGACGCTGGGCTTCGATATCGACGGGGTGGTGATCAAAGTCAACTCTCTCGCGCTGCAGGAACAGCTTGGCTTTGTCGCCCGTGCGCCGCGCTGGGCGGTAGCCTTTAAGTTCCCGGCGCAGGAGCAGATGACCTTTGTGCGCGACGTTGAGTTCCAGGTGGGCCGTACCGGGGCGATAACGCCGGTGGCGCGTCTGGAGCCGGTTCAGGTGGCTGGGGTACTGGTCAGCAATGCAACCCTGCACAACGCCGATGAGATCGACCGGCTGGGGCTGCGAATTGGCGATAAAGTGGTGATCCGCCGTGCCGGGGATGTGATCCCGCAGGTGGTGAACGTAGTGGAATCAGAGCGTCCTGACTATACGCGCCCCGTTGAGTTCCCGACCCACTGTCCGGTGTGCGGGTCCGACGTTGAGCGCGTCGAAGGAGAGGCCGTAGCCCGCTGTACCGGCGGTTTAGTCTGCGGTGCCCAGCGCAAAGAGTCCCTGAAACATTTCGTCTCCCGCCGGGCGATGGATGTTGACGGTATGGGCGACAAAATCATCGACCAACTGGTAGAGAAAGAGTATGTCCATACGCCAGCCGATCTGTTCCGCCTGACGCCCGGTAAGCTGACCGGGCTGGATCGCATGGGGCCTAAATCTGCCCAGAATGTGGCCGACGCGCTGGAAAAGGCCAAAGAGACCACCTTTGCCCGTTTCCTCTACGCACTGGGGATCCGTGAAGTGGGCGAGGCGACGGCGGCGGGGCTGGCGGGCTATTTCGGTACGCTGGAGGCGCTGGAAAAGGCGACGATCGACGAACTGCAAAAGGTGCCGGACGTTGGCATCGTGGTTGCTACCCACGTCTTTAACTTCTTCTCGGAAGAGAGCAACCGCGACGTTATCGGCCAGCTGCTTAACGAAGGGATTCGCTGGCCTGCGCCGGTGGCGATCAACGCCGACGAGATCGACAGCCCGTTTGCCGGCAAAACCGTGGTGCTGACCGGCAGCCTGAGCCAGCTTTCACGCGATGATGCTAAAGCGCGTCTGACGGCGCTGGGGGCGAAGGTGGCCGGCAGCGTGTCGAAGAAAACCGACCTGGTGATTGCCGGTGAAGCGGCGGGCTCTAAACTTGCCAAAGCGCAGGAGCTGGGCATTACGGTCATCGACGAAGCCGAAATGCTACGTCTGTTGGGAGAGTAACGTGGATAAAGCGCAGCTTATTGAGATTGCCAACACCGAAATGCCGTTCGGCAAGTATAAAGGCCGTCGGCTGATTGACTTGCCGGAAGAGTATTTGCTGTGGTTTGCCCGTAAGGATGAATTTCCTGCCGGGCATCTGGGTGAGCTGATGGCCTTAACGTTGCTGATTAAAACCGAAGGGCTGACCCAGCTGGTTCAGCCCCTGAGACGTCCTTAAACTTTTGCCGCGCGGGCCTGCTCCCGGGCCTGCAACTCATCGGTCTGGCGACGGTAGCGACGCGCCAGCACCGCACAGATCATCAGCTGCAGCTGGTGGAAGATCATCAGCGGCAGCACCATCATCCCAACCACCGAGGCTGGAAACAGTATATTGGCCATCGGGATGCCGTTAGCCAGGCTCTTTTTCGAGCCACAGAAGACAATGGTGATTTCGTCAGCTTTGTTAAACCCAAAGCGGCGAGCGGCAAAGACGTTGATGGCAATGATAATCGCCAGTAGCACCAGGCTGACCACCACGATAAACAGCAGCGATCCGACTCCAACCTTATGCCAGATGCCATGCACCACGGCTTCGCTGAACGCAGAATAGACCACCAGCAAAATCGATGACTGATCGGTTTTGGCGATCCACTTCTTATGTTTCGCCACAAATGCCCCGGTCCAGGGGCGGGAAAGATGTCCCAGCACAAACGGCAGCAGCAGCTGCAGCATGATTTTGCCCACCTGCTCCAGACTGCCCTCCGCGCCATGCATATTCATCACCAGCCCCACCAGCAGCGGCGAAAGGAAAATTCCCAACAGGCTGGAGGCGGAGGCTGAACAGACCGCAGCCGCCACGTTGCCGCCCGCCATGGAGGTAAAGGCGATGGCCGACTGCACCGTAGCTGGCAAAATGCAGAGATAGAGGAAACCGGTATAGAGCGCCGGGTCGACGTTGACCGGTGCCCACCAGGCAAACAGCACGCCCAGGACCGGGAAAACAACAAAGGTGCTGCACATTACCCACAGGTGCAGTCGCCAGTGACTGCCGCCCGCGATAATCGCTTCACGGGAGAGTTTTGCCCCATGCATAAAGAACAGCAGGGCGATGGCGGCAGTGGTTAAGCCTTCAAAGAAGGGGACAAAACCGCCGCGAGCCGGGAAGAAGGAGGCGAGCAGAACCACGACGATAAGAATAAGGGTGAACGGATCAAGAATGCGCAAAAGTTTCATAAATACTCCTGAAAACAGATAACGCTATTGTGCTTAACTCCGTTTGAGAAATAAAATTGATTTATTGCATCAATTTATGAGTAAAACAGATGAATTACTCTCTGCGGCAACTTCGTATATTTGTTACCGTCGCGCAGGCGAAAAGTTTCAGCCGCGCGGGGACGATGATCGGCCTGAGCCAGTCGGCGGTGAGCCATAGCGTGAAAGAGCTGGAGTTACAGACCGGCGTGCGGCTTATCGACCGCACCACCCGTGAGGTGGTGTTAACAGAGGCGGGGCAACAGCTGGCCGCGCGTCTGGAAAGATTGCTGGATGAACTTACCAGCACGCTACGGGATGCAGGCAGAGTAGGGCAACAGCTCTCCGGAACAGTAAGGGTTGCCGCCAGCCAGACCATTTCGGCGCATTTAATTCCACACTGTATCGCGCAAAGTAATCATCAGTATCCGGATATCAATTTTGTGCTCCATGACCGGCCGCAGCAGTGGGTTCTGGAGAGCATCCGCCTGGGAGAGGTGGATTTCGGTATCGTTATCGATCCGGGGCCGGTTAGCGATCTGGAGTGTGAAGAGGTGCTCTCTGAGCCTTTCTTATTGCTGTGCCGGGACGACGATCCCCTTGCTGCTCTGGAGCAGGTGACATGGCAGTCGCTTCAGGGTGCCAAACTGGTGTTACAGGATTACGCCTCTGGCAGTCGGCCACTCATTGATGCGGCTCTGGCAGAGCAGCAGGTAAGGGCGACGATTGTGCAGGAGATTGGTCATCCCGCCACGCTCTTTCCAATGGTGGAAGCCGGAATCGGAATTAGCGTGCTGCCCGCGCTGGCGCTCCCGTTGCCGCAGGGGAGTCGACTGACGGTAAAACGTTTCACTCCAATCATCGAACGGAAGCTGATGCTGGTTCGTCGAAAGAATCGCTCACTTTCGGGGGCCGCCCAGGCATTGTGGGAAGTGGTACGCATGCAGGCGAAGCGGCTGACGCAGGCCCGCATACGCGATCCGCTTTTTAACCCAGAAAACCGTTAAACGTAGATATCAATCTGGTGTTCAGCGGAAGGGGAGTTAACGCCTTCCACTTTAGCCTGCTGTTTATCCTGCTTCTGCAGAGCTTCTTCTGCCTGGCGGCGCTGCAACTGCTGGAGCTGAGCCTGCAACATTTTGATTTGGTTCTGCAGCAGCTCCTGCTGCTTTTTTTTCTCTTCCGCCGAGCCGCTGCCGTTGGCGACCTCTTTCAGCTGTTTGGTCAGTTTAGTGATTTGTGAGGTGAGGCGGCTGATTTGCGACGCAAGGTCATTGCCGGCGGAACTGCTGCTGCCGCTGCTTTGGGTTTGTACGGACGGGGTGGATGTCTGAATGGTTGTCATGACGATAGTCTCTTGCCTAAAAAAGAGATATCGGCAGAAAATTGAAGGGCTTGAGAATAGCTACCTGAAGAGGTAGTAAGCGCATTAATATCGCAGATAGTAAAAAGGCGCCTTTAGGGCGCCTTTTTACATTGGTGGGTTGTGCAGGATGACTCGCTTCGCTCGCCCTTCGGGCCGTCGCCGCAGGCGGCTCCGTTGACTCACTGCGTTCGTCCCGAACCTGCGCAGGTTCGAATCGTTAATATCGCAGATAGCAAAAAGGCGCCTTTAGGGCGCCTTTTTACATTGGTGGGTCGTGCAGGATTCGAACCTGCGACCAATTGATTAAAAGTCAACTGCTCTACCAACTGAGCTAACGACCCGAAGTGGTGGGTGATGACGGGATCGAACCGCCGACCCCCTCCTTGTAAGGGAGGTGCTCTCCCAGCTGAGCTAATCACCCACTTCGGTACTTCATTTACTACTGCAAGAAATCCAGCTGGCGAGAAAGTGGTGGGTGATGACGGGATCGAACCGCCGACCCCCTCCTTGTAAGGGAGGTGCTCTCCCAGCTGAGCTAATCACCCACTTCTCAATTTCTTGCTACACGGCGGAGACTACATAAAGTAGTTGGTGGGTGATGACGGGTTCGAACCGCCGACCCCCTCCTTGTAAGGGAGGTGCTCTCCCAGCTGAGCTAATCACCCCCGCTGTGTGGAGTCGCATTATAGGGAGAGTTGAAAATGAGTCAACGCCTTTTCTTAAGATTTTGTTCGTTCGTCGTAAAATTAAACAAAACGATCGCAAAACCGCCTGTGGTGCATGATTTCTAAACAAAAACGGCTACAGAGAACGATCTGACAGTAACAAGATTGAGGAATCAGGCTGGAGTGATAGAATATTGCCCACTTTAGTTTCCAGGATATGCCGGTTGTCGGCATCTTTATCACTGTAAGGCCACTTCATGAAAATCAAAACTCGCTTCGCGCCAAGCCCGACAGGCTACCTGCACGTCGGCGGTGCGCGTACTGCTCTCTATTCCTGGCTGTTTGCTCGCAACCAGGGCGGTGAGTTTGTGCTGCGTATCGAAGATACCGATCTCGAACGCTCCACGCCGGAAGCAATCGAAGCCATTATGGATGGTATGAACTGGCTCAATCTGGATTGGGACGAAGGCCCCTATTTCCAGACTAAACGTTTTGATCGCTACAACGCCGTAATTGATGACATGCTTGAAGCGGGCACTGCATATAAGTGCTACTGCTCGAAAGAGCGCCTGGAAGCGCTGCGTGAAGAGCAGATGGCGAATAACGAAAAACCACGTTACGACGGTCGCTGCCGCCATGACCATTCACATCACGCTGCGGATGAACCGTGCGTAGTGCGTTTCGCTAACCCGCAGGAAGGTTCAGTCATTTTTGACGATCAGATCCGCGGCCCGATCGAATTCAGCAACCAGGAGCTGGACGATCTGATTATCCGCCGTACCGATGGTTCACCAACCTATAACTTCTGCGTCGTGGTGGATGACTGGGATATGGCGATCACCCACGTGGTGCGTGGCGAAGACCATATCAACAACACCCCACGTCAGATCAACATCCTTAAAGCGCTGAATGCGCCGGTACCGGTTTACGCCCACGTCTCTATGATCAACGGTGACGACGGTAAAAAACTGTCTAAACGCCACGGTGCAGTCAGCGTCATGCAGTACCGTGACGACGGCTACCTGCCGGAAGCGCTGCTGAACTACCTGGTGCGTCTGGGCTGGTCCCATGGCGATCAGGAGATCTTTAGCCGCGAAGAGATGATCCAGCTCTTCTCCCTGAGTGCGGTGGGTAAGTCTGCAAGTGCGTTCAATACCGATAAACTGCTGTGGCTGAACCACCACTACATCAATACCCTGCCGCCAGAGTATGTTGCGACCCAGCTGCAGTGGCACATTGAGCAGGCAAATATTGATACCCGCAACGGTCCACAGCTTGCCGATTTGATCAAACTGCTGGGTGAACGCTGTAAGACCCTGAAAGAGATCGCGGAAAACTGCCGCTACTTCTATGAGGAGTATGACGAGTTTGATGCTGATGCGGCGAAGAAGCACCTGCGTCCGGTTGCGCGTCAGCCGCTGGAAGTGGTTCGCGACAAGCTGGCAGCCATTACCGACTGGAGCGCTGAGAATGTGCATCATGCCATTCAGGCGACAGCGGATGAGCTGGAAGTCGGTATGGGTAAAGTGGGTATGCCGCTGCGTGTGGCGGTCACCGGTGCGGGTCAGTCTCCGGCACTGGACGTTACCGTACACGCCATTGGCAAAACCCGTAGCGTGGCGCGCATCAACAGAGCGCTGGCGTTTATTGCTGAACGCGAAAGCCAGCAGTAACCAGAACGTAAAAAATAAAACGGCAGGTTTCCCTGCCGTTTTTTATTGCGCTGACTGATGAATGTTCAGCCGCACCAGAAAACCCTCTATTCCCTCGCGCGCCAGCAAAACGGCCAGCCGCTCCTGCTCAGGTGGGGTCATCTTCTCCAGTGCATCCGTAATCTGCCGCAGCACGGCAACGGGTTGCCCATTACCATAGCTGGCCGAGGTCTCCGCCAACTGAAAGAGGGCCTGCCGTTTACGAATGGCGGGGATGTTCATGATGTGCTCGCGTACCTGCGCATCTATATGAATCAGGCGCGCCCGCCCACCTTTTACGCCGTTAATGCCTTCCGTTTTCCAGCCATTATTGCGCACCCAACGGTTGACGGTTTGCCTGGCGACGCCCAGCGTTTCCGCAAGCTCCTCGGTGGTCATTTTGCTACGTAATCTTTTCATATCAGTTCTGATCGCGGATCCCTAAACGTTGTAACAAACCGGTAATCCCTTCCCGGAGTAATAAAGAGGTCAATTGTTTCTGCTCTGTGGGTGTCATTTCATTGGCCAGCGTAATCAGCAGGGCCTGTAGCGAGTTCTCAGGGTAGATCTCCGGCGATGCGGCCACATCCGGGGCTCTGCGTGCGTTGCGGATAAACTCCCGAACTTTCTCATTCACATGGACCAGACGTGCTTTACCGCCCTGGACGCCGGGTTTTGGCGATGTGGACCAACCCTCTTTCCGCACCCACTTATTGATGGTCTGTCGGCTATAGCCAGTGAGTCGGGCCAACTCTTCTGGCGTCATTCGTTCCTTGATCATGCAATTTCCTGAGTAAGAGTGTGGTTAATTAGTGAGTCATTTTATAACACCCTTTTACTGGAAAACGTGACAAGATTAACTCATGGCTGCGAGCACTCTCGCAATGTGATTCATTTGCATGAATTTTCAGCGATTGAACCAGAGTGTGAGAATTTGCCGTTGACACTCAGCAATGGAATTCATATGATGCCGCCCGTCAACACGACACGCTTTACGCGATGGGGCTATAGCTCAGCTGGGAGAGCGCTTGCATGGCATGCAAGAGGTCAGCGGTTCGATCCCGCTTAGCTCCACCAAACTCTGAACCCAACAGAGTCTGGTGCGTAAAGAATACTGTGGGGCTATAGCTCAGCTGGGAGAGCGCTTGCATGGCATGCAAGAGGTCAGCGGTTCGATCCCGCTTAGCTCCACCAAAATATTAACCCTCGCCAGACGGCGGGGGTTTTTTTATGCCCGCGATACCGTTTCCTGTCTCTCCTCGTAATTCTGTAAATAAATCTTATTCAGGTTTACTCCTGAGCAGGAAATGCTATTTCCTGGACCTTAAGTTGAATCACCTGCATAAAGAAATTATTATTATTGTGAATTTAATAACGCCAGATAAACTGTTTAATAAAATTAATGAATATTAAGTTTACTATTGACGTAAAGCGCTTCTCGCTCGCTCTGGTGTTATGTCTGGTTGTCATTCCTTTCTCCCGCCTTATTTCACCGAAGTCTGTTATTGATGGTTTTGAAGTTTATCTGGCATGGATGCCGCTGAGCGTCATGCTGGCGATGATACTCTTATTTGGTCGTCAGGCTATTCTTCCAATCATCATCAGTTTTGCCATCATTAACGAATGGAATTTAGATTTAACGCCAGGGCAGGTTGCTATCTTATTATTTTGTCAGGTATTTAGTACGCTGGTGGTCTGTGGGATCCTGCGATGGCAACTTGGAACGCGCTGGCGTTATCACGTACCCAATCGCTTTATCGGCGCGCGCATTTTCTGGCTGGGATTTATCCTGCCGC
This sequence comes from Leclercia sp. UBA5076, assembly GCF_002416465.1. Taxonomy (NCBI): domain Bacteria; kingdom Pseudomonadati; phylum Pseudomonadota; class Gammaproteobacteria; order Enterobacterales; family Enterobacteriaceae; genus Leclercia; species Leclercia sp. UBA5076. The sequence goes on from NZ_DIAO01000009.1 coordinate 167,139, forward strand.
TAGCCACCAAACTCTCAATGTATCTGGCCGGTTATTTATGTGATTTTCCGATTACCCTTGCGAATTTCTCCGACCGCGGCTCGGTTATTTACCATATAGTCGATATTCAAAGCCTGATTTGTGCGGTTCTGATTTTTACCATGCTGTTCTATTATCCCTTAAGGATGATTATCAATCCCCATTATGCGCGCGCTTTCTGGCGGCGCAATATTCATAATTCATTTTCATTTCGCAACAGGTTATTTACATCCGCATTACTTCTCACGCTTGTTGCTTTCCTTTTGCTGCTCTGTGTACCTTTTACCTCCGATATCATTGCAGGCTACCTGGTTCCCGTCATATTCATTTTATTCACCTTAGGGGTCAGTCGATTTCGCTATCCTTTCATCGCGTTGGGCTGGGCGCTAAGCGCTTTGCTGCTGCTTACCTACAACAGCAATTTTCTACAGGGCGTACAGAACGGTTATTCACTGGCGTTTGTGCTGTCGGTGCTGATCTCCTTCGCAATTTGTCTGGCTTATATGTCCCGCATTTTTCAGCGCAGTCAATGGCTCAAACGTGGCTGGCAGGAGAGGGCGCTGGTCGATCCATTAACCGGGCTGCGTAATCTGCGCGCGCTGGAATGCTTTATGAAGGGCAACAGGGATATCACCCTGTGCTGTTTACGCATGGACAACCTGGAGTTTCTGAGCCGTCATTACGGCCTGATGATGCGCGTGCAGTGTAAACGGGACATTATTCGCCAGCTGCAGCCGTTGCTGATGGTCAACGAACAGGTTTTTCAAATCCCGGGTAATGAGCTGGTGGTGGTGCTTAGCGGCCCGGAAACCGGAGCGCGTCTGCAGCACATTACTGATTATCTCAACAGCCGCAAAATTTACTGGAACAATATCGGCATGGATATTGAGTTTGGCGGCGCCTGGGGCGGTGTGGAATCTAACGGGGGTGAGAGCCTGTACCACACGCTGGGCCAGCTAAGCTGGCTGGCAGAAAAGGCCTGCTCGGCGAATCAGGTTCTGTCGTTGAATAACAGCTTTGAGACGGTTTCGGGCCAGACGACGGAGCGTGTGCTGATGCTGAGCCGGATCAAACGCGCTCTGGATGAGGGGGGGCTGCGTCTGTATGCACAACCCATTCAGAGAGCCGATGGCGTGGGCTACCATGAAATCCTCTCGCGACTGGAGAGCGAGGGCGAACTCCTTACGCCCGACAGATTTCTGCCCCTGGTGGCGCAATTTAACCTGAGCCGACGCTTCGATATCAGCGTGGTTGAAGCACTGCTGGTATGGCTGCAGGATCATCCTGCACAGGGGTGCTGCGCGCGTTTCTCGGTGAATCTGATGCCGTTAACGCTGATGCAAAAAGAGGTTGCGTCAGAGATCATTGCACTGTTTGAACGCTACAGCGTGAAGCCGCAGACGGTTATTATTGAGGTGACCGAAGAGCAGGCGTTCTCCAATTCGGAAGTCAGTATCGCTAACATTCAGCAGCTGCGTCAGTATGGCTTTAAAATTGCTATCGACGACTTCGGTACCGGGTACGCCAATTACGAACGACTCAAGCGCCTGCAGGCGGATATCATCAAGATCGACGGCTGCTTTGTGAAGGATATTTGCAGCGACAGCATGGATGCGATGATTGTGAAATCCATCTGTAACCTGGCAAAGACCCGGTCGCTGTGCGTGGTGGCGGAGTTTGTCGAAACGGAAGCGCAGCGGGAAAAGTTGCTCGCCTCGGGAGTGGACTATTTACAGGGATATCTGATCGGCAAACCGCAACCGCTCACTGAATGACAGACGAAAAAAAACCGGGGTGTTATCCCCGGTTTTTTTATGCTGATTACAGTACCAGTGCAGCGATGGACGCTGACAGGACGCTGACCAGCGTAGAACCGTAGACCAGTTTCAGACCAAAGCGGGAAACCACGTTACCTTGCTCTTCGTTCAGGCCTTTAATCGCACCGGCGATGATACCGATGGAAGAGAAGTTAGCGAATGAAACCAGGAAGACGGAGAGAATGCCTTCGGCGCGCGGGGAGAGGCTACCGGCGATTTTCTGCAGATCCATCATCGCGACGAATTCGTTAGAAACCAGTTTGGTCGCCATAATACTGCCCACCTGCAGCGCTTCGCTGGCTGGCACACCCATCACCCAGGCTACCGGGTAGAAGATGTAACCCAGAATCCCCTGGAAGGAGATACCCAGTACGGCAGCAAACAGGGCATTCAGCGCGGAGATCAGGGCGATAAAGCCGATCAGCATCGCGGCAACAATCACCGCCACTTTGAAGCCTGCCAGGATGTATTCACCCAGCATTTCGAAGAAGCTCTGACCTTCGTGCAGATTCGCCATCTGCAAATTCTCTTCACTTTCGTCCACGCGGTACGGGTTAATCAGTGACAGAACGATAAAGGTGCTGAACATGTTCAGTACCAGCGCAGCCACCACATATTTAGGCTCAAGCATGGTCATATACGCGCCCACGATAGACATGGAAACGGTAGACATTGCCGTTGCCGCCATGGTGTACATGCGGTTGCGGGACATTTTGCTAAGGATATCTTTATAGGCGATAAAGTTCTCAGACTGACCGAGGATCAGGGAACTTACGGCGTTGAAAGATTCCAGTTTGCCCATGCCGTTCACTTTAGACAGCACGGTACCAATAGCGCGGATGACAATCGGCAGAATGCGAATGTGCTGCAGGATACCGATCAGGGCAGAGATAAAGACGATTGGGCACAACACTTTCAGGAAGAAGAATGCCAGACCTTCATCGTTCATTTTACCGAACACGAAGTTGGTTCCTTCATTAGCGAATCCGAGCAGTTTTTCAAACATCTCGGAGAAGCCTTTTACAAAGCCCAGCCCCACGTCTGAGTTCAGGAAGAACCAGGCGAGCAATACTTCAATAACAAGTAACTGAATGACATAGCGAATGCGGATCTTTTTGCGATCGCTGCTGACCAGCAACGCAAGCACGGCAACGACAACAAGTGCCAGGACAAAATGTAGGACGCGGTCCATATTTGCTCCAAATATGAGGCAGGTTTAATTTCGCTGCACATTCTATGAAACAAGCGTAAAGAAAACGAGATCAAAGCCACACTATCGTTGAGTCCTGTGACGAGTTTCAAAAATAGTGACATACGATACATTTTTGTTATGTTATGTAAATGAGTTAAAAGTTAAGTTTGTGTGCTACGCTTCACAAAGGCGCGTGCTTCTGCCCGCTATCTATACTTCATTCCAGCCTGCTAATTGTTCTTCGCTATCACTGCAATCACGATAATCCTTTTAAATGAACTTGATAATCATTCGCATTTTGATAGCATTTAACATAGCAAAGGCTATATTACTGAGGCAAAAATGAGCAACAGTCGCGTTGATGAGAGTAGCAGTGGTAGGGCTGCACGCAAAATGCGGTTCGCATTGATGGGACCTGCGTTTATTGCCGCCATTGGCTATATCGATCCCGGTAATTTTGCGACCAACATCCAGGCCGGAGCCAGTTTCGGCTACAAACTCTTGTGGGTGGTGGTCTGGGCCAACCTGATGGCGATGATGATCCAGGTGCTGTCAGCAAAACTGGGCATTGCCACCGGTAAAAATCTCGCGGAGCAGATCCGCGACCACTATCCGCGTCCGCTGGTCTGGTTCTACTGGGTGCAGGCGGAGATTATTGCCATGGCGACCGACCTGGCAGAATTTATCGGCGCGGCGATCGGCTTTAAGCTGATCCTCGGCGTATCGCTGTTGCAGGGCGCGGTATTAACCGGTATCGCCACCTTCCTTATTCTGATGCTGCAACGACGCGGGCAGAAACCGCTGGAGAAAGTAATTGGCGGCCTGCTGCTGTTTGTGGCGGCAGCCTACATTGTTGAGCTCATCTTCTCCCAGCCGGATCTGGTTCAACTGGGTAAAGGAATGGCGATCCCAAGTCTGCCTACCACCGAAGCGGTGTTCCTTGCGGCCGGGGTACTGGGCGCGACCATTATGCCGCACGTGATCTATCTGCACTCCTCGCTGACCCAGAACCTGCATGGCGGTTCCCGGCATGAGCGCTACTCCGCGACAAAGTGGGACGTCGCCATCGCTATGACCATTGCCGGGTTTGTTAACCTGGCGATGATGGCCACCGCCGCAGCGGCATTCCATTTCAACGGCCATACCGGCGTCGCCGATCTGGATCAGGCGTACCTGACGCTGGAACCGCTGCTGAGTCACGCGGCGGCGACCATTTTTGGCCTGAGCCTGGTGGCAGCGGGTCTCTCTTCCACCGTGGTAGGCACGCTGGCAGGGCAGGTGGTGATGCAGGGATTTGTGCGCTTCCACATTCCTTTATGGGTGCGCCGTTCGATCACGATGCTGCCGTCGTTTGTGGTGATCCTGATGGGACTGGATCCGACCCGCATTCTGGTGATGAGCCAGGTGCTGCTCAGTTTTGGTATTGCGCTGGCGTTGGTGCCGCTGCTGGTGTTCACCAGTGACAAGAAGCTGATGGGCGATCTGGTTAACAGTAAGGCGGTGAGACGGACGGGGTGGGCGATCGTGGTTCTGGTGGTGGCGCTGAATCTGTGGCTACTTATCGGGACCGCATTGGGATTGTAAAAAAGGCGCCGGAAGGCGCCTTTTTCGTATCAGTGACGGTGACCGTGCCCGCCATGACCATGACCACGACCGCGTGGGCCTCGATGATCGTCACGATCGCTCCAGCCTGCGCGGTAGCCACGCTCATAGGCTTTGCGTTTATCCCAGCCACGATGGTAGCCGTTATCATGTCTGTGCCAGCGGTTGCCGCGCCATTCATAATGTCGGCGCCAGTAGTCGCGGTCACGCCAGCCGCCGCCATCCCAGTAGTTACCATAATTATCACGATCGCCAATTTGTAATTTTATGGATGGCAACAGGGTGATTTCGCCAGCATTAGCGACCAGCGGGGCTGAAGCCAGTAATACTGCTGCAAGAATCAGAGACCTGAACATGGTTTTTCTCCTTCACGATCGGAGCCGTAATCGGCTTGTTAACGCAATATTAAGGGGCGGTAAAGCCCCGGATAATCGCTTTAACTCCTAATTCAGAAGGCGTAGCACTTTTTGCTAAAAGCGCTTTTAATTTACACTATTCAGAATTCCGTCGATTTCGTTCAGTTCCTCAGGCGTGAAGTGACGGTTCGCCAGCATTCCCACAGCATCATCAATTTGCGCCGTTTTGCTGGCGCCAATCAGCACCGAGGTGACGGCCTCCTGATGTAATACCCAGGCCAGCGCCATCTGCGATAGCTTCTGGTTGCGGCGTTCCGCCAGGGCGTTAAGCTGACGCACTTTCGCCAGCTTCTCTTCGGTGAGCTGATCCGGATTGAGGAACCGGCTTCCGCTGGCGGCGCGGGAATCTGCCGGAATACCGTTAAGATAGCGGTCGGTCAGCTGGCCCCCGGCGAGCGGCGAAAAGGCGATGCAGCCCACCCCTTTATCCTTCAGGACGCCCAGTAAGCCCGCTTCCGGGGTGCGTTCAAACAACGAATATTTCGGCTGATGGATAAGGCAGGGCGTGCCTAAATCATCGAGGATCTCAATGGCCTGGCGAGCCAGCTCTGCCGGATAGTTGGATAGCCCAACGTACAGTGCCTTGCCCTGGCGCACGATGTGGTCTAACGCTTTCATCGTCTCTTTCAACGGCGTTTCCGGGTCCGGACGGTGATGATAGAAGATATCGACATACTCCAGGCCCATCCGTTTCAGGCTCTGATCGAGGCTGGCAATCAGATACTTACGCGAGCCCCAGTCGCCGTAAGGGCCCTCCCACATGGTATAGCCCGCCTTGGTCGAGATGATGAGTTCATCGCGCCAGGCGCTGAAATCTTCCTGCAAGATTCGTCCAAAGTTACGTTCTGCGGAACCCGGCGGTGGACCGTAGTTATTGGCAAGGTCGAAGTGCGTAATCCCCACATCGAAGGCACGATGTAAAAGTTGACGGCTGTTTTCGATCAATGTGGCGTCGCCAAAGTTGTGCCACAGCCCCAGGGAGATGGCAGGGAGCTTAAGACCACTTTGCCCGCATCGTTGATAATTCATTGACTGGTAACGGTTTTGATTCGCCTGATAAACCATGAGTCTTGCCCCTCTGCGTCAGAATGTCATTCAGTGTATACGTTTACACTAAACGTCAGGCAGGCAGATTACCTCGCGAAAATACGTAAAGCATTATTTCCATGGGCAGTTTATCGCCATTCCTGGACAGCTATCACGCTTCTTCAATACTCAAACTGAAGTCAACATTATAAGGATAACTGTCATGCAAACCCCCTACACCGTCGCCGATTACCTGCTGGACCGTCTTACAGATTGTGGTGCCGATCATCTGTTTGGCGTGCCGGGCGACTACAATCTGCAGTTTCTCGATCACGTTATCGCCAGCCCGGATATTGGCTGGGTAGGTTGTGCCAACGAATTAAATGCGGCCTATGCCGCCGATGGATATGCGCGCTGCAAAGGGTTTGCTGCGCTGCTGACAACGTTCGGGGTAGGCGAGCTCAGCGCCATGAACGGTATCGCGGGCAGTTTCGCCGAGCATGTGCCGGTTCTGCATATCGTGGGTGCCCCGGGCAGCGCCTCGCAGAAAAAAGGGGAGCTACTGCACCATACGCTCGGTGACGGTGAGTTTCGTCATTTCTATAAGATGAGTGAGCCCGTTACCGTCGCCCAGGCGCACCTGACCGAACAAAATGCCTGCTATGAAATCGACCGGGTCCTGACCCAGATGCTTCGGGAGCGCCGTCCGGGCTATATTATGCTGCCTGCCGATGTGGCAAAAAAACCGGCCACGCCGCCTGTGAGCACGCTCATGAACCCTCTTTATGAGAGCGACAGTTTCCGTCTTGACGCCTTCCGCCAGGCGGCAGAAAAACGGCTGGCCGCGAGCGATCGCACCGCGCTGCTGGCCGACTTCCTGGTCCTGCGTTATGGCCTGAAAAATCAGCTGCAACGCTGGGTGGACCAAACGCCCATCGCCCACGCCACCATGCTGATGGGGAAAGGGATTTTTGACGAGCGCAAACCCGGTTTTGCTGGCACCTACAGCGGCTCCGCCAGCGCAGCCGAGGTTAACGAGGCCATTGAAGGCGCCGATACCGTGATCTGCGTGGGTACGCGCTTTACCGATACGCTTACCGCAGGCTTCACCCACAAACTTACCCATCAGCAGACTATTGATGTTCAGCCGCATGCCTCGCGCATAGGCGATGTCTGGTACACCGGGATCCCCATGACCCAGGCCATTGAGGTACTTTCCAGCCTCTGCCATCAGTATGCCCAAACCGGCAATACGCCTCGCCCGGCGAGACAGCTTCATGCGGTTCATCCCGGTTCGTTAACCCAGGACTGCTTCTGGAAAACGCTGCAAACCTATATTCGTCCGGGGGACATTATTCTCGCCGACCAGGGAACCTCGGCCTTTGGGGCTGGCGCGCTGCGTCTGCCGGATGAGGTAAATTTTATCGTGCAGCCGATCTGGGGATCGATTGGCTACACCCTGGCCGCCGCCTACGGTGCGCAGACCGCCTGCCCGGATCGTCGCGTGATTGCCATTACCGGCGACGGCGCGGCGCAGCTCACTATCCAGGAGCTGGGCTCCATGCTGCGGGACAAGCAGCGCCCGGTGATCATGGTGCTGAATAACGAAGGGTACACGGTGGAGCGCGCCATTCATGGTCCGAACCAGCGCTATAACGACATAGCGCTGTGGAACTGGACGCAGATCCCGCAGGCGCTCAGCCTGGATTGTCAGGCCGAGTGCTGGCGGGTGAGCGAGACGGTGCAGCTGGAAGAGGTGCTGGAGAGAGTCGCGCACCCACAACGGCTGTCATTGATTGAGGTGATGTTGCCGAAAGCCGACGTTCCGCCGCTGCTGAGCGGCATTATCCAGGCGCTGGAAGCACGCAAAAGCGCCTGATTACTTCTCATCGTTCCATGCAGCCATCATCGGTCTGCCCGCCAGCAGCAGCCAGGCGGGCAGCATCACAATACAGAGCAGCGGCAGCAGGGTGGTGTCCGGCACCACCACTGCCGCCATAAACAGGCTTAGCCACGCATCCCGGGTGACAACCAGCACCAGCCCCATAATCGAACAGGAGATGGTGATCGCCAGGGGAACCGCCTCTACATGTTCATGCAACATCAACCCCAGCGCCGCGCCGACAAACACCGCCGGGAAAATGCGCCCGCCGCGAAAACCGCAGGCCGCAGCCACTACCAGCGCCGCCAGTTTTATCAGCGCAAAGAGCAGATAATCCGACACGCTGAAGATCTGGCTGAAGGCCATCTGCTGCATCTCATCCAGCCCCTTAAACAGGGTGATATTGCCCCCGATTGCCCCAAGGATCCCCAGAATAAATCCGCCTGCGCCAAGAATAAGTACCGGGTGCTTCAGACGATGCATCAGACGGTGCAGGCGCGGCAGACACCAGACCGCCACCATCCCCAGCGCGATGGCGAAGGCGGCGACGATCGCGCCGCTGAAAATATCCACCATCTGCATCTGACTGTAGTGGGCAACGGGCAGTGAGAAGTGAGGATGAAAAAAGAGGCTGGTGGTCAGGGCTCCGGCGGCGGCGGATAAGAGCGGGGCGAACAGACGATCCCAGAGCGGGATCTCCGTGTTGCCGCTCAGGGTCTGGGAAAAAATCAGCGCCGCCGCGACAGGTGTGCCGAACAGCGCCCCGATGGTGCCGGCAGAGGCGAGAATGGTCCAGTCAAGGGCGTTTACCCGGGGGAAGGCCCGCGCCCCTATGGCGACGGCCAGGGCGATATTCACCGCCATCACAGGATGCTCAGGCCCAAGGCTGACGCCGCCCGCCAGACCAATAATCAGGGCGATAATCAACCCGGGCAGGGCAGCGGCATTGACCGGCGCGCCAATCAACGGCTCTGTGGCTGGATCTGGCCCGGCATGGCCCGGGCTGTAGCGTATCACCACTCCTACAGCGATACCGGTAAGCGTCAGGATTAAAATAACCCATACCGGCGAGCTTGCGTTAAGGCCGAGGGAAGCCGGTAATGAGGTCCACAAAACCGACTGCAGCACGGAGGCGACCTTCATGATCACAATCAGGATCAGGCTGGATGCAACGCCAATAATCAGCGCAGGAGGGGCCAGCAGCAGCATCGTTCTGGCTCGCGGATGGAGCATGATGATTTCCTTGTTAAAAATAGCTGTCTGTACTTTGCACGTTCAGCCTTATGGCAATAGTGCAAATGGTGCTGAAACGGTAAAGTTATTCTGTGATGAAGATCGATAATCCTGGGGTGCTTTTATCCAGGTCGTTGTTGTTCACGGGCCTTGAATTTAGAGTGTGCCAAACAGTTATTTTGACTTTAGCGGAGCAGTAGAAGAATGACAAAGTATGCTTTGGTAGGTGATGTAGGGGGGACTAACGCGCGTCTGGCGTTATGTGACGTCAACACCGGCGAAATCTCCCGCGCCAAAACCTATTCCGGGCTGGATTACCCCAGCCTGGAAGCGGTGGTTCGTGTCTATCTGACGGAGCATGATGTCAGCGTTGAGGATGGCTGTATCGCCATTGCCTGTCCGATTACCGGCGACTGGGTGGCGATGACCAACCACACCTGGGCATTCTCTGTCGCCGAAATGAAGGCCAACCTCGGCTTTGCCCATCTGGAAATTATTAACGACTTTACCGCGGTATCGATGGCGATCCCGATGTTAAAGCCGGAGCATCTGATCCAGTTCGGCGGCACCGAGCCGGTTGAAGGTAAGCCCATTGCCGTCTACGGCGCTGGCACTGGCCTGGGGGTTTCCCATCTGGTACATGTCGACAAGCGCTGGATCAGCCTGCCGGGTGAAGGCGGACATGTCGATTTCGCCCCAAACAGCGAAGAAGAGGGCATTATCCTCGAAGAGCTGCGCGCGGAGATCGGCCACGTCTCGGCGGAGCGGGTGCTCTCGGGTCCGGGCCTGGTGAACCTCTACCGGGCGATTGTGAAATCCGATGGCCGTCTGCCGGAGAATCTACAGCCGAAAGATGTGACCGAACGCGCGCTGGAAGATAGCTGCACCGACTGCCGTCGCGCGCTGTCGCTCTTCTGCGTCATCATGGGGCGTTTTGGCGGCAACCTGGCGCTGAACCTGAGCACCTTTGGTGGGGTCTATATCGCGGGCGGGATCGTACCGCGCTTCCTCGACTTCTTTAAATCCTCCGGTTTCCGCGGCGGGTTTGAAGACAAGGGGCGCTTCCGCGATTATGTCCGGGATATTCCGGTGTACCTGATTGTGCATGACAATCCGGGTCTGCTGGGCTCGGGCGCGCATCTGCGCCAGACCCTGGGCCAGGTACTGTAATGGCTCTTCCCCGGTGACGTCTGTTCACCGGGGCATCCCCCTCACAGGTGCATCAGCTGGCGAAACTCTTTCACCTTGCTGCGACTCACCGGCACCTGAAAATCGAGATCCTTCAGCCGTAGAATGTAGGTGTTGTTGAACCAGGGTTCGATCTCGCGGATCTTGTTCAGATTGACGCAAAAAGAGCGATGGCAACGGAAGAAGTGGCTCGCCGGCAGCTTGCTGCAAAATTCGGTGATGTTCATCGGCATGACGAACGACTCGCGGCGCGTGTAGACGAAGGTCATCTTCTCATGCGCTTCGGCATAATAGATATCGTTCATCGGCGTCACGATGATGCGTTCATCCTTGATCAAATTGATCGTGTCATTTTCGCGCATGACCGGTGAGGCCGCGACCTGTTCCGCGCCGGACTGCTGGTGCCAGGCGTGTTCCAGCTTCTGCAGCATGCTGACAATCCGCGACTCCTGGTACGGCTTAAGAATATAGTCGAACGCTTCCAGCTCGAAGGCCTCCACCGCATGCTCTTTCCACGCGGTGACAAAGACAATAAACGGTTTACTGGCAAACTGGCTGATGTTTTGCGCCAGCAGTACCCCGTCCAGAGAGGGAATATTGATATCCAGAAATATGGCGTCTACCCGGTTGTGCTGCAGAAATTTCAGCACGTCCAGACCATCCTCAAAGGTGCCGACGATCTCCATCTGGCTGTGTTCTTTAATCAGCCAACTCAGCTCCTGTTGGGCGAGTATTTCATCTTCCACAATGATGACTTTCATGCGTCACTCCCTCTAAGGCAACAACAACGTCTGGGCATGAACGGCGGCGCGTTCGTTAGGAACATAAAACGCGATCTCGGTACCCGGCTCAAGGCGGCGAATGTGTAGCCCTTCACCATAGAGCAGCTTAACGCGGTGATGGACATTGAGCAGACCAATTTTATTGCCGGGCATCTCATTCGACTCCACCCGTTCAATCACTTTCGGGTCGATCCCGTGGCCGGTGTCGCGCACCGCCACCCGCACGCGGTTACCGCATTCGGCCACGCTGATGGTGACCACCCCTTTACCCTTACGCGGCTGAATGCCGTGGACAATGGCATTCTCCACCAGCGGCTGGATCAGCAGGCTCGGGATCACGCAGTTCACCTCTTCATCGATGTCATAGATGACGGTAAGCTTATCGCCAAACCGCGCCTGTTCGATGGCGATGTAATCTTTGATCTGATAAAGCTCTTTTTTGATGTCGATCTGCTCGTCGTCTTTCAACTCAATGTTGTAGCGCAGATAGCGCGACAGATTGAAGATCAGCTGGCGGGCGGTGTCCGGATTCAGGCGGATCGACGAGGAGATGGCGTTCAGCGCATTGAACAGAAAATGGGGATTAATTTTACTCTGCAGGGCGCGCAGCTCTGCCTTGTTTGCCATCTCCCGCAGCTGCTCGGCACGGGAGACCTCCAGCTGGGTAGAGATAATCTGTGACAGCCCGACCGCCATCTCCTGTAAGGTCGATGTGATCTGGTGCGCGTGGCAGTAGTAAATTTTTAGCGTGCCGGTGACTACCCCTTTTTCCCACAGCGGTATCACAAGCATAGAGTGGATCTCCGGGGTGCGGTGAGCCTCATCGTTATTCTTAATGATGATCTTGCCGCCGCTGATTGCCTGGCGGGTGGTGGGGCTGATGGTATCATCATTATCCCGGTAGTTTGCTTCACCCACGCCCACGTAGGCCAGCACCCGGTCAATATTGGTGATGGCCACCGCATCGGCGTGAATGTCGCGGCGGATGATATCGCACACCTGGCGCAGCGATTCAGCGTTAATGTCGCGAAACAGCGGCAGCGTCTTATTGGCAATATCCAACGCCAGCTTGGCCTGCCGGGCGGCGCTGGCCTCTTTTTCGCCTTCCACACTCTGCACCAGCAGCACGATAAAGCCCACGCAGACGCTACCGAGGATCATCGGAATACCAATTTTTGAGACGATATCCAGCCCCAGCGCCGTGGTGGGGGCCCACGCCACCACCAGGATCATGGTCAGGGTTTCGCAGAGCATGCCGGCGATGATACCCGCTTTCCAGTGCTGTTTCTTAGGGACTTTGCGGTTGATCGCCCCCGACAGCACGCCAGCGATAATGCTGGTGATCAGGCAAGGAACCGCCGTCACGCCGCCGATATCAATCAGGTAACGGTGGGTCCCGGCAATGAGGCCCGTGATGATCCCGACCCATGGGCCAAACAGGATCCCGCCAGACATCACGGCGATGATCCGCACATTAACCAGGGAACCTTCCACCGGTACCCCGGACCAGGTACTGAACAGGGCAAACATCGAAAAGATCGCAGTGACCGCCAGCAGTTCCCGGGGCGAGTGGGCAGACTTATGCAGCAGCTCGCGGAACAGGCGGATGCGAATGAGGAAAAAGAGGCAAATCAGCATTAACGCCGCGCGATCGAACACCGCCAGCAGCATATTGAATATTTCGTGCACGGGTAAACCTGGGAAAAGAGGAAAGAACCATGATAAAAAACCTGACGCTCAATGACCAGCCATCCCGCTCTTTTATAAAATGGGGATAAACCACGTTAATCAAAGGGGATTGTATCTAAGGTCGCATAAGCGGGCAGAAAAGCTAAAAAGCCACCCGGAAGTCGTAACTGTAATGATATTAAAATGTTAATAAAAAGGTATTAATAATGCCTCTTTTCTTTTTTGCTTCCGGTTTTTGCCTCAGCAGAGTTCCTGTTTTAGCGCTACGCTTTTTTTTATTTCTTCCCCCCTCGACAAGGCGAATTTTTTCAGGTTATTTTCTAAGCACGCCACATCCGTGGCGACGTCGCTCGGACGGTCCGGGCGCTAACGTAATCTGAGGAATTTATGGCTGACTCCAGTCCTGAACGCCGTTTTTCGCGTATCGATCGTCTTCCCCCGTATGTGTTTAACATTACTGCTGAATTGAAAATGGCTGCGCGCCGTCGCGGCGAAGACATTATCGATTTCAGTATGGGTAATCCGGACGGCGCTACGCCGCCCCATATCGTGGAAAAACTCTGCACCGTCGCCCAGCGCCCGGACACGCATGGTTACTCAACCTCTAAAGGGATTCCGCGTTTACGCCGCGCCATTTCGCGCTGGTATCAGGAACGCTATCAGGTGGAGATCGACCCTGAGAGCGAAGCCATTGTCACCATCGGTTCAAAAGAGGGGCTGGCGCATCTGATGCTGGCGACGCTGGACCATGGCGACACGGTGCTGGTGCCGAACCCCAGCTACCCGATCCATATTTACGGTGCGGTCATTGCCGGTGCGCAGGTGCGCTCTGTGCCGCTGGTTGAAGGCGTCGACTTTTTTAACGAGCTGGAGCGCGCCATCCGGGAAAGCTATCCGAAGCCGAAGATGATGATCCTCGGTTTTCCTTCCAACCCGACCGCCCAGTGCGTGGAACTCGACTTCTTTGAGAAAGTGGTGGCCCTGGCGAAGCGCTACGACGTGCTTGTGGTGCATGACCTGGCCTACGCCGATATCGTGTATGACGGCTGGAAAGCGCCGTCGATCATGCAGGTACCCGGCGCGCGCGACGTTGCGGTGGAGTTTTTCACCCTGTCGAAAAGCTACAACATGGCGGGCTGGCGTATCGGCTTTATGGTCGGTAACAAGACGCTGGTCAACGCGCTGGCACGTATCAAAAGCTACCACGACTACGGCACCTTTACCCCGTTGCAGGTAGCGGCCATTGCTGCGCTGGAAGGCGATCAGCAGTGTGTGAAGGACATTGCAGCCCAGTATAAACGCCGTCGCGATGTGCTGGTCAAAGGGCTGCATGAGGCGGGCTGGATGGTGGAGATGCCTAAAGCTTCGATGTACGTCTGGGCGAAGATCCCGGACGCCTACGCCGCGATGGGATCGCTGGAGTTTGCCAAAAAACTCCTCCAGGATGCGAAAGTGTGCGTCTCCCCGGGGATTGGCTTTGGTGACTACGGCGATACGCACGTGCGTTTCGCGCTGATTGAGAACAGCGATCGTATCCGTCAGGCGGTGAGGGGCATTAAAAGCATGTTCCGCGCCGACGGATTACTGCCCCAGGTAACAAAGCCGATGCCAGAGCAGGCGGGTCAGTAACCCCAAAAAAAACAGGCGCCTTGGGCGCCTGTTTTTTTGACTACATTTTCTTTGCTCAGTTCATCATCAGGGCAAACGTACCGACCCATGCGAACAAAATCACTGAAAAACCCATAAAGAAATATTTCACGTTCATCGCTCCGCGTATTTCGTGATACGCAATAAAAATAGAGTCCAACTGAGTATAGAGAGGTGAAGTCAGGCCGGGGCGGAAATGAGAATTATCCCGTTTCAGCGACGACTCCAGCTCAGAATTCTGTGCTTTCAGGTAGCCAGACGGCGCTAATGTACGCTTAAATTTCAGGAGTGACAAGAGGCATTTTTCTAAATAATTTCCACGACTTACGAGTGTCGTGGAACGGCGACAGTTTAATTTCGGCGGGTAATAAATTGTCGTTCGGCAAGATAGCGTGCTAACGATAAACCTGAGTGATTACAGGTGATTGAAAAGGTTAGTTTCTAAAAGAAACTAACCTTCAACGGGGTTAAAGATAGAGGGAAGCGTGCCCCACAGGACGCGTTTTAAAACGGCGATGCACCCATAAATACTGTTCCGGCGCACGCATGATCTCGCTCTCGATCACCCTGTTGATGTAAGCCGCGGCGGCCGCCTCTTCCTGAGGATAGTTCTCCATCTCCGGCATGATAAACAGGCGATAACCGCTTTTATCGTCTTTTCTGACCATGGTGACCGTCAGCATCACCGACTTTGAAAGACGGTGAATCACAAATGTGCCGTTAGTGGTGGCCACCTCCTTTACCGCGAAGAAGGGGGCGAAGCTGCTGCCATTGCGGCCATAGTCCTGGTCCGGAGCAAACCAGACCGCTTCGCCTTTTTTCAGGGCGCTGACCAGCCCGCGTAAATTATTGCGGCTGATCATCGCCTTATTTGAACGCATGCGCCCGCACGTCTGCACCCACTCCATCAGGGCGCTGTTATGTGGACGATAAGTGGCCATCATCGGCTGGCACAACCCCATCACCCGGCCACCCAGCTCCAGCGACGTAAAGTGAACGCCGATCACCATCACCCCGCAGTTTTTTGCCTGCGCGCGCTGCAAATTTTCCAGGCCTTCAACGTCAAACCACTTACGTACCCGCGAGTCCGGCCAGAACCAGGCCATCCCCGTTTCCAGTAACGCCATGCCGATAGATTTAAAATTTTCACTAATGAGATGATCACGCTCTTCAGGGGAGAGCGCCGGAAAACAGAGTTCGAGGTTCCTGCGAGCGATAGATTCACGGCGCTTCAGAAAACGACGCGAAAGACTTCCGAGGCTGGCACCGAGCCAGCGTAGCGCCGGATAAGGAAGTTGCACGAGCAGCCAGAGGACACCCAGACCAAACCATGTAAACCAGTAACGCGGGTGCAGAAGCGTGCGCGTGAATTTGCATTGAGACAAGATAAAACGACCTTTATGGAGAGTATATTGGTAGCCCCAGACTGGCGCTACGCCGGAATGCTATTAAGACCTGCGTTAATACTATTGGTTCATGGTGATTACCGTATATGCCCAAGGTCTGAAAAAAGGCTGTCGGCGCTGGGCGGCGTAATGTAGCACTGATATATCTTAACTGCTAACACTACTTTTTGCGCAAAAAATAACCCACAAAAGGGCTCAAACCGGGGCTATTTTTATCCACATTCAAACGCGATTAGTCAGGCTTTCCATATCCAAAATCAAAGCCGAACAGCACGTTCTGGCGTATGGCATGATTCAGCGGATAGCTGTAACTCTGCCCGATGCTGACCGTATGGATCGCCCGCAACAGCGTGCCGCCGCTGAGGGGTGAGGGGGTATTGGTGATCGCCACTTCCGCTCCCTGCAATGCGTGCCGCAGCGACTGATAGGCCGGAGAAGCCGTAATACTGTTATTGGTCACGCTGCACAGGCCGAGCAGCAGGCAGATTAACAGCACCGGGAAGATCAGCGGATGGCGGTTAAGCAGGCGAACGGGCCGCCAGGCGGTAACAGAGAGCAGGGCGGAACTTAACGGCAGAAGCAGCAGATAGAGCAGTTTTGCCAGGTGGGTGAGGGCGCCGAGCAGGGAGAACATCAGCGCAATGGGAGGAACAATCACCGCCCGCGCCGCATCCTCGCCCCGTTTTTCATTTGCTCCGCCCGTGCCGTAGCTGGCCAGCGCAGCCTGCAGGCGGGGGAGTTGCTGTTGCACGGCGTAGTCAAGATGGGGAGCCTGCAGCGCCAGGGCGAACTGTTTCAGGGCGTCCTCTTTCGGATATTCAGGCTGCACCCGGGTTTGCAGCGGCAGGGCCAGCTTTTCCCGCAGCCTTTTCTGCACCGGGTCCAGCATAAAAAATGTCTCCCAGTCGAGGCGGGCCGGGATTGTCACCCCATGATAGAGCCCATTTTTCTGCGTAACGCTGGTATAGTCGAGATAGTCCTGATAAATCTCTGCGCGCGCGGCCAGCCAGAGTTTGTAATAGCCGAGGAGCCCGCCCTCCTGAACGCTGATGCTGTCGCGCAGGTTTTGCGCCGCCTCTCGCTCAAGCAGTTCGTGATAGCGGCTGACCGAACTCATAAGTAGCGGCAGCATCGCCAGAAACGCTTTCCCGGATGGGCTGGTCCAGGTTTCGCGCTGACTGCCATCGTCATCAAGCGGGATCCCCTCCAGCGTCTGGTGCCCGTCAATTAAAGACTGCTGATAGAGCTGCGCCAGCATCGACTTCTGGCGAAACTCGCCGGTACTTTGGGCGACCTGGCGCTCAATTACCCGCTCCACCGTTTGCCATGTCACCACGCCGGTGAGCAGACAGAGCGAGAACACCATGCCTGCCACCCAGGGGGCGGGAAAGGCAATGCCGCGTTTTTTCAGCCAGGCGTTCGCTGCCAGCACCAGCTGGAACATCAACAGCGCGGCGGCGATAGCGGTTAAAGCCCGACCATAGCGCTCCATACTGTGGATATCGTCGGGGGTGGAGAGACTTCCCACCAGGTCGAGCAGGCGCGAGTTAAAGGCCAGCTCGCAGATGAGATAGGTGAGGGTGAGAAGAATAACCACTGCGTTTTGCCACAGCGGCAGCGTGGGGCGCTTGATATCGGCCCGGTTTTCCAGTTCACCGAGAGCGCGTTCCGTCATGATTTTAGCTCCAGGCTGGTCTGACGGGTGATCGCAGGTTGCCAGATCTGCTCCGGCAACGAGTTATCCAGCACCGGTATGACCCGGGGCGCGGGCGGTTCGGCGGCTTTATCCTGAGGCCGTTTTTTTACTCTTACGGGCGGCGCAGGGGACGCTTCTGGCGCGTTCAGGAACGATTCAGGTGCGCTATACGCGGGCTGCACAGGCGCAGGGCGAACATATTTCGGCGCTACACGCGCCCGGCTGGGATTCTTATCATGGCTAGCACAACCGCTTACGCTCAGAAGCAGCGTTAACAACACCACCCCGCAGCGGGGCATTTTTTGCAGTAGCACGCTCATCAGTTTGTCCTGACTCTGTCGCACAGCGGAGTGACGTCTTTTAAATGTAATCGGGAATTTTAATTCAGGTAGTTGTATCGCTTAAAAATTCTGCTTACCTCCCGGCCAGGTGCGCCAGCGGCATGATCAGCCTGCATTCACCCTCCTCACTGACGGCGCGCCAGCCCGCATCGGACGTCTCTTCCTGGGTAATGGGCATGCCCTGCGCGGTAAGCTGCGCGATCAGATCTGAGAATTCCGCCCCGGTCACCGGGCGGGGCTGCCAGAAAGTCTGTTTATTGTCGGTCAGGATCGGCAGAAGCGCGATCTGCGGCTGCGGATTGCCAAGCAGCAGGCGGACGACAAAGCCATACGGCGGCACGCCACGCGACTGGTATTCACCGTTACTGTTAAACACCCCATTGCCGATGCTGTAGACCACCAGACTTTCGCCCTGTTTTACCGCCTCGCCTGCCATGTGCGGCCCGGAGCCGATAATCAGGTCGGCTCCGGCCTCGCAGAGACGCTGCGCCAGCGCCCGCTGTCCCACCGTTGTCCACTGGTAATCTAGCCCCCAGTGAGCGAGCACGATAGTGGTGGCTGGCCGGGGGCGTGCTTTCTCCAGACGCAGCTGTTCAGCCAGGCCGCCGCTCAGGCAGGCGACCCCTGCCCGACGTGGGCGGGCATAAAAGGCGCAATCCTGCTCCATGTAGCGTCGGTACCAGTAGGCGCTGAAAATCTTGTACTGTCTGTCGCCCACCGTCAGCACCAGCGGAGCGTGGGCCTGCTGCGCATTGCGTCCGGCGCCGATGCAGGCAATGCCGCCGCCGCCAAACGCCGCCAGGGTGCTCTCCAGCCCCGGCACTCCGGCATCCATGGCGTGATTATTGCCAAGGGCCACCGCGTCGATACCCTGTTTACGCAGCGCGGTAACCGAGGCGACCGGATCCCCGGTCAGGCAGAACGGCTTTCGCCCTTCCAGACTGGCGCGCAGATCGGTGGCGAGGGCCGTCTCAAAGTTGGCAAGAGTGAAGTCGCTACCGCGCAGCAGGGGGGCGATGCCCAGAAAGCTGTGATCGTAGCCGTAACGTTGCAGGGCATCATCCAGACCCCGCGCCTGGCGCTTACGGGTATACCACTCCCCAAAGTAGGTGTCGCCCAACAAGGTGAGGGTCGCCACAGGTTTGTCGATGTGCCGTTCGACGGGCACCGGTGCGGGCTCTGCGCCATCCACTCCGGCCAGGAGCCCATCCAGCAGATAGTCGAGATGAAAGGCGTCATCCGCCCCGGCAGCGCAGGCCAGCCAGAGTTCGCCTGCGATCCACTGCAACGCAACGCCCCAGCGTCCGGCGCAGAATTGTCCCCATGCGCTGCCGTTGCTGTGCAGGTTGCCGCTTTTACGGTAGACCCGCTCGCCGATGGCCGCCTCGTGCTCACCCAGCCACGTAAGCCAGTGCGGGTAGCGCAGCTGGAAATGGTGCATCAGCCTGGCGATATCCGTAAGCGTGGTGCGCTGGCCGGGGCGGGGCCGACCGGAGACGTTATTGATATGGGTGTGGCGCATCTCCAGCTGGTCGACAAGGCTGCGCAGCGCCTTCAACGCCTCCGCGCTGCTGCCGGCCAGCGTTTCCGCCAGATGAATGGCGGCGTCGCAGGCGTTGTGGATGAGCATCCCCTGCACCAGCGATTTCACGGTTGCCGTGCACCCCCGTTGCAGGCCAAGAGCCGGATTGCCCTGCAGAACGTGGGCAGCGATGCCATGCATCTCAACAGGCGTATCAAGGTCTATTTTTTTCGCCAGCAGCCGTTCTGCCAGGCAGACGGCCAGCAGCAGCTGGCTCAAGTACGTGGGGGCAAACGCGCTGTCACCCTGCTCAGACAGCCGGGTTTCGCCGGTGGTAAGATTCATCAGCAGGCGGGCGATTTGCCCTTTTGCCAGGGCTGGCGACGCGGTAAGTCGGCGCTTCAACAGGCCGACAACCCGCCTGAAGTCGGAATTACGCACGCTCCCTTTGACCAGCACGATATCGCCGTCGCGCAACGCTGGCACAGCGGCTTCCACCAGCGCCTCTGCGGTACTGAAATGACCGCCACGAACCTCCTCCGGCAGGGTGTCGAGCAGGGCATACATCTCGTCACCGTGCAGAAATGCCTGCTGACAGCCAGCCGCCAGCAGGGGCTGCGCCAGCGAGCGGTGGATGGCGGCGGACCGATCCCCGAGGTTGATGATCCGCCCCAGCAGGGCGATCACACGGCCGCCCCCTTCCTGCGCTCGCTGAGCGGCCACCTCAAACGCGTTGAGCATCGAGAGGTATTCGGCGTTATAACTGTCGTCAATCAGGGTGACAGCCCCGCCGCCCGGCAGCGGCAGCGCGGAAATGCCCATATGTTGATCATCGCTGCGCCAGGTTTCGAGGCTGGCCACGATCTCCGCCAGGCTCACCCCGAGCAGATCGGCGGCGATAAGCGAGGCCACCGAGTTAAGCGCGGCGCCTTTGCCCGGCACAGCCAGCCGGTAATTCAGGCTCTGCTGACGGAGGCTGAGCGTGATCAGGCTCCCGTTGGCATTCTGGGTAAACGCCGTGATCCGCACGTCGGCGTCGGCATCAAACCCGTAGCTGATGATGCGGGCACCGTCACGGGTGACGCTCGCAGCCACGGTGTCATAGCTGGCCATATCACGGTTTAAAATGGCGTAACCACCCGGAATAAGACCGTGACTGATGCGCGCTTTAAAGCGGGCCACATCGTCGAGAGAGGTCACGCTCCTGCCCACCTGGGTGAGGCCGATCTCGGTAATAATGACGATATGCGGTTTGATACGCGGGCCGATCCCGCCGTTGCGCATCCACAGAGCAGAGATCGCCACCTCCAGCACCACCGCCTGCGGATTGCAGACTGCACGCGCCAGCGTGATGGAGGCCCCCGTGCGGGTGTTATGGTTTCCGCGGCTCGCCACTACCGACATATGCTTTGTCAGGATGCTGTTGAGCATCTCTTTGGTCGAGGTTTTGCCTACCGTACCGGTGATCGCCACCAGCTTACCGTCCAGTCGCCGCCGGGCTTCTTCTGCAAGCCAAAGCAGGGCCTGATAGCTGTTGCCCACCACCAGTTGAGGGAAGTCTGGCGGGAGATCTTCAAGGCGTCGCTGGACGATGGCCCCGCAGTAACGAGAGGCGTGGCGGGAAAGCGAAAGATGAGTATCATCCCAGCCAGCGTAAACTCCGGTGTTGCCGGAGCCCTTGTGCCAGGTGTCGGGATCGATGGCGACAAACAGACAGGGATGGCCAGGCTGCGCCTTATCATGAAAAAGGACAATGTCAGTGGCGCACCAGCCTGCATCCGGGCGATTGTACCAGACGCTACCGGGTAGTTTTTCGAGTTCGGCAGCGGTCCATCCCGGGGCTTGCGTCTCTGCGCGTGGCTGACGGGGCGGTTTCTGGCGCATATTTTTATTCCTGCTTTTTTGGGCTTATCCGCGTAGCGGACAAAGGCGAATGGCGTTGATACCGGCATTCCCCGTCAAATTATGAAATTGCGGCGGTCTGGCGGGGCGTTCGAGCAGTTCTACCCGGTGGCCATGTTCCCGCAGCGCATCCGCGAATCGCGCCTGCAGATCGAACGGCGTATTGCGATCCTGCGGGTTGCCGATCACCAGGATCAACCGGAAGGGATCGGCGGCGATCCCGCTGATGTGGTCGAGGGGATCCCACGGGTGAGGGAGGCCGGTGCCGTCCAGTGCAGGCGCCGGGGCTTCGCCACGCTGCTGACGCAGGCGCTGCGCCCGCTCGAGTATTCCCCAGGCGCCGGAAGTAAGCACCGCGCAGGCGATGTCCCGGCGGCCGGTAGTCAACAGCGCCGAAGCGGCGGTGGCGCCTCCGCTGTGTCCGCTGAGAATAAAGCGCTGGATACCATAGCGGGCCTTGATAGCATTGAGGGCGGCATCGATAGCCTGGAACTCTTCCGCCTGACGACGGCGGTAATGGTTGCCGCTGGAGCCGTAGGTGCCGGGGCGGGCGATAATAATGGTCGGCAACCCGGTCTGGCGTAGGATCGCCCGGGCCTGACGGCGTTGGTCGGCGGCGGTGTTACCGGGAATGGTTTCGGGTGGACGCTTTATCTGCGAGACGCGGTCGCCTTTTAACATCACCACCGCCAGCGGGGCAGCCTGGAGATTTCCGGCGCTGAAATAGCGCATACAGGCGTTGCCTTGAGGGTAGTGTACCCACACGGCCTCGTCGCCGACCGGGCAGTGCTCCCGGGAGGCCGGTTGGTTCCACAGCAGCGGCATTTCAGCGTATGCATACAGGCTCACCAGCAGCAGGCTCCCTACCGCGAAACATCGACTCACAATACTGCCCCGGAAGAAACATAGATATACAGAATACACAACTTGTCATACATAATGGTATTATCTGGTTAGGATTTTTCTGACAGGGTTTCTTCAGGCGTTATCAGGAGTAAAAATGCCGCTCAGCCAATTACTGGCGCAAACCCGCCCGGCGATGGAATTGCTGGACGTCGCGCCCAAACCGCCGATTTGCCCCGCCTGGGCGATCTTTTTTAGTGCTTCCGATGGTCAAAGCCGTGCGCATATTGTGCAGGGCTCTGGCGACAGCTTCGATCAGGCCTGGCAGCAGGGCGTAGAGGCGCTGCTGCAGTGGCAGCAAAAGAGTGGGGCGGTGGTTTGCTGGCTGCGCGTTGACCTTGTGGATCAGGTGCAGGCCCTGCGCTGGGATAACCTGCAAGCCCGTTTAGCCAAGACCAAACGCAACTATTTTCGCTTCGGCATCAGCCTGGACCCAGCGTTTCGCTACGCGATGCTGGAGCAGGAGATTGCCGCCAACGCGCTGCTCTATCATGGCGATCACGGCGTTGCCACGCCCAATGCCACTAATCTGGCCCATTTTTCCCGCCGTCGCTTCGGCGCTGTGCTGAGCTGGCCGGAGGAGCCTGACCAGACGCTCTGGCGCTTCACCACCCGGGCGCTGTTTTGCGACGGCGAGCAGTTGTTACCCATCGAATCGACCGGGCGTAACAGCGGCTACCGCCAGCTACCCGACTGGCAGGCGACGGCGCTTGAGCCGATGATCGCCTCCGCCACCGACTACCTTGCCCGGCAGATCGCCCCCTCCGGGCGCTATCAGTACGGCTGGTTCCCCTGTTTCGACCGCGCCATTCCCACCTATAACGCCTTGCGCCACGCCAGCTCCACCTATGCACTGCTCGAAGGATGGGAAGTGACGCAGCAGCCTGAACAGTTCGCGGCAATCGAGCGGGCACTCAACGACCTCTGCGCCAGCTTTATTCGTACTTACCGGCTACCGGACGGCAGCGACGCCGATTTCCTGGTCGATACCGGGGATGAGATTAAGCTTGGCGGCAATGCGGTGTGTATTCTGGCGATGGCGAAATACAGCGAGCTGACCGGTGATGATCGGTATCTGGAACCGATGGCGCGGCTGGCGAACGGGATCGGCTTTATGCAGGATCCACAGACGGGGGGGTTTGTTCACGTGCTGAACGCAGGGGATCTGTCGCTGAAGGCGGCGCACCGCATTATCTATTACGACGGTGAGGCGGCGTTTGCGCTGATGCGTCTTTACGGACTGACTAAAGCGCCGCGCTGGCTGGCAATGGTCGAACGGGCGATGGATCATTTTATTGTGCAGAAGCACTGGCAGGCACACGATCACTGGCTCAGCTACTGCGTCAACGAGCTGACGTGCTACCAGCCGCTGGAGCGCTATTACCAGTTTGGGCTGGATAACGTGCGCGATCATCTCGACTTCGTTCAGAACCGCGTCACCACTTATCCTACGCTGCTTGAGTTGATGATGGCGGCCTCACGGATGATCGCGCGGCTTGAGACATCGCCGCATAAACATCTGCTGGCGGGCTTCGACATGGCGGTGTTCAACCAGGCGCTGGAGAGCCGCGCCCGCTATCTGGCAAACGGCTTTTTCTGGCCGGAACTGGCGATGTTCTTTAAAAACCCGCCGCGCATCGTCGGCAGCTTTTTTATTCGTCACCACAGCTATCGCGTGCGAATCGACGATGTTGAACACTACCTTTCCGGCTATGTCGCGTACCGTAAGCGCTGGCTGGCCCGGTCAGGCGAGCAGTAAGTTACGTCATGCGGCTTTATCCTTCTCTTCTGGTGAGCTGTCGACGCTGGCTGTCGCTCTGGCTGGTGCTGCTGCTGGTTATCTCCCCCGGACTCGGCGCCGGGTGGGATTTCAGCGCCATCAGCACCCGTACCGAACGGCTGTATGGCCCGGCTACCCCCGCCGCCCGGCAGCGGATTGATGAGTGGGCAGCGTTGCTTAAACAGCCGTCGCAGGGCACGATCCATGACACCTTAAACCGGGTTAACCAGTTTTTTAACGCCCGGATGGCGTTTCGCGATGATATCGTCGTCTGGAAGCAGCAGGATTACTGGGCAACGCCAATTGAGTTTTTACGTCAGGGGGCAGGGGACTGCGAGGACTTTGCGCTGGCGAAATATTTCACCCTGCGCGAAATGGGCGTGCCGGCGAACCAGTTACGTATTACCTATGTTAAAGCACTCGAACTGAATCAGGCGCACATGGTGGTGACATGGTATTCCACCCCCACGGCGATCCCACTGGTTCTGGATAACCTGAAAACCGCCATCTTGCCTGCTACACAGCGTACCGATCTGCTTCCGGTGTATGCGTTTAACGGCGAAGGGCTGTGGCTGCCGCAATCTGGCGGCAACAAACGCGTGGGTGACAGCAAACGGCTCTCCCGCTGGCAGGATCTTCTCACCCGTATGCGTGCAGAAGGATTTGTAATTCATGAATAGGATAGGGCCATGTCTCTTTATAAACAGCTACTGATTGGCATCTGTTTATTTACGCTCGTCATTTTCTGCGGCAACTTTTTCGTTACCCTGGAAAGCTCACGGGAGCAGTACCGCAATCAGCTTAGCGCCCACGCGCAGGACGCGGCGACGGCGCTGGGGGTGTCGCTGACCACCCATATCGACGATCCGGCCATGACCGAGCTGATGGTGAACTCCATCTTCGACAGCGGCTATTTCTATCGCATTCGCGTGATCGACATTAAAACCAATAAACCGATTATCGAGCGCAGCGACGTACCCCAGAGCACCCGTGTACCGCACTGGTTTGTGCGGCTGGTGAACCTCAGCCCAGGCGAAGGCGATGCCATTGTGATGCGGGGCTGGACGCAGGTTGCCCGGGTAGAAGTGGTCAGCCATCCGATGTTCGCCCTGGCCCGCCTGTGGAACAGTATCGTTGCCAGCTTTTTGTGGCTGATCGGCTGTAGCCTGCTGTTTGTGCTGGCAGCCACCCTGCTGTTGAACCGCATTCTGCGCCCGCTTAACTATATTGCCGGACAGGCGATGGCCATCTGCCGCCGCGAGTTTCTTAATATACAGGCGCTGCCAAAAACGCCTGAGCTGCGCCGGGTGGTGGACGCCACCAACATGATGGTGACCCAGCTCAAGGTGTTATTCAGCGAGCAGGCCCGGCGTACCGAAGCGCTGCGCCAGGAGGCCTATCACGACAGCCTGACCGGCCTGAGCAACCGCCGGGCGTTTGATATGCAGCTCCAGTCACGCCTGAGTGATGAAGAGAACGCCGCCGGCCACATTATGCTGCTGCGGGTGCAGGATCTGATGGGGCTTAACCACCGTCTGGGTGGGGCGAAATCCGATCAGCTGCTGGTGGCCGTGGCGGATATTCTGAGCGGCCTGCAGCGCAACTATTTCCACAACGAGGGGTTTGTAGCCCGCGTGCGCGGCGGGGAGTTTGCCATTATCGCCCCGCAGATCCTGGGCCAGGAGCTCGATAATCTGCGCAACACCCTCAGCACCCAGCTGAAGGCGCTGTCTGAGATGGGCATGAGCGACGTGACGCCGGTGGCGCATTTTGCCCTGGTGCCGTTTAACCCAGGCGATACGCCCCAGGCAGTACTGGCTCAGGCGGATCAGGCGCTGGCAAGAGCCGAAACCGAAATGCGCATCTTTGCGACGCCCGATACCGCATCGGCCACCGAGAGCGAAGACGATCATCACAGCTGGTACACCCGTCTGGACGCGGTGCTGACAAGCGGCGACTTTGCGCTCTTTTCACAGCCGGTCTACGCCTGCAACAGCGCGCGTGAGGTGCTGCATCATAAGATCCTCGCGCGAATTAAAACCCCGGAGGGGGAGCTGGTGCCTGCCGGACGCTTTATGCCGTGGATCCACCGGCTCAATCTCAGCCGCCGCATGGACATTGTGATGCTCCAGCAGACCCTAAGTGAGCTGGCAAAATCACCGCGTCCGCTGGCGCTGAGCATCAGCGGGGCCAGCGTCGCGGATGACCAGAGCCTGAATGCCCTGTTGCAGCCGCTGAAAAGCGCGCCGCAGCTGGCAACCTGGCTGACGTTTGAGCTGGATGAGAATGAGCTGCCCGATGTCGAGAGGGTGAATGTTCTGGTCAGCCGCCTGAAGGCGTTGGGGTGTCGTCTGGGGATCCAGCACTTTGGCGGACGCTTCCACCTTATCGGCAATTTGCCGCAATGGGGTCTGGCCTGGATTAAGGTTGATGGCAGTTATATTCGCGATATAGACAGCGAGGACGATAAAAAACTGTTTATTGAGGCTATTTACTGGGCCGCCCGTCAGATAAATCTTCCTTTAATTGCCGAGCGAGTGGAAACGGCAGGCGAACTGGCGATCCTCGAAAAAATGGGGCTGTATGGCGCAATGGGGCGCTATTTTGCTGATGCCAGTACGCTGGGTGGAAATTAACCTCACAGGTTATACAGAGGCTGAATATGTATTACGTAGAACGCGATAGGGAAAGACGAATAATTCGGATGGAATTGACACCTTTTTCCGCAATGACAGAACAGCACGATCTCTGTACGCCCGAGATTGACGAGTGGTTGCGCCAGCGTGATATCCGCGAAGCCACGCTGTATCAGCTGCGGCAAAGCGACCTTGAGATGGTGCGTGTGCTTGAGGATCTGATCGAGGTTCTGATGAGTAAAGGGGTTATCACCATTACTGACCTGCCGCCTGCCGCACAGGCCAAACTCACCAGCCGTGCGCAGGCGCGTCGCTCGCTGAGTGGTCTGGAAGGGTTAATCGCGGATGAGGACGAGGGGCTTATTTAGCCTCTTTTGCGTACCGGGATTAATCAACAATTAATAGGGGGATATTTCCCTGGCTCCCTATTTTGATAGTACAGATCTTTTTAGTTTCCTGTTTATTCATGGCATCTATTAATATAGCGCCCTGATCCGTATCTGCATCAATAAATCTGGTGCATAAAGGCGTATTGTAGTCATAGTTGCACAGCATATTACTAATACAGATTAAATACTCTTTTAGCATTCTAAGCCTGACAAATGGATGAATTGGGCAAGAAAAAGATTGAGGGAGACAATATATGAGTGGCGTATCCGGGATTGTCAAAGCAGTAATCGGGCAGGTATTTGCCGTCAGCCCTGACGGCAGTAAGCGTTTGCTGACCGAAGGCGACCGCGTTCTCGAAGGAGAACACGTCCAGACGGGAGCGGCTGGCGCAATTACCTTATCTTTGCCGGATGGCAAACAACTGGATGTGGGGCGTGACAGTCAGTGGGACAGCTCAGGGCATATAGTGGCAGAGGCCACGGCGACCCAGCAGCAGGACGTGGCAGCCATCCAGCAGGCTATTGCCGACGGGCAGGACCCGACGCAAACCCTGGAAGCGACAGCAGCTGGTCCGCAATCCGGTAATTCTGGCGGCGAGCCAGGCGGCAGCGGCGGCGGGTCACATACCCACGTCGTGCTCGATCTTACCGGCGAAATTGTTGATCCCACTGCGGGTTACCCAACGATCGGCCTGGATTTCCCCGATGATGAGCCCCCGGAAGAATTAACGCTGCTCGATATTGATGATTCAGATGCTGATGCGGATGCTGACGCGGATGCGGATGCGGATGCCGACGCGGATGCAGATGCCGATTCGGACGCTGACGCTGACGCGGATTCCGATGCCGATGCCGACGCGGATGCCGATGCTGATGC